>NZ_CFHOXV010000002.1:0-320933 GCF_984505615.1 Alteromonas sp. | reverse complement strand
CATAGGCAGTGGTAATATTAATGACGTTGCTCTGCCCTACCGTAGGCGCTTTAAAACCGGTGCTCAGCGAGCTGCGAAAAGAAATCACATCATTGAGGACGTACCGCAAGTTAATCTTGCCGTCCAGCGTTGAGCCGAAATCTGAAAAATGCTCTCCACGCAACGCCGTTGCTACCTGCAAATCTTCAGTCAGATGTAACTCCAGATCGGCATACATGGCCCAGTTATGACGACTCCAGTGGCCCGCAGACATAGGCTGATAGCCGGGAAAGCCATTGGAACCCACACTGAAGCCGGCGGAATCGTTGCGGGAAGCGTCGTTGGCAAAGGGCCCTTCCACCCACGATGCTTCATCGCCGGCGATTTGTCCGTAGGTTTCCCGACGCCATTCGAACCCGACAGCCACGCTGGCCGGTTTGGATGTCCAGCCATCATAGAAACGGGAAAAATCAAGATTTACCGTCCGTTCGACCTGGCTTACCGCGCCGGGGGAAAAGGATAAAGGAGACGCATCGCCCAGGGACGGGTTAACCGTGTTTTCCAGTCGAAAACGCACATTGGAGTATCCGACGCTGCCACTGAGGTCAAATAGCCAGTGCCTGTTCAGTTCGCCCCGAATCCCTGCGAATAAAGACCCGTCTTTGATCACGCCCCCGAAGCGGGGAGTAAAACCACCCGGGAACCACTCATTAAATGCAAAACAGTTTGCCCCTGTAGGCGTAGTGTTATCTGCAATCAGCTGATAAGCAGGATCGTCCAGCACATTTGCGCCGGTAATGAAAATATCCGGGCAGGCTATCCCCTGTCCTATGCCGTCTTTATCAGCAACTAACAGTTTATTCTCTGACGACTCCGGATCACTGAACACACCCAGCCGGGTATGCGGATGGCGGTAATAGAAGCCGCCATCTACAGCACGCCGTGCCGCGGTGCCGAAAAAATACAATTCAGTGTGATCATCCAAAGGCACGCCGGCATTAAAAGCCAGTTTCATATCACTGCCCACATCCAGCGCGCCCCAGATTTGCGAGGGGTCATTAACATAGGGATTACCGGCTTCGGTCAGTGCCAGTGCATCAGAGCGCTGCACAGACCGGCTGGTCGCATTCTGCTGCTGATATTCTGCCGTAATGTTAAAAAAACCGTCACCCAGTGCCAGACCGGTATTCGCCTGTAACTGTACGCTTTCTCCGTCACCTTCGTAATACTGCCCGGTTTTGCCGGCGATATACCCGCCCTCACGTCGGTTATCCAGTACAAAGTTGATAACACCGGCGATCGCATCAGAGCCATATTGCGCAGCAGCGCCGTCGCGCAGTACTTCCACCTGACGCATGGCGCCTGCCGGCAGAACTGAAATATCCGGTCCCTGAGCGCCGTCTGACAGCCCGCCGCCTAAAAACGTGATCACTGCAGAACGGTGTCTGCGTTTGCCATTCAACAATACCAGCGTGTGATCAGCTGCCATTCCCCGCAGGTTTGCCGGGCGAACCAGACTGGCGGCATCGTTAATGGGCTGGTCGTTAACATTCAGCGACGGCACCACGCCGGCCAGCATGGTTAATACATCTGTGCTGCCCTGCGCCTGTAGTGCATCTCCGGCAATAATGTCTAAAGGTACCGGAGATTCAACAACTGAACGGGGCGCACTGCGGGTGCCCACAATAGCAATCCGTTCAATAGAAAAACCAATATCGTCGTTGACTCTGGGGCGTGGCGGACGCGGTGGCGGTGTTTTCAGCTCGTTGACCGCTTTCACCGTTAACATGCCGGTTGCGTCAATCTGTACGGCAAGCGCAGTGCCGCGAAGCAGCTGCAATAACCCTTCCTGCAAAGTAAACGAGCCGGTAAGACCATTGGCGCGGACTTTCTCTGCCAGTTCGTAGGGAAAAAGTAATGTGGTATTTGCCTGTTTGGCAAATTCAGTGAGAGCAGCGTCAGCACTTTGAGGAGGAATATCGAAGTCGATTTTTTGCTGCGCAAACACAGGCGCGGTATAACTGGCTGCGCAAAAGCTTGCAGCAGTCAACACGCGGATTAGCGATAAGCGAAGAAGTGTTTTGCGCATGAAAATCTGACAGTCGACAATATCTGTGTTGTAAAAAGAAAACCGCCACCCATACCGGGAAGTCCGTTTTCAGCCCGTTTTATTGTTATTTTTGTGAGTAAACAGGACGTTTAGCAACACAACTACTTTTCTTTTATTCGTTAATAATAGTAAAACCAGAACCCTGTACAATAATAACCGCGAAAACATCAAACTGCTCAGTTAAATATTTTCCCGCCTTACCGGTTCACTTCCTTTATACGCAACGCTACAGAATTCTGTGCTTTTACACAATATGGAAACAGCAGGAAAAGTGGGAATAAAGAGTATAAAGCGGAAATATAGGGTTAAACGGCGGACCCGGTATTATTTCTCCGGAATATTCATATGACAGTCAAAGCGTTAACTACAACACTGCCCGTCTTAGCGGGCAGTATACATTGTGTTATCCCTGTTGTTCAGACAACTGAATGGTCATCGCGTCAACACGTTTATGTTCAATGTGGAAGCTGTTCTTTAACGCCGACAACAAGCCACTGATGTCGCCCACTTTAAAATATCCGGCAACCCGTTTCTGCTTCAGCGCTTCACCTTCAATGGTAAAATCAACAGCGGTGTAGCGTTCAATTTCACGTAAAGCATCTTCCAGCGCCTCGCCTTTAAACACGATCATACCCTGTTGCCAGGCCAGGTCCTGTTCCATTGCATCGGTATCGAGATTTTTAAGGTCGCTAAGTTCGCCGTCGACGTTCGCTTTTTCGCCGGCAGTAAGCAGTTTCAGATTGCCAAATGCATTGCCTTTCTGAATCATTTCAGCAATTTCTTCCCGGCTCACAGAATTTTGTTTGTCCTGCACCAGCACTTTACCTTCTGTCACCACCAACTCAAATGCTTCGTTGTTTGTATACTGCATATTAAAAGCGGTACCAATGGCTGTTACCGTATTTATGCCGGCTGTTACGGTAAATGGTCTGGAAGCGTCGTGAGCCACTGTGAAGTGTGCTTCGCCCTTAATTAAATCAATAAGGCGGCGCTCGCCGTCAAAGTTAATCTGAATGGCCGAATTAGTGTTCATGTGCACCACTGAGCCATCATTTAAGGTCAGTGTTTTCTGTTCGCCAATGGCCGTTCCGATGCGTTGCGCCAGATGATAGCCGGTGTCATTCTGACCCAGCCAGTAAGAATCAACCATCATGGCAGCTGCTGCTGCCATAAGCAGAAAACCGGCCGCTACGCTCCAGCGTGCCTGGCGAAGTACTTTTCTGGCTTTGCCCGTTTCCCCTTTAATCTGCGGTCGCAGGGGGAACATGCCTTTTAATTCATTCAGTACACTTAAATCATCCCAGACACGCGCCACGTCAAATAAAATACGGCGGTGGCTCTGACTGGCATTCAGCCAGTCCCTGAGCGTGTCTGTTTCTTCGCTGGTTAAGCCACGATCGATACGGCTTACCCAAAGGCAAGCTTCCTCGTGTATGTCATCCTTACTGGTGAATTTGCTCACATTACTCATGGCTTAACTACTTGTTTGTCCTGATCTTGTCTGCCCTGTTGTACCTTTACCACCGGTACCGGCACTGGCTGCCAGAAAACGTGAACATTGCAACAGCCCTTTGGCTACATGTTTTTCGACGGTACTTTCACTCAGGCCCGTCAGATCTGCAATATCCCGCTGGCTCATGCCATAGACTTTCTTTAATAAAAACACCCGCTTCACTTCAGGCGACAAGGACTCTGTTGCTCTGCAAAAATGAATAAAGCGCTCTTTACTTTCGACATGCTTCTCAAGGCTGTAACCCACTAAATCGTGAGGAAGCATATCCATATCATCTACCGGCTGGTTTAACTGGCTCGCCGCACTGTTCACGTGATTAAGCGCGAGATTTCTGGCCGTTTTCAGCATGTAGGTCCGCTCATAGCGGATTTCCTGTTTTAATTCAGCCTCATAACTTTTAATAAAGGCTTCCTGCACGATGTCTTCAATATCATCCGAACTGACAATAGCACTCACCGCCCGCATCATCTTTGTGCGGTATTTTATAAAAGTGGCGGCGATAGTCGATTTGTTGGACATAATCTCTTTACAGGCAGTGTAGCTAAACCGTTACAAGTCGCTCTATGATGCCAGTTTTTTGCTCATGAAGTCATGCATTATTTTTTATACTTAAGTTGGGTACAAAGGGGGCAGCTGCCCCCTTTTTGTAACCCTTTGCTACGCTTAGAAGGTATAAATACCGCGAACGTAGTAGAAGCCACCGTTGATACCCAGCGGAGAGGTAACCGGATAAGCTGCACCGGCAATCTCATTGTCATACTGCGTATTGCGGTCCGGATATTCATCCAGCGCATTCTTCGCACCGACAACCAGTTGCAGGTTTTCACTTACGCTGTAACCCACTTCAACATCCAGAGACAGCTCAGAACCGATGTTATCGATTGGTAAGCCTGAATCCAGGTGATCTTCAAAGATGCTACCGTAGTAGTTCACACGACCCAGCACGCGCCAGTCACCATTGGTGTGGTTAGCAGTGAAGCTCCAGCGGGTTGCAGGCAGGTTGTCTTCAAGCATACGCACACGCTCTGGTGTGATGTTCTCAGACGCCTGGTCTACTGTGGTCGAAGTCCAGTTGTATGCCAGAGAGTACTTAGTCTCGCCGCCGAACATGTCCTGGCTGTAGTTAGCAACAACGTCAAGACCTTCAGTAGTGGTATCGAAGTCGTTGGTGAAGAACTTAACCGCGGAGAAGCTTGATGCGTCAGAAACGCCTTGCGCCAGCAGCGCAGCAATGTCTTCTTCTGTCAGTGCGATAGCAGATGTTGTACTGATACGGTCAGTCACTTCAATGTTGTAGTAGTCAGCAGTCAGGAACAGACCGTTATCAAATTCAGCAACGACACCGAAGCTCATAGATACAGACTCTTCAGGCGTCAGCGGCGTACCGCCTTTCTGAACAGAGATAGGATCGGTAGGAGGCAATGTAGCCTGATCTTCCAGCTGGCCGCTTGAACCGAATGCTGTGGTTACGTTACGTACTGTGCTCTGACCAATCGTTGGTGCTTTAAAGCCTGTTGAGTACGCACCACGGAATGCAATGCTGTCAGTCACCTGATAACGGGCAGACAGTTTACCTTTCGTGGTATTACCGAAGTCAGAGAAGTCTTCGTAACGTACTGCTGCTGCAACCAGGAAGTCGTCAGTCAGATATAATTCTGCATCCAGGTAGAATGCGATGTTGTTACGTGACGCTTCACCCTGACTCTTGTTAGACAGACCCGGGAAACCGTTTGAACCGATACCGAAGCCCTGAGAAGCCAGCGGGCCGATAGTGTAAGACGCAATGTCACCGGCTTTCGCTTCGTAGCTTTCATGACGGTACTGGAAACCACCGGCAAGGTACAGCGGCTCATTCAGACCCACTTCGATTGGCTTAGTCAAGTCAATATCCAGAGTCTGTTCAGACTGTACATAGGTACCCGGCTTAAATGAAGTTGGTGTTTCCGGACCCATAGACGGGTTAATGGTATTTGAAATGGCAAAATCAATTTCATTCTGACCCAGGTTCAAGCTGACGTCATAACCGATTTCGTTAGCCAGTTCACCACGGGTACCGAATACCAGTGACATATCCTGAACGGTACCACCGAAGCGCGGCGTGAAACCGCCCGGGAACATTTCGTTGAACGCAAAACAATCAGGATTGTTTGCTACTTCTTCAATGTAACGCGGGTTCTGCAATACGTTGTCACCGACCAGAATGTCTGTCGGGCAGTTACCGGACATATCGCCGGTCAGATCACCAACCAGCAGTAACTGGTTGCCGTCAGCATCTGTACCACCGTCGTTAACACCACCACGGTTATGCGGATTACGGTAGTAGAAACCACCTTCTACTTCACGTTCTGCGTAGTTACCGAACATATAGGCTTCGGCATTGTCGCTCAGTTCCAGACCTAAGTTTGCGAAAACTTTAATGTCGTCTTTGATTTCAGGGCTACCCCAGATTTGAGCAGGGTCAGCGACAAAGGTGTTACCGGCAGCAATCAGAGCTGCCGCATCATCACGCTGTACACTGCGAGACGTTGGATCAGAAGTACGGTATTCAGCAGACAGGTTAATAAAACCGTTCTCGCTTAATGGTAAACCGATATTACCGGAAACCTGCATCATGTCACCGTCACCTTCATAGTATGAACCGTAACGGGCTTCGAACATGCCGCCTTCATCAGCGTCTTTGAGTACGAAGTTAACAACACCGGCAATCGCATCAGAACCGTACTGTGCAGCAGCACCGTCACGCAGAACTTCTACCTGTTTCAGCGCTGATGAAGGAATAACAGAAATGTCCGGACCCTGTGCACCGTCAGACAAACCACCACCCAGGAAGGTGATAACTGCAGAGCGGTGACGACGCTTGCCGTTTACCAGAACAAGGGTGTGGTCTGAAGCCATACCACGCAGGTTGGCCGGACGTACCAATGTTGACGCATCGTTGATTGGCTGGTCATTTACGTTGAAAGAAGGTACGACGGTTTGCATCATCGATACCATGTCCGTTGCGCCCTGGTTCTGGAACTCATCACTGGAGATGATATCTACCGGAACAGGAGAGTCGCCGACTGAACGGGGAGCGGCACGGGTACCGACAACAGCGATTTTTTCAACATCTTTCGCTTCAGCTTCTTCACTTTCCTGCGCATAAGCATTCACAGAGGCCAGCATACTTACAGCAGCAGAAGCAGCCAGTGCAGTACGCACATTTTTTGTCAGTTTTGACATTGACGTTTTCATAGTGGTTTCCTGGATTTTGCGATTTTTCCCCCGGCTGAATCAGCACTGAAAATGACGTGTCAATTTAGCCGGAATTTTTATAATTTAATAATACACACACTAACTTTTACCGCGTTAGTTGGGGAACTTATAGACCGCAAACCCATAGAAAACAAACCTTTTTAGCCAAATTAAAAATATTTTTTAAAGTGATGGAGGATTTTGATTTCTGACCTGTCTATTACAATATTGGCGGGGTTTAAGCGCAGTGAAAACCAGCCCGATCCGGCTAATTTATATACAATTTTTGGTTATCTCCCTTTCGACCGTATTGTGTTTTTCTGACACAAAAAACCCGGCAAATGCCGGGTATTTTTTTAACTTTTTCCAGACTCTGAAAACCGGATTATTCTTCTTCAGTTTTATACTTTGCAGCAGTGTCTTTAATCAAAGGTTGTAATTCATTTTGCTGGAACATTTCGATAATAATGTCACAACCGCCAACCAGTTCGCCATCTACCCATAGCTGTGGGAAAGTTGGCCAGTTAGCGTATTTAGGTAATTCCGCACGGATATCCGGATTTTGCAGAATATCCACATATGCAAATGGTTCACCACATGACATCAGCGCCTGAACGGCTTGTGCAGAAAAACCACAACTAGGCAGTTTAGGAGAACCCTTCATGTATAAAAGAATTGGGTTTTCGCCAATTTGCTGCTTAATTCGGTCTACGGTTGATTCGGTACTGTTTTCCATCCGATCCTCTCTGGTGGTGGGAGATACTTTCAGTGCATTATGGGTATCTTAGCGCCGGATTCAAGGGTTGAGAGCGGTTTTTCTGTCATAGCATGACTATCTTTTCATTAATGTGATCTGAAATCTCCTGTTAACCTTAACAGTGAGTATCACTATTTTTGGCAAATCAGATGATGATTTTTTTGCATTGCACCACTAAAAATGCATAAATTTGTCATTGAGTTATCAAAATCTACCCTTATATCTGTATACAGCTTTGACCGTTGTCGTTTTCCCGCGCCCATGTTGTGAACAAAGTGGGAATATCGACGTTAATACATTGAAAAGAATGGAGAATTCAAATGGCGTTTGAACTACCACCACTGCCGTACGAAAAAAATGCACTTGAACCGCACATTTCAGCAGAGACGCTGGAATACCACTACGGTAAGCACCACGCCACCTACGTAACTAAACTGAACGGTTTAGTGGAAGGCACAGACCTGGAAAGCAAAGATTTAGAAGAAATCATCAAAACTTCAGAAGGCGGTGTTTTCAACAACGCAGCTCAAATCTGGAACCACACGTTCTACTGGCACTGCCTGAGCCCAAATGGTGGCGGCGAAGCCACTGGTTCCGTTGCTGAAGCGATTAAAGCAAAATGGGGCTCATTCGAAGACTTCCAGGCTGCATTCGACGATAAAGCAGTAAATAACTTCGGTTCAAGCTGGACCTGGTTAGTGAAAACTGCTGATGGCTCTCTGGACATCGTAAACACCAGCAACGCAGGTACGCCGATTACTGAAGAAGGTGTAACACCTCTTCTGACAGTTGACCTGTGGGAACACGCTTACTACATCGACTACCGCAATGCCCGTCCTAAGTATCTGGAAAACTTCTGGAAACTGGTTAACTGGGAATTCGCAAACGAAAACTTCGCGAAGTAATTGCTGAGCGAAAGCTTAATCTAAATAAAAAACCCGCAATCGCTTGCGGGTTTTTTGTTACACAAATTTAACGTCAACTGACTGGCATAAAAGACAAAATCTATTCGAAAAGGTTCATTCTTTTATTAGACCAATTATTGAGCGTTTATTACCAAATATCCTGAAAATTTCCTTTTAAAGTTGCCAAAGAGGACTAAGCTGTAAAGACGGGAATCCGTTTTTTGGGGAAATCTATGGGTATTTTCGAGCATTACCAGCAACGTTACGAAGAGCGCCAACAAGAAGAATTCACCATCCAGGAATTTCTGGATATCTGTAAAAGCGACCCGACAGCCTATGCGAACTCCGCAGAAAGGTTGTTACAGGCAATAGGCGAGCCTGAAATGGTCGACACCTCTACTGACCCGGCACTCAGCCGCATATTTTCGAACAGGGTCATTGCACGCTATCCGGCCTTCCATGAGTTTTACGGTATGGAAGAAGCGATAGAGCAAATTGTCTCCTACCTGAAGCATGCTGCTCAAGGCCTGGAAGAAAAGAAACAAATCTTATATCTGCTCGGTCCCGTCGGGGGCGGTAAATCCTCTCTTGCAGAGCGGCTTAAAGAGCTGATGCAAAAAGTACCGATTTACATGCTGAAAGGCTCACCGACCAACGACCATCCGTTTTCACTGTTCGACCTTGCCGAAGATGGCAATATTCTGGAAAAGGAATACGGCATTCCAAAACGCTATCTCAAAACCATTATGTCACCCTGGGCCCGTAAGCGGCTGCATGAATTCGGTGGCGATATTTCTAAATTCAAAGTAGTACGGGTTTATCCGTCTGTGCTCGACCAGGTGGGTATTGCTAAAACAGAACCCGGTGACGAAAACAATCAGGATATCTCATCACTGGTAGGCAAAGTGGATATCCGCCGTCTGGAACAATTCGCACAGAACGACCCGGATGCTTACAGCTATTCCGGTTCACTGTGCAAGGCTAACCAGGGCCTGATGGAATTCGTGGAAATGTTTAAAGCGCCAATTAAGGTGCTGCACCCGCTACTGACGGCCACACAAGAAGGCAACTATAACCCGACTGAAGGGTTTTCTGCCCTACCCTTTGACGGCCTGATCCTGGCTCACTCCAACGAATCCGAGTGGCAATCTTTCCGCAATAACAAGAACAACGAGGCGTTTCTCGACCGCGTATACATTGTAAAAGTGCCCTACTGTTTACGGGTATCAGAAGAGATGCGGATATACCGCAAGCTGCTCGACAGCAGTGAGCTAAGCGGTGCGCCCTGTGCTCCGGACACGCTGGAGTGTCTGGCACAGTTCACAGTATTGTCCCGTCTTAAAGAGCCTGAAAACTCCAGTGTCTACTCTAAAATGCGGGTTTACGATGGTGAAAGCCTGAAAGATACCGATCCGAAAGCCAAGTCTTATCAGGAATACCGTGATTACGCCGGCGTAGATGAAGGTATGGAAGGGCTCTCTACCCGTTTCGCCTTTAAGATTTTATCCCGTGTGTTCAATTTCGACCATCAGGAAGTGGCAGCAAACCCGGTACACCTGTTCTACGTGCTTGAGCGGCAAATTGAGCGTGAGCAGTTCCCTCAGGATACGGCGGACAGATACCGCGAATATCTGAAGGGCTATCTTATTCCCCGCTATGTGGAATTCATCGGCAAAGAAATTCAGACAGCCTATCTGGAGTCCTATTCTGAATACGGCCAGAACCTGTTTGACCGTTATGTCACTTATGCTGACTTCTGGATTCAGGATCAGGAATACCGCGATCCGGAAACCGGTCAACTGTTTGACCGCAGCTCACTGAATGCCGAACTGGAGAAAACAGAAAAGCCGGCGGGTATCAGTAACCCTAAGGATTTCCGCAACGAAATCGTCAACTTTGTGTTGCGGGCCCGTGCTAATAACGGGGGCAAAAATCCTGCCTGGACGAGCTATGAAAAACTACGCACTGTGATTGAGAAGAAAATGTTCTCCAACACAGAGGACTTATTGCCAGTGATTTCTTTTAACACTAAAGGCTCTACTGAAGATAAGAAAAAGCATGATGACTTCGTTAACCGTATGGTGGAGAAAGGCTATACCTCCAAACAAGTCAGATTGCTGTGCGAATGGTATCTGCGGGTACGCAAAGCGTCCTGATTTGTCGCTTCAGGCAAACCAGACTCACGCATTGTTGTTGCAACCAAATAGTAGGTATCTATGGCGCATTTTATCGACCGAAGGTTAAACAGTAAGGGAAAGAGCACGGTAAACCGTCAACGTTTTTTACGCCGCTACAAGCAGCAGATAAAGCGGGCGGTATCCGATGCGGTCGGCCAGCGTTCAGTCACCGATTTGGAGACCGGCGAGCAGATCAGTATTCCCGCACGTGACATCAAAGAGCCGGTATTTCATACCGGCCAGGGCGGCCAGCGCACCATCGTTCACCCCGGCAACGATCAGTTCACGGCCGGGGACAAAATTGAACGTCCTCCCGGCGGGGGCGGCGGACAAGGACAGGGCGAAGGTGATGCCAGTGACAGTGGCGAAGGCCAGGACGAATTTGTATTCTCAATTTCCAAAGATGAATACCTTGATTTGTTATTTGACGATCTCGCCCTTCCCAACCTCAAAAAGAATCAGTTTGATAAGGTGGTGCAGTATGAAACCTACCGTGCCGGCTATCAGACTGATGGCGTTCCCAGTAACCTCGACATTGTCCGTTCGCTGAAAGGTTCAGTTGCAAGACGAATCGCGCTGACCGGCAGTGACCGGAAAAAACTCCGCGAGAAAGAAGCACAACTGGAGGCCCTGAAAGCTGACAAGCATGACAATGCGCTGGCCATCATGGAGCTTGAGAAAGAAATATCAGCGTTGAAACAAAAAATTGCCAGAGTGCCATTTATTGATACGTTTGATTTACGCTTCAAAAACTATGACCGGCGCCCGGTGCCCACCAGCAAGGCGGTAATGTTTTGCCTGATGGATGTATCCGGCTCAATGGATCAGGCAACCAAGGATATGGCAAAACGGTTTTACATTTTGCTTTACCTGTTTCTTACCCGCACCTATGAGAACGTTGAAGTGGTGTACATCCGTCATCACACTCAGGCTAAAGAAGTCGACGAACAGGAGTTTTTCTACTCACAGGAAACCGGCGGTACCATTGTGTCCAGCGCGCTGAAGCTTATGGATGAAATCATCAAAGAGCGGTATACAGAGAGCGACTGGAATATCTATGCTGCACAGGCATCGGATGGTGATAACTGGGCCGATGATTCGCCGCAATGCAAACAAATACTCATGAAGGAGTTGCTACCGGCAACCCGCTATTTTGCTTATATCGAAATAACAGAGCGGCAACATCAGAGCCTGTGGCGGGAATACCAGCAGGTCGAGAACAGTTGCGATAATTTTGTCTGTAAACACATTCAAAGTGTCAGCGATATTTTCCCTGTATTCCGCGAACTCTTTAAAAAGTCGGAACAGGAAGCAGCCCCGGGAGGATAGTATGGCAAAAACGACGAAGCGGGCTAAGACCCCTTTGAGTGACGGTCCGGACTGGACTTTCGATATGCTTGAGCAGTACGAAAGCCACATCGATCGCATCGCCAAAAATTTCAAACTGGATACTTACCCGAATCAAATTGAAGTTATTACTGCTGAGCAAATGATGGATGCCTATGCCAGTATTGGTATGCCCATTAATTATGCACACTGGTCTTTTGGCAAAAAATTCATTCAAACCGAGCAAAATTATCGTCGCGGCCAGATGGGACTGGCCTACGAAATTGTTATCAATTCCGACCCGTGCATTGCGTATTTGATGGAAGAAAACACCATCACCATGCAGGCACTGGTCATGGCCCATGCCTGTTATGGTCATAACTCCTTTTTTAAAGGCAACTATCTGTTCCAGACGTGGACGGATGCCAGCTCTATTATCGATTATCTGGTGTTTGCCAAAAACTACATCGCCAAATGCGAGCAACGCTATGGCACCGATGAAGTAGAGAGTATTCTGGACTCCTGCCACGCCCTGATGAATTACGGTGTAGACAGGTACAAACGCCCGCAAAAAATATCCATGCAGGAAGAACAGGCCAGACAGGAGCAGCGGGAGAAATATCTGCAATCTCAGGTAAATGAACTGTGGCGTACCCTGCCCGATGCTAACGCCAGTGAAAAACCGAAACAAAAGCGTTTTCCGTCAGAACCTCAGGAAAACCTGCTTTATTTTATAGAGAAAAATGCCCCCCTGCTTGAGCCCTGGCAGCGGGAACTGGTGAGAATTGTCCGAAAAGTCTCCCAGTACTTTTATCCGCAAAAACAGACTCAGGTAATGAACGAAGGCTGGGCTTGCTTCTGGCACTATCATATTCTGAATCAGATGTACGATGAAGGACTGGTCACTGACCGCTTTATGATGGAATTTCTGCACAGCCACAGCGGCGTGGTGATGCAGCCTGAATATAACAGTCCTTACTATTCCGGTATTAACCCTTATGCCCTGGGTTTCAATATGTTCATGGACATCAAACGTGTGTGCCAGAACCCCACGGCGGAGGATAAATACTACTTACCGGATGTTGCAGGAAAAGACTGGCTTGAAACTGTGCATTTTGCCATGCATAACTTCAAAGATGAGAGTTTCATCAGCCAGTTTTTGTCTCCCAAGCTCATACGGGACTTTAAGCTGTTCGCCATTGAAGATGATGCGCGCGATAATTTTGTCAGTGTCAGCGCCATTCACGATGAGCAGGGATATTTAAAGATCCGTGAGAAATTGTCCGCCCAGTACAACCTGAGTAACCTGGAACCCAATATTCAGGTATACAACGTAGATGTCCGGGGCGACCGCTCCCTGACGCTGCGGTACATTCCGCAACGGGGTATTCCGCTGGCAGAATCGAAAGAGGAAGTCATGCGGCACCTATTCCGCCTGTGGAAATTTGATGTGTTTTTAGAACAGGACGGACCGGAAGGCGCTGAGGTGATTGCCAGCTGCACCCGCCCCGCTAACGCCGCCTGATGAGCACCTGCAGCAGGCTGATGAAAGTCTGCCTGCTGCGCTTAATCTGCAGATACCCGGCGAACCTTACTCTCTGACGAATGGATATTTCCCGCCCCCCTGCAATAAGTCAAAGGCGGGCTTCTCATTTTCTTTACCGGATGATTTGAACATCATCACAATGCCGGCAGGTTCAAACTGAAACTCTGTTGGCGAAAACGCTGTCAGCGGAAAAGCATTCTGGCCTGTGGCTTGCGCCATTAATATCCCGTCTTTGACGGTCAGCGTGATTTTAAGAGGAATCGCATCCGAGCTGTATGTGCCCTCGTAAGTGGACAGTTGCGACTCACTTAGGGTCACAGGTTCTTTTGAAAAATCCGGTAACTCATAGGGCAGTCCGAAGTAAATACTCAGCACCGCAACACTGATTTCATTCAGGGTGTAGTTCACGCCGTTTGCAGTTAAGGCAAACCCTACGTTCCCCATCTCAAAATAGCCGGACTGGGAAGCAAAGCCGTCAATGCTGCCATTATGGCCCCACAAAGTTCTTTCGTAGAAAGGAAACGGAAACAAGCCGTGACCCAATCCTTTCTGTACCCTCTTCATCATAGCCAGTGATGACGATGATACTAATTTGCCTTCAAACAATGCCGTCAGGAACGTCGCTACGTCTGTGGGCGTGGAAATAACTGCACCGGCACCATGGGGCACACTCATGTTTGTTTCGGTAGCCGGCTGCCAGCCACCGTCATAATAATACGAATTAGCCTGATCCTGCTCAACGTCAATGGCATCACCGTATGCCGTACGCTTTAATCCCGCCTTTTCGACAATACGGCTTTGCAGCTGGCTGGCATAACTGTCGTTTCCGAGCTCTTCAATGATGTATCCCAGCAAAACATAACCAGTATTGGAATAACGTGTGTCTGTACCAGGCGGGAAATCAGCTTCCAGCGCTTCAAACACAGACAGCATCTCAGCCTTACTCCGTGGAGATGTCATGTATGTGCGGTATGCCGGTAAATTTGTGAAATTGTGCAGGCCGCTGCGATGACTCAACAGCATTCCGATAGTGATAGCACCGGCATTTTTAATATCAGGGAAGAACGTGGAGAGGGGTGTATCAAGGCTCAGTTTTTCTTCTTCAATTAATTGAAAAATCATCACTGCGGTAAACACTTTGGTGATCGAGCCCACGCGATACTGCGTATCCACTCCGGCTTTACGGCCAGAGGCGACATCAGCAAATCCAATGGCGCGTTGATAAACGGGCTCACCGCCATCAACAATCGCCACACTCAGCATCGCCTTGTCTTCTTTTTCCAGTAACGCGAAGTATTTGTCCAGTTTTGCACTGTCAAAATCCTGTGCACAAACGCCCCACGCAGCAAACGCCAGCAGTAAAACAAAAAACCTTTTCATATGCACTCCCTTGCCAGAAAATACGGCGATGATCAAAGTCAGAATGACACAGAATTCACCGCCAGGTGCAATCTACACTGACGGATTTGCAGACGTATTTCAACGTGAATGGCTATTTTAAATGCAACAAATTGTCATCAACGGGGAAAGTGGCAAAAAAGCACAGAGACGCTAGGATGCGCCCTGTGTATTAATTGTCGGACGATGGCAGAACAGCAGACAAACAGCGCCCAGAAATGCCGCACCGGCAGCAAAGGCAAAGGTTTCATAGGCATGGACCCCCTGGTCCCACAACTGACCTGCCACATAATTGCCCAGCGCTCCGCCCATACCGAAAGCAATACTGACGTACAGGGCCTGACCGCGACTCTGGAAACGGGACGGGAAAAAATGCGTGATGAAGTGCATAGCAGTAACATGCGCCAGGCCAAAGCTCAACGCATGAATAAGCTGACTGATCACCACAACCACGCCATGCTCTGCCCACGCCGCCAGCGCGTACCATCTGCCTGCTGTTAACACCATACACCACAATAACAATTGCCACACACCCACTCTGGCAATCAGTCTGCGGGCGATCAGGAAAATGCCGATTTCAGCCACAACGCCAATGGCGATGAGCATACCGGTTTGCTGACCGCTGTAATCGAGATCACGCATGTACAGAGCGAAGAATCCGTAATAAGCGCCAAAACTTACCTGCAATAAAGCGGCGGAGGCCAGAAATAACAAAAAGGTTCTGTTACGGGCAATTTGCCACAGCGTACCGGTTTCTTCATCCTTAGACGGCACTTTGTCCGGCTGACGAATAAACAGAGAAGCCAGAAACAACCCGGTCAGCACAAATAAACTGGCATACACCGGCGCCTCTGAGGAAAAGATATCCAGCGCTTTTCCTGTGGACACAGTAAGTACTATAAAACCGATACTGCCCCATAGGCGAACCTGGCCATAACTTATCCGGGTGGGTTTTACCGACTGAATGGTGATCACCTCAAGTTGAGGCAACACCGCCGTCCAGAACATCATCATTAATCCGAAGGCCAGCGTGAGGCCCCAGAAACTGCTAAACCAGAATACAGATGTAAAACACACCACAGACAACAGGCAGCCGAGGCGGACAACATTTACCGCTTTACCGGTTTTGTCTGCCACACTGGCCCACAGAGACGGACCGACAATACGGGATAAGGTAATCACTGCCCACAATTCGCCGATGTCTGACGAGGTAAACCCGCGGCCATCAAGGAAAATGCCTAAATAGGGCGTGAGTACACCAAGCTGACCAAAATACAACCAGTAGGTAACAGCAAGCAGAATGATATTGGTGCGCGAATGAGCATTCATAACACGCACCACAGATTAGAATTGTTCAAAGAGAGGCGCTTATTTCGCAGAGTTGCCCGGAATGACAGGTGTGCCGGACATGATACCGGCATTCTGTGCGCGGTGACGCAGCACGTGGTCCATTAACACAATCGCCAGCATTGCTTCAGCAATGGGCACGGCACGGATACCTACGCACGGGTCATGACGACCTTTCGTCACGATGTCGATTTCGTTGCCGTCCACATCAATGGTTTTACCGGGCACTGAAATACTGGACGTTGGCTTAAGGGCCATGTGCACAACCAGATCCTGGCCACTGGAAATGCCACCCAGCACACCACCGGCGTGGTTGCTGCTGAAGCCATCCGGTGTCAGTGTATCGCGGTGCTCACTGCCCTTTTGTTCAATCACACCGAAACCATCGCCAATCTCAACGCCTTTCACCGCGTTAATGCCCATCATGGCACTGGCAATGTCAGCATCGAGGCGGTCGAAAACCGGCTCACCCAATCCGACAGGCATTCCCGTCGCCACTACCGAGACTTTCGCACCGATAGAGTCGCCTGATTTTTTCAGGTTACGCATGTACTGGTCTAATTCGTCCAGCTTACTTTCGTCAGGACAGAAAAACGGATTGGTATTCGTCACGCTGTGATCAACGGTCTCTACTTTGACCGGTCCAAGCTGGGAAAGATAGCCATGAATTTCGATGCCGCAACTTTCTTTCAGGAATTTCTTGGCAATACCGCCTGCCGCAACACGAATAGCCGTTTCACGGGCAGAAGAGCGGCCACCACCACGGTAATCCCGCGTGCCGTATTTTTGATGATAGGTGTAATCCGCATGACCGGGACGGAAACGGTCTTTGATATTGGAATAGTCACCACTGCGCTGATCGGTATTTTGGATCAACAGGCCAATGCTGGTACCGGTGGTTTTACCTTCAAACACACCCGATAAAATTTGTACCTCATCACCTTCCCGGCGGGCGGTGGTGTAACGGGAAGTGCCGGGTTTTCTGCGATCTAAATCAACTTGCAGATCGGCTTCTGAGATTTCCAGTCCCGGAGGACAGCCATCAACCACGCCACCAATTGCAATCCCGTGGCTTTCACCGAATGTGGTGACAGTGAATAATTTTCCAAAGCTATTACCAGACATCTGTATTAACTTTCCTTCCCGTTAAGATATGAAACCAAAGACGCACGGGAGACGGCAAAAATACCGTGTCCGCCGTGTTGCAGTGCTACCCATTCCACGTTTAATCCGGCAAAACGTTCAGCCATATGCACCTGACTGTTGCCAACTTCCACCAGCATCCAGCCATTTTCTTTTAAATACACCGGTGCCTGCTTCAGCATCTGCTCAACCAGATCAAGACCATCTTCTCCTGCCGCCAGGGCTAATTCAGGCTCATGCTGATATTCGTCCGGCAAATCATTCATGTCTTCTTCATCGACATAAGGCGGATTCGACACGATTAAGTCGTACCGCTGCCCTTCCAGACTGGTAAATAAGTCTGAATGAATGGGGAAAACACGGTCGCCTAACTGATGTTCCTGAATATTGAAATCTGCCACTTCCAGGGCGTCGTGGGAAATATCCACGGCATCCACCTGGGCTTCAGGAAATGTATGGGCCAGCGCAATAGCAATACAACCCCCACCTGTGCACATGTCCAGAATACTGGCCGGCTCAGATGACAGATAAGCGGAAAAGCGATCTTTGATCAATTCGGCAAACGGAGAACGGGGGATCAACACTCTTTCGTCAACGTAAAAAGGCATGTCGCAGAACCATGCCTCACGGGTAATATACGGCAATGGCATGCGTGTTTGTACCCGCTTTAAGACTAAATCTGCGACTTTCTCTTTTTCTGAAGTGGTAAGACGGGCTGAAAATAAGCCGTCACCGGTTTGCGATGTAATATCCTGTGGCAGATGCAGTGCATGCATTACAAGGCAAACAGCTTCATCCCAGCTGTTATCAGTGCCATGCCCGTAGTACAGGTGTGCATCGTTAAAACGGCTCACAGACCATCTCACCATGTCCAGCATGGTGTGCAGTTCACGGATGGCTTCGTCTAAATAAATCTTATCGGTCATGGAGTGTGGTACATCGCCAGAAATAAAGCTGGTATCATACCGAAACTCGCAATGACACCCAACACAAATTGCGCGATAACAGACGTGCAGATGAACACAGGTTAAAACAGACAGGAGAAAATGGTTGGCTGATCAGTGGAAACCGGAAGACGACGACAATGACATGTCATTATTCCGGGAAGCGGTAAGTGGTATAAAGCCGCTGTCACAGGACAAAATTGTGCATAAACGCCGTCATGTGCCGGCGAAGCGACTACATTCCGCCACCCGCCCGGACAGCCGTCAGCAAAAGCTGCTGGATGCCAGTTTTGCCTTTTCAGATGTCTATCAGGCCAGCCTGCCCCATCAGGGCCCCATGCGGTATTGCCGCGAAAATGAACCGACACACAGTTTGAAGCGATTACGGCGGGGGGATTTTTATCCTGAGCTGGTACTGGATTTACACGGTCTGAACCGCGAAAACGTAAAGCTGGAATTATCCGCACTCATTTACACCGCGCGCAAGGAGCTTATTGACTGTGTTGCCATTGTGCATGGCATCGGTTCCGGCGTACTAAAAAACGCCTTGCCTCACTACCTGGTTCAACACCCCCATGTCAAAGCGTTTCACCAGGCTCCCCTGGAGTATGGCGGGCAAGGCGCGTTACTGGTGCTTATCGAAACCCTTGATCCGGGCCTCAGTAAACAATAACAAACTATTTATCCGGTCCCGCGCTGTTGTGCATAAACAGCCACGTGTAATAACACATCATCAAAACAACGATGAAAATTCCAAGAAGTGAACCCCATACTACAGGGTCTTTAAGCATGGTTAGCCACATCTGATTACTCCCTAACATTGATAACTTTTTACAGTGTTAGTGTGCATGGCCAGGGCAGGTAAATCTGTGATCTGAATCAATGGGAATAGTCGATGCAGAAGAGGCCCTTGATGCAGATCAAGCAGGTCAAAAAGGGGCTTTTAAGAAAAATAGAAATTAATTCACAAAACGCTATTGCAAATCATTATCATTTACACTATATTAATCCTGCCTGTTCGACGTTGGGTGATTAACGGTCTTGGCTTAGCGTCGATTGTAGGCAGGTGTGTGGTGCGCCTGCCTACTTCTTTTCTCTCCCGGTAACCTTCGTATTGAGTCCTTCGTATTGAAAACACTGTCGCGTCCGTTATTTTCTCATCAAGAATGCCAGCCCCTAACGAAGTCACATCATCATTATGTGAACAGTTTCCAAAACCAGCTTTTCTGCAAGTCTTCTTCGCAGGTTTTTAACTGAGCAGCATAACGCAGTGAGCGTGCTTTAACCGTACCTGCCACCTTTTTCAACCAGGGCTTACTGTTGTAGGATCGGCGTTTATACCCGCCCCACCCTTCATGGTAATTCAGGTACTGGGCATAGCCGTCCCACTTTGATACACCATTAATTTTATATGACTTGGAAATAAACCAGCCCATGAAATCCATGGCATCATCAAAATCATCCCGGTCCGCCCAGCTGTTGCCGGTTTCGTTGACATAGTCAGACCAGGTAACCGTTTTAGCCTGAGAGTATCCGTAAGCGGAACTGACCCGCCCCCATGGAATAAGACCAAAAAATACATAATCTTTTGGTGGCAGTGCATCATGCCGGAATGAGCTTTCCTGATACATGATTGCCATAGGAACATGGATTGGCACGCCCCATTTATCGCGGGCATCAGCGGCCGCATCATACCAGTCTTCTTTTTCGTAAAAGATTTCGCAAATGTTACTGGTGTCCTGAGGAGGCGACGTGGCACAACCGGTGATACCACTTAAAAGCAGCACAATTCCGGCACCTGCAAAAAATCGTTGTGAATTGTTGAACTTTCTCACTGCCCGCTGTCTTAATAAGTGTTCTGGTAATAAATGTGTGTGTTTCCCTGGAACATTCTTATGCCTGGCCCCCTTGCCAGGCATTTTTTTATCCCCGGCAAGGTCAATTCAGGCTTCAGCTGTCCCGTGTAGCCATCGGTTCTGCGAAATAACCGGCGATAAAATCTGCAAAAGGTACTTCATCCGTCGCCTCAACAGCGTGCTGCGCAGCCAGTGAATCAGCGGCCATTTTTTCAAATGCTTTCAAATCATAGTGCAGATATTCATAGCCTTTAAAGGCTTCCGCGTACTGCTTAGCCAGATTAAGCCCCAGTACGCCGTTATCCATATCATTTTCAAGCAACGTTGCCAGAATTTTACCGGATGGCGTTTCATCAGCATTAAGTACTTTTTGCCACTCAGCTTTGACAGCATCGCTGTATGCCGATGTTCCGTTGGCGTTATCAAGCACTTTTGCGGTTTGCTCAAATACAGCAAACAGCCCTTCACACCATTCGCGGAATGCAACACTGCCGTCTTTGTTTTCCAGCATCAGGTCTGGATTACGTCCTTCAAGGACCACTTTATCCATATTCTCCCGGCAAACGGTGAGCTCCTCTGCCGTCATTTCAGGGCTGTCTGTCAGCAGGCATGAAAGCATGAAGACATCGAGGAAATCCATCTGGCCTTTGTCAATGCCCACAGGCGAGAAAGGATTCACGTCCAGTACCCGCACTTCCACATAGTTAACGCCGCGGCGCACAAGGGCATCGGTAGGTTTTTCCATGGAACGGGTGGGCTGCTTGGGACGAATGGGCGAATACAGTTCATTTTCTATCTGCAGAATATTCTTAGATAACTGCTGAAAATGCCCGCCCTCACCGGCGGCAAACTGACCAAACCGTGAAGATGGCGTGTACATGGCACTACGAAGTTTTTCCACATAGGTATCGATGTGGTTATAGCAAATTTGTAAAGCTGACTGCTCTGAGTTGGTGTAACCCAGATCGCTCATACGCAAAGAGGTCGCATAAGGCAGATAAACCGTGCCTTTACCCACTTTTTCAAAGTTCAGTGTCGTCGGCTTCCCTTTCAGGAAAGACTGACACAGCGCCGGCGATGCCCCGTACAGATACGGCAACAACCAGCAGAAACGACGGTAATTACGGATCAGCGAGAAATAATCAGCAGAAACCTGATCCTGAGAATATTCTACACCGTTGAGTTCTGCCCACGCCTGCCAGAATGTATCCGGCAATGAAAAGTTAAAATGCACACCGGAAATCGCCTGCATCATACTGCCGTAGCGATTTTTAAGTCCCATACGGTACACGCGCTTCATTTGTGCAACGTTAGATTCACCGTAGTAAGCCAGTTGAATTTTATTTTCATCATCAATGAAACACGGCATGCTCATAGGCCACAACATTTCGCCGTTCATATTTTCGCTGGCGAATTTGTGTATGTCCCTTAACTGAGTTTCTGTTACCTGACTGTCTGCCACCGGCGGCGTAATAAATTCCAGCAAGGCTTCAGAAAAGTCGGTAGTGATACACTCGTGGGTCAGTGCCGAACCCAGAGCCTGAGGATGGGCTGTTTCCGCCAGCCGGCCGTTGGACTGTATACGGAGGCCTTCACGTTCGACGCCATGTTTAATGTCTTTTAGTGCACTTGAAAACGCAGTCGCGTTCATCGCCGCAAGGCGACGGGAGAAAGTTGGCTCTGATGAGGTCAATGTATTCATCCATAGAGGAGGGTCAGCACCACGATGTGGGGCGTAACCCTCAAATTTCAATAAAAATTAATTCAGTGACAGCGGGACAACGGGCAAATCCAGTGTAGCAAGCTGTGGCGCCAGTGCCTCAGCATCCCCTACCACAATAATTTGCATCTCGTCCAAATTCAATTCCCGCTGCGCCACAGCATTCAACCTGTCCGTTGTCATATTCCTGATAAGGCTGGTCTGGGTTTCACGGTAATCATCTGCCAAATCGTAGGCCAGCAGTTGACGCAGAAATGCTACCTTGCTGTTCGGCGTTTCGTATTCCAGCGCATCACTGAGCGTAAAGGCGTTCTGCATGAAGCGGAGTTCTTCTTCCGTCATGCCCTGCTCTCTGTACAGCTTAATTTCTTTCATCATTTCTTTGATGGAGTCAGCGGTATTCGCTGCCGTCACATTTGCATGGGCTTCAAACCAGCCTAAGGTTTTACCGCCAATGAAAGACGTGGACGCGCCGTAGGTATATCCCTTATCTTCCCGCAAATTAAGGTTAATA
The DNA here is from genome assembly GCF_984505615.1 of Alteromonas sp. NCBI lineage: Bacteria > Pseudomonadati > Pseudomonadota > Gammaproteobacteria > Alteromonadales > Alteromonadaceae > Alteromonas > Alteromonas sp. Next base: position 298,464 of record NZ_CFHOXV010000002.1, on the reverse strand, counting down.
CGGCTGTTAAATGCTCCGCCCAGCGGGAAATTCATCAATCGTGCTAAAAAGTAATCGCCGGTTGCATCGAAGGTCAGGGCCCGTTTCACCAGATATACCACCGACTGTACGGCCTGAGGATTATCTACAACGAAGATCTGTGTTTTATCATACTCAGGAAAATCGCTGAACACAGGAATGGTGTAGTCCGCAGGCTGCCACGTTGACAGGAAAGATAAAGCAGAAGCCATCTGGATCTGCGTTAAATCACTGACTGCCACAATGGTGGCATGGGACGGCGTGTAGTACTTGCTGTAGAAGTCTTTGATGTCAGCCAGTTCGATATTAGCCAGCGTTTCAAGGGTACCGGAAGCCGGCAGGCTTACCCGGTTTTCTTCTCCGTACAGCACTTTTTCTTTTGCACGGTTTGCCAGGTAATCCGGATTACGCATACTTTGCTGCAGACTCTGCGCCATGCGGGCTTTCAGCCGGTTGAAATCCTCTTCATTGAATGCAGGATGAAACAGCTTTTCCTGCACCAGTGCCATGGTTTCATCCAGATTTTTTGTCAGCGACGATACCGACACCTGGGTGTAACGGCCCGACGCGCTGAAGCTCACCGAGCTGCCCAGTTTCGCCAGTTCATTTGATAACGCTTCGTTGGAGTAATTTTCCGTTGATTCGTTCATCATTGCAGCCGTGAGATAAGCCAGACCGGCCTTATCCTGCGGATCGAGCAGCATGCCGCCTTCCAGATTCAGCGTCAGTGTCACCGTTGGCGTTTCTGCGCTGGTTACACCAAGCATATCGATACCCGGCGCAAGCTTGGTTTTCCAGAACTCAGGCACATGCACCGTCGGCGCAGGACCCGCTTCCGGTACCACTGTCCGGTCAAACGAATCTTTAATTTCCGCCGTCACCACGTCATCGGCAGACTCATCAGCTCCGGGAATATCACGGGGCGGAAGCGTGAAGTTTTGCGGGGCAGCCGCCATTTCCGGATGTCCTTTGGGTACCACAGAGACCGTCACAGCATGCTTGCCTTTAATATACTGACGGTAAACCCGCATAACATCTTCTGCTGTCACGTTACGGTAACGGTCAAGATCAGCCTGAACCAGGTCAGGTTGGCCGTAAAAGGTTTCTCCGCCGGACAGGGCACTGACTTTACCCGATACACTTTGCAGACCGAAAATGGTTGATGCTTCAATCCCGCCTTTGGTGCGCTGAAGATCATCTTCATTAACGCCGCGGGATTCAAACTCTGTCAGTGTTTCATCAACCAGCGTGTTCAGCGTTGCAAGCTTTTCTACCTTCTGCGGGTTCGCCAGTGCCAGTAACTGAAACTCGCAGGCCAGTTCACGACAGGGGTGAGAAACACCCGCCTGAACCGCGACGCCTTCTTTCACCAGGTTTTTATAGAACAGCGATGTTTTACCGCCGCCGAGAATGTCAGCGAGTACATCAAGGGGCGCTTCATCAGGGTGTCTGGCGTAAACCGTTGGAAACGTAATTTGCAGTAAAGGCAGATGCACTTTGTCTTCTACCGTCACGTACCGGTCTTCCGTCAGGGTTACCGGCTGAGGTTCAGGATCTGCCACCTCAGGACCACGGGGCACCGGGCCAAAATACTTTTCCACCCACGCTCTGGTCTGCGCAACATCTATGTCGCCACCAATGGTCAGCACGGCATTGTTGGGGCCATACCAGCGCTTAAAGAAGGCTTTCAGATCGTTTACATCAACACGGTCGAGATCTTCCACATAACCGATGGTAGACCAGGAATAGGGATGGCCTGCCGGATACAGGGCCTCGCCATTTTTCTCAGAACGCAATCCGTAGGGTTGATTATCCACCCGCTGCGCCCGCTCATTTTTCACGGTATCGCGCTGGTTCTCAAACTTCGTCTGATTTACCGCCGGCAGCAAAAAGCCCATGCGGTCGGCTTCAAGCCACAGTACTTTTTCAAGCTGATTAGCCGGTACACTTTCAAAGTAGTTGGTCCGGTCTGTATTGGTGGTTCCGTTCAGGGTTCCGCCGGCTTCAGTGATGATCCGGAAGTGTTCTTCATCAGCAACATGCTCTGAGCCCTGGAACATCATATGTTCGAAGAAATGGGCAAAGCCGGACTTACCGGCATCTTCCCGCGCACTGCCTACGTGATACGTCACATCCACGTGTACCAGTGGATCGGAATGGTCCTCATGCAAAATAACGGTGAGGCCGTTATCCAGCGTATATTTTTCGTAGGGGATATGGACTTGCTGCTCCTGCACCGCAACGGTTGTCTGCTCAGCAGGCTTCTGAGACTGACATCCGCTTAATGACACTGCAACGCTCGCACACACTAATACTTTTGTGGCCAGAGATAACGCCATCAGGCTTCCTTTTTTCATTGTAAGTTCATCACTGTTAAGACAATCCGTCTTAAACAGGTCTGCCCCGTTGTGCCGGAACAGAATACAGATTGTTACTGAGACTACCAGAATTTGGCTCAGAAAGCCCAGGTCTCCTTAACCCCTTTGTATCAATTTATTTATTAATGAAATACACTGGTGTAAACACCTGGAGAGACTGTATGGATTCTGCCGAAAAGATAATCAATCTCGAATTTGGCCTTTCTCAGTTAAGTGGGAATAAAACGCTGTTTCTGCGACTTTTGCAAAAGTTTGCCGACGAATACCAGCACGCCTCAGATAAACTTCAAACTTTACTCGATAACTGTGACTGGCAGGAAGCCAGAGTGTATATTCATACCATCAAAGGGGTGTCGAGCAATCTGGGGATAAACCAACTTCACCTGGCCTGTAAAGAAACAGAGAACGAGCTGAAAGCGCAGGAAACGGTGCCGGCTTCCCTCCCTGCCCTCAAGCAAACAGTGGTTGTTACCCTGGACGCTATCGCAACATTACAAGCTAATCCGGCCTTGCTTGACGACCTGCAAGCCGCAGAAGCCGCTATGAATGCGCCGGCAGCCGGTCATCAGGACAGCGAGCCTGCTGTAGCCACCGCCGGTACCGCTGGATCTCCGGCTTCTGCTCCGCAAACCGGTCAGGCGCCTCCAGCCTTTATTCAGGCGCTGGAACAAAGTGAATTTATTGCACAGGACCAACTGGACAGCTGGCTGGCCGCCACCACGCCGGATCCGGCATTACAACAAACCCTGCGCGATGCCATTGACGAACTTGATTACGATACCGCACTGAACCTGATCCGTGGATAGCCCCGCAACCTCTGTCGGGATGTGTTTCGAACATCCCGACTTCTATGTCATTCATAAACCTGTCGGCATGCCAATGCACGATGACGCGCTGGGCGTAATACATGCTATCCGGGCACTCACCGGAGAACAGCAGCTCTACTTATGTCACCGTCTCGATACTGTGACTTCGGGCTGTCTGTTGATCGGCCGTAATGCTTCTGCAGCCGCACAGTTAAGCGGACTGTTTGCCGGTCGTGACATACAGAAATATTATCTGGCCATCCTGTCGGGAAAACCGGCGAAGAAACAGGGCACCATAGCCGGTGATATGAAAAACCGGCGCCGTGGACAGCATGTGCTGATGAAAACCCGCGAAAACCCGGCTGTCACTCAGTTCTTCAGTCATCACAGGGCTGAAACCGGACGCATTGCGCTGGTTAAACCGCTTACCGGGAAAACCCATCAGATACGTGTTGCCATGAAAAGTCTGGGGTCGCCCATTCTGGGTGACACGTTATATGGCGGCAAAGAGGCTGACCGTGTCTATCTGCACGCGTGGCAATTACACTTTTCTTATAACGGTGAGGATTTCAGCATCACCTGTACGCCTGAGGAAGGCTCGCGCTTTGTCTCTGAGGCATTTTCCGGCTGGCTTGCGGAACAACCGGACAACCGGTCACTGCCCTGGCCATCTTTCACCCTGCCGGAAATAAAGAGCCGGTAATGTCAGTCAGGCTCTGTGTTATAGGCAGCGGCGCTGTAGGTTCACTCTTTACTGCAAAGGCACTGGAAGCCGGCTTTGATGTCACCCGTGCAGTGAGACAGCCCCGCTCTGGTGCGCAACAGACCACCGTAAAAACGGTGACATTGCAAAATGACAGTACGGTTTCCTTGCCTGACGCCATTATTACTCCGGACAGCCAGGTGGATATCCTGTTCGATCTGAATGTTATTCCTGTGAAGGTTTATCAACTGAAAGAAGCTTTGACACAGTGGTCTCACCTTTTCACGAATAATACGCCGGCCTTGCTGCTGCAAAACGGTATGGGAGGAGATGAGATCTTTCGTTCTGTTTTGCCTTCTGTGAGACTTTATCAGGCAACCACCAGCCACGGCGCTCTGCGTCAGCAGAACGCTGTGCGCCATACCGGTTTTGGTGAAACGCTGGCAGGCCCGGCAACAGGACTAAACAGGAATGACAGTACGGATGAAAAAGTGTTTCGGATCCTTGAGCAGGCATTTCCGCCGGTAACACGCTGCGACAATATTGCCCTGGCTCTCTGGCAGAAGTTGTCTGTCAATCTGGTGATTAATCCGCTCACGGCACTGCATAACATCCGCAACGGGCAACTTCTGGAGCCGGCATATGACGCAGTGATTTCATCGTTATGTCGCGAAACCAGCCTGGTCATGCAGGCTTGCGGTTACAAGGAAAGTGCAGACGTTCTGAAAAACCGTGTATTACGGGTTGCCGGGGCCACAGCGGTTAACTACTCCAGTATGCATCAGGACGCGGCTCACGGCCGCCCGCTGGAAACCGGCGCGATCACCGGATACCTGTTAGAGAAAGCTGCAGCGCATCACATTCCGGTTCCCGCTCATCAGTCTTTGTTTGATGCACTGACAGACCGCTTTCCGGCTTAATCGATTTCGTGGGCGACCTGCCCGTGAGCCAGCATGGCAAATAACCCTGTCCCGCCGGCAATATTCCCCAGCAGCGTAGCAAAAATCAGCGAGCAGAGTTGGTACAGTGTGACTTCCCCCTGCATCGCAAGCAGGAACAATTCCGTAGACCCGGCAATCACGTGGGTGAAATTCCCCATAGCTATGAGATAAGTAAACATAACGATGACGAAGAAAGCCGCACTCTGCACCGACGGTTTCATCCAGACAATACCGGCAATAATGAAACCTGAAATGACCCCGTAGGAAAAGGCCTGCCCGAATTCCAGCTCCACATAATGTCTTGAAATAGCATTCATCCCCTCAATGTATTCCGCCGGCACGGTATGTAACTGATACATTAACGTCGCGGCCAGTAATGTACCCGCCATGTTGGCGGCAAACACGATAGCCCACAACCTTGCGGTGCAGCCAAGCATGGCAAGAGAGCGGTGGTTAAGCAGCGGTAAAATGACAGTGAGAGTATTTTCAGTAAACAGTTGCAGACGGCCCATGATCACAAGGACAAAACCGACGGTATACCCGAAGTTCTCCAGCGCAAACTGGTAGTCTGAACCTTCAAACACCGTATGCAGAATGCCCTCTGCAAGTACTGAGGTTGATATGCCAATGCCGGCAGCCACACCGGACCACCACAGCGACATACCCGGCCGCTCAAGCTCTTCAAGCCCCTCCCGGTGAATTACCGCATACAGAGAAACTGAACTCAGACTCTGGTGATCACGCACATCCTGTTCTTCTTCCTTAGTAAGCGGCGAGTCAACATGACGCTCGTCTTCGTGTTTCTCTTTCCCTGTCATATCCGGTTCCTGCAAAAGTGTTCTTAAATACGCCTTGTTACGAGTGATACGACAGGCCGGAGTAAAGCGATTGAATCAAAGACATAAAAAAACGGTATGGGCTTACGCGCATACCGTTTTTAGCAATCAGCAGAGAGATTTATTCCTGTACTTCCGGCTTCATGTGCGGGAACAGGATAACGTCTTTAATTGTCGGGCTGTCAGTGAACAACATAGCCAGACGGTCGATGCCAATCCCCTGACCCGCTGTTGGCGGCAGACCATATTCCAGCGCACGGATGTAATCTTCATCGAAGTGCATGGCTTCATCGTCACCGGCATCTTTTTCTTCTACCTGCTTACGGAAACGGGCTTCCTGATCTTCAGGATCGTTAAGCTCGCTGAAACCGTTAGCCAGTTCACGGCCGCCTACGAAGAACTCGAAGCGGTCAGTGATGAACGGGTTATCGTCGTTACGACGGGCCAGCGGAGACACTTCCCAGGGATACTCAGTGATAAACGTAGGCTGGATGAGTTTCTCTTCAGCTGTCGCCTCAAAGATTTCACAAAGGTACTTACCTGCACCCCAGATCCCGTCTACTTCAGGCTCTTTAATGTGCAGCTGTTTCGCCATGGCTTTCATTTCATCAAGGTGGGCTTCCGGGTCGCGGATAGCAGCCTCGTTGGCTTCTGGCCAGTATTTCAGGATAGCCTCGCCCATGCTCAGACGATCGAAAGGCTTACCGAAATCATAGCGGGTTTCAGACGTCACTTCGCCTTCGCTGTCACGGGTAGTATTAACCAGTTCGGTCGTGCCAAGAATGTCCTGAGCCAGCTTGCGCAGCATGTCTTCAGTCAGGTTCATCAGGTCATTGTAATCAGAGTAGGCCATGTAGAATTCCAGCATGGTGAACTCAGGATTGTGACGGGTCGACAAACCTTCATTACGGAAGTTACGGTTGATTTCGAATACCCGCTCGAAGCCACCCACAACCAGACGCTTCAGGTACAGCTCCGGTGCGATACGCAGGTACATGTCGATGTCCAGCGCATTGTGGTGAGTCACGAAAGGCTTGGCCGTTGCACCGCCGGGAATGACCTGCAGCATAGGCGTTTCCACTTCCATAAAATCACGCTCGGTCAGGTACTGACGGATGCCGTTAATCAGGGCACTGCGGATTTTGAAGTTGCGGCGGGTATGTTCACTGGTGATCAGATCCACATAACGCTGACGGTATTTGGTTTCCTGATCGCTCAGACCATGGAATTTTTCTGGCAGCGGACGCAGTGATTTGGTCAGCAGTTGCCAGTTTTCCATGTTCACATACAGGTCGCCTTTTCCTGACTTGTGCAGGTCGCCGGCTACACCGATGATGTCACCGATATCCAGACTACCGAATTTCGCTTTAATTTCTTTTTGTGTTTCTTTGTCGGCGTAAGCCTGAATACGACCGGTCATATCCTGCAGCAGCAGAAACGGACCGCGCTTGGCCATAATACGGCCGGCAACGGAAACCTTATTGCCCTGTTCCGCCAGCGCTTCTTTTTCCACTTCACCGAACTGCGCCTGCAGTTCTTCAGCGTAGTTTTCGCGGCGGAAGTCATTAGGGAAACCATTTGCACGGCAGTTTTCCCGAATCGCGCTCAATTTAGCCCGGCGCTCGGCAATGAGTTTATTTTCGTCGAGTTGTTGGTCGGTCATAACCTGTTCACTTTTAAGTGTAATTTACAGGCCAGATTTCAAACTGGCTTGCAGGAATTTATCTAAATCACCGTCGAGGACGGCTTGCGTATTACGGGTTTCTACACCTGTACGTAAATCTTTAATACGGGAATCGTCCAGCACATAAGAGCGGATCTGGCTGCCCCAGCCGATATCAGACTTGTTATCTTCCAACGCCTGCTTCTCAGCATTCTGCTTCTGCAACTCAAACTCATAAAGTTTGGCTTTCAGTTGCTTCATCGCCTGATCTTTATTCTTGTGCTGTGAGCGGTCATTCTGACACTGCACTACGATGCCCGTGGGTTCATGGGTAATACGAACCGCCGAGTCTGTTCTGTTAACGTGCTGACCACCGGCACCGGAGGCGCGGTAAGTATCAATACGTAAATCAGACGGATCAATATCGATTTCAATATTGTCATCAATTTCAGGATAGACGAACGCAGAAGAGAACGACGTGTGACGACGGTTTCCGGAGTCAAATGGTGACTTACGTACCAGGCGGTGTACGCCGGTTTCCGTTCTCAGCCAGCCAAACGCATACTCGCCTTCAAAGCGGATTGTGGCACTCTTAATACCCGCAACTTCGCCTTCTGACAGTTCGATAATTTCTGTTTTGAAGCCGTGTGCTTCACCCCAGCGCAAATACATACGCAGAAGCATATTGGCCCAGTCCTGAGCTTCCGTACCACCGGAGCCCGCCTGCAAATCGATATACGCATCGCAGGCATCGTTAGGGCCTGCGAACATACGGCGGAATTCGAGGACTTCCAACACTTCAACAAGGGAATCCAGTTCAGATTTCGCTTCTTCGAAGGTTTCTTCATCTTCCGCTTCGATGGCCAGTTCCAGAAGGCCTTCAACGTCTTCAGCACCCTGTTCGAGCTTCTGAATGGTTTCAACCACCTGCTCCAGGGCTACTTTTTCTTTCCCTAAGGCTTGTGCGCGCTCAGGCTCATTCCAGACGTCCGGGCTTTCAAGCTCACGGTTAACTTCTTCTAAACGTTCAGACTTCGTATCGAAGTCAAAGATACCCCCTAAGTGCTTCAGAGCGCACCCGGATATCTGCTATGGCATTTTTGACAGGATTTACTTCAAACATGATTTCGCCAGGAGATAAATTAAAAAACAGGACGGCGGATAGTACCGAATCTGGCGGGATTTTGATAGTAGGCGCACCGGGAATCAGGCGAATTTCACCAGATTTTCAGTGGTTATGACCGGTTACGGCGAAGGGATGTGTCCGGCAACTGCTATGTAGCCTTTACCGGACGGTATAAAAACAAACAAATCTGATGATTTTACAAAAACATGCCGCCGGAAATTTCCACGCGCTGACCGGTCATCCATGCGCAATCATCACTGAGTATTTTGGCGATTGCCGGGCCGACATCGGAAGCTTCCCCTACTCTGCCCTTAGCCGTTACACTGCTGACAAACTGGTTCACGTCCGGGTTGTCTCTTACCGTACCGCCAGCGAAATCTGTGGCAATGGCACCCGGTGCGATGGTGTTTACGCTGATCCCGCGGCTGCCCAACTCTTTTGCCAGGTACCGCGTCAGTACTTCCACACCACCTTTCATCACTGCATAAGCACTTGAGCCGGGCAAGCTGAACCGCGCCAGACCCGATGAGATATTCAGAATATGTCCGTTATCTTCAATATCACTGAGCAGTGCCTGTGTCAGAAAGTACGGCGCTTTTAAATGCAAATCTGACAGGGCTCTGAGCAATCATTTCGTGGTGGGCTACTCACCGGACATGCGCCCCGATGCAGATTCCTTTGATTATTTTCACAACGGGCATAACTATCAGGTAGCGATGACAAGCCGGGTATCTGTGGCCACTACAGACGTCTACCTGACCTCCTGCCTGGCGGGACTGGGAATCATTCAGGTTCCTCATCACGGGGTTAAGCATTACCTGGCCAGTGGCGAGCTTGTAACAATTCTGGATGATTTTACCTGCCCGCCCCTGCCTCTTTCCGTGGTTTACACATCAAGACGCCATATGCCTAAACGAATCAGCACCTTTATAAACTGGCTTACAGAGCAGTTTGCCTGATGGAGCCTGCGAATTTTAACGGAAACAAAAAACCGGCAGACGCCACAAGCGACTGCCGGTTTCTCTGATATCAGCGGAGCCTGATAGACTTACATTTTTTCCAGTGTTTCGATACCCAGCAGGCTCAGACCCTGTTCCAGTGTATTGGCCACCAGCGCAGCGAGTTCAAGCCGGCTGTTACGCACCGCTTCATCAATACCGTCTTTCAGGATCGGGCAGGCTTCGTAGAAACTCATGAATGCGCTTGCCACATCGTACAGGTAAGTACACAGCACGTGAGGCGTTGCTTCACGGGATACCAGACCAATCACTTCTTCAAATTGCAGTAACAGCACAGCAAGTGCATGCTCCTGCTTTTCGGTAAAGGTCATTGCACCTTTCAAATCTGCCACCGCAATTCCGGATTTACGGAAAATACTTTTCACGCGGGTAAAGGCATATTGCAAATAAGGCGCTGTATTGCCTTCAAAGCTCAGCATGGTGTCCCAGTTAAACACGTAATCCGTGGTACGGTTTTTACTTAAGTCAGCGTACTTAACAGCACCAATACCCACTTTACGGGCCACTTCAGCCAGCTCAGCTTCTGACAGGTCATTGTCCCGCTCGCTGATGAGTTTGCCGGCGCGCTCTACCGCTTCGTCAAGTAACTCAACCAGTTTCACCGTGCCACCGGTACGGGTTTTAAATGGCTTGCCGTCACTGCCAAGCATCATCCCGAAAGGACAATGCTCGTAAGTCTGTTCTGCTTTCATGAAACCGGCTTTACGGCCCACAATTTCAGTTTGCTTAAAGTGCAGCGCCTGACGGGCGTCAGTAAGAATAAGAGTACGGTCAGCGTTCAGTTTGCCGCTGCGGTAGCGCATAGCTGCAAGGTCGGTAGTGGAATACAGGTAGCCGCCACCGGATTTTTGCACAATGTACACCGCCGGATTCCCTTCTTTGTCCGCCAGTTCAGGAATAAACACAACCTGTGCACCCTGATCCTCTACCGCAATGCCTTTTTCTTTCAGGTCACGGATGACATTCGCCAGATCATCATTATAGGCAGACTCACCCATAATATCGTCGCGGGTCAGACTGACATTCAGTTTGTCATACACTTCTTCGCTGTGCTGAACGGATACATCAATGAACTGTTTCCACAGCGTAAGGCACTGCTCGTCGCCCCCCTGTAATTTCACCACGTATTCACGGGCACGGTCAGCGAAGCCCTCTTCTTCGTCGAAGCGTACTTTCGCTTCACGGTAAAAGTCTTCCAGATCAGACAGTGCGGTTTCCGCAACCTCACTTTCCAGCTTGTCTGACAGGTGTGCCAGCAACATGCCGAACTGTGTCCCCCAGTCCCCCATGTGGTTCTGGCGGATAACCTTATGACCAAGGAACTCCAGCACTTTTACGACAGCGTCACCGATGATAGTGGTACGCAGGTGGCCCACGTGCATTTCTTTAGCAAGGTTCGGGGAAGAGTAATCCACCACAATGGTCTGCTGGCTGTCTTTTGCCACGCCCATGCGGGGATCATGCAGTGCCAGTTCACACTGATTCGCAAGCCACGAATCGCTGAGATGCACATTAATAAAACCTGGGCCTGCCACTTCCATCTTGCTGGCAACGTCATCCAGGTTAACCAGTTCAACAATTTTCTCCGCAATGTCACGGGGCTTTTGTCTTAATTGTTTCGCCAGTGCCATCGCACCGTTGAACTGATATTCACCAAATTCAGGCCGCGAACTGCGTGCCACAGGCACCGGCGCATTTTCAGCACCTAGTTTTTCCAGTGCCTCGCTAAAACGGCTGACTAATAAAGCATGTATGTTCATCGTTTCTTCGTCTTCTGTCTGTTCTTAATGTTCGCGGGTTTCTTTGAATTCGATATCCGGGTAACGCTCTTTAGCCAGTTGCAGATTCACCATAGTGGGTGCAATGTAGGCCAGATTGTCACCGCCATCCAGTGCCAGGTTTTGTTCAGCTTTACGGCGGAACTCATCCAGCTTTTTCGCATCTTTACTGTATACCCAGCGGGCTGTACTCACACTGATATGTTCGTAGATTGCATCTACGTTATATTCCGCTTTTAAGCGGGCCACAACCACATCAAACTGCAGTACACCTACCGCACCGACGATCAGGTCATTGTTGATCAGAGGACGGAAAACCTGCACAGCCCCTTCTTCAGATAACTGTATCAGTCCCTTAAGCAATTGTTTTTGCTTCAGCGGATCTTTCAGGCGGATACGCTTAAACAGTTCCGGCGCAAAGTTAGGAATACCGGTAAAGCGGAAATTATTGCCGGACGTGAACGTATCACCGATGCGGATAGTCCCGTGATTGTGCAAACCAATAATATCGCCGGCATAGGCTTCTTCCAGAAGTTCCCGGTCACCGGCCAGGAAGGTCAGCGCGTCAGAAATACGGACGTCTTTATTAATACGTGAATGACGCATTTTCATGCCCTTCTCGTATTTTCCGGAAACAATGCGGCAGAAGGCAATACGGTCGCGGTGTTTAGGATCCATATTTGCCTGGATCTTAAATACGAAACCACTGAACTCAGGCGCATCAGCACTGATTTCACCGTCTTCTGTCTGGCGTCCCTGCGGCGCAGGTGCCCACTCAACCAGACCATCCAGCATATGGTCAACACCAAAGTTACCCAGTGCAGTACCAAAAAATACCGGTGTCAGTTCCCCTTCAAGGAACAGTTCCTGATCAAACTCGTTAGACGCCCCCTGAACCAGCTCCAGTTCGTCTTTCAATGTTTCCAGCAAACCGCTGCCAATAGCTGTTTCAAGTTCCGGATTATCCAAACCTTTAATAATGCGTACATCCTGAATCATGTGACCCAGACCGGATTTATACAAAATCACTTCATCACGGTGCAGGTGATAAACACCTTTGAATTCTTTACCGCAGCCAATTGGCCAGGTCACCGGCGCGCACAGGATTTTCAGCTCGTTTTCAACTTCATCAAGCAACTCCAGCGGGTCGCGGATATCGCGGTCAAGCTTGTTCATGAAGGTAATAATAGGCGTATCGCGCAGGCGGGTAACTTCCATCAGCTTACGGGTACGATCCTCAACACCTTTTGCGGCATCGATAACCATCAGACAGGAGTCAACGGCAGTCAGTGTGCGGTAGGTATCTTCAGAGAAGTCTTCGTGTCCCGGCGTATCCAGCAGGTTCACCAGATTTTCACGGTAAGGGAACTGCATGACCGAGGTCGTGACCGAGATCCCCCGCTCTTTTTCCATTTCCATCCAGTCAGATTTGGCATGCTGACCGGACTTCTTCCCTTTCACGGTACCGGCTTTTTGCAAAGCTTGTCCGAACAAAAGGACCTTTTCAGTAATGGTGGTTTTACCCGCATCGGGGTGACTGATAATCGCAAACGTACGGCGTTTGCTGATTTCGCTGGTTAGGTTACTCATGGATATTCTGATCTGTCACTGTGTGAGGGTAGACGCGGGTTCAGAGCTTGCGGGCGGCGCCACCTTGAATTTCAAAAATTGGCGCGCATGATACCAGAATTGAGAAAAATTGCCGCCCTTTTCTCTACGGTGCAAATCCGCCGGCGCATTTGCACCGGCAGGCAGAAAGTTTGTACTCCGGAGGTCTTACTTTTTCTTCTCCGGTATGGATTTATCGTATTCCACCAGCTCTTCTAATGCAGCCCCGGGATCCTCTTCCCCGGCGACGGAGTCGAATTCTTCTTCGTCATGACGAAAGTCTTCTTCCGCCAGCGTGATTTCCCGTTCATGTTCACGGGCTTTTTTATTGCTGTCAGCCATCATATTCACCTGCTAATTGAACAAAACACACTTTTGTTAATTATACGTGAAGAGAGGATTTTGGATGAGATTTCAGATTATTTTTCTCACCGGGAGATGGTTTACTCTGTAGGATACAACCGCCGGGTATAATCGCTGACGCCCTATACCAGCAACATACGCATTATCCGCGCGTCTTCTTTACCGCCATCACAAGGGTAGTAATTTTTACGCACTTCAATGTCTTCAAAACCGGCTTTTTCGTACAGTGAAATGGCTTTGAGGTTTCCGGCTCTTACCTCGAGCCACAGTGACTCAGCCTGTTGTTGCCGGCACCATGCAATCACACCGTCTAATAACTGTTTTCCGGCCCCCTGCCCCCGGTCAGAAACAGCAACTGCAATGTCCATTAACGTGGCTTCGCCGGCAACCAGTAATATCACGGCGTAACCGGTGAGCTTAAGCTCACTGTTAAGTGCTGCCAAACCTGCATAGGGCGGTGTAAGACAGTCCGCAAAGGTAGATAAGGACCAGGGATTATAAGTGGCCTGCTGATGAATAGCATGGGCGTCATTGATCAGAGTGTCAGAAAGTGGCTGGAGTGTGAACGACGGCATCACTTACTGACCGGCACAAATGACCTGCCACAGACGGCGCTTTTCCGCAGCGTCTGATGGCGCAGTTTTATAAGGTAATGAAAGAATATTATTTTTCAGGGACAACTCTGAACCAAATTGCCAGCGAACAGACTTTGCATCGTAAAAAAGAGACAACGCCTGTAATATGTCCTGTCCGGCAGCTCCGAAGCTGCGGGGATCAATGGTTTCAACCGCCGGTGATGCCGGTTTTGCTTCATCGTCCTGCACTTTTTCCGGGGCAGATGGTTTTTTATCCTGTTTATTCCCCAGCATGGAACGAAGCTGCGCAATGCGTGCCTGACCACTTGCGGCGGGTTGAACAGAAGACTGAGATGGAACGGCAGCGCCGGAAGGCGTTAGTTCAGCAGTGTGACTGTTACCGGCAGCAGATGTTGCCTGAGTCTGTGATACAGCCTGAGATTGCCATACACAGATACCCATTTCCTGAAGAACAGCAATTTGATAAGGATTTAAACCGGACGTCATGAAAATGGATTTACTTTTGAGTGGAAGAAAGTAGGAACACTATAACTTACTCAGAGGAAAAGTGGCAGGGGTGGAGGGACTCGAACCCCCAACCATCGGTTTTGGAGACCGCTGTTCTACCAATTCGAACTACACCCCTAGCGCGCTGTGCATTATACGTATGCATTAACAAAGGTAAAGCCTTTTTGTGGCAAAAAAACAGCAAAACCAGTGCCTTTGCCTGGCATTCGCACAATACGCACAAAAAGCGCACAGCATGGCTGTTACTCCGGTTCACTCACCTTCTGCCGGTTAGTGGTTTCCAGTGCTGCCTGCCAGAGTGCAGCAGTGACATTCACCACCCGGCGTTGCTGTTCACAGGCAAAGATGACCTTCTCTTCAGCGGCCCCGCTTAAAGCGGCGTAGTGTTTATACAAGCGCAAAGCGGCTTCGTCATTTAACTGATTAATCGCAGCACAGGATGCCACATCAAAATAACGATTGCCGCTGGCAGCATATTCCCAGTCTACGATAACGGGTTTAGCGCCACCGGCTCCGGTTCTCACAATGTGCGGCAAAGACAGATCGTTGTGACAAAGCACCGCCTGTTCAGCAGGCGGCTGCTGTGCATCACCGGAATCAATCACGTTTCTCAATGCTTCAGCCAGGGGATGACTGCTCTCAAGATCTGCACTTTCAAAATAGCGCACCAGTCTGGGCTCAAGACACAGAGGTGGCGCGTCAATAGCTGTGCAGTGAATGGTGTGTAACGCAAAGGCGAGCAGGATGATACTGTCTTCACTGTTTGCGTTGTTCGCCGGTTCCGCATCCGTGGTGACCCAGCGTTCTGCCCACAGCGTGCAGTCAGGACTCAGCCACAGAGGTTCAGGCGCAATGCCCTGACGGAACAGGCTATGCTGAAGCGTAAACTGAGCATGTTTGTTTACACCGGTAAAACTCTCACCGGCAGACCACTTAACAGCGAACTCACGCTCACCGTCAGTGATATTGAACAGACGATTCACATCCCCGCCCTGCCGTGATTCACAGATTGCATTACCGCTAAGCTTCAACGGCTCTGCTAACGCTTTAACGATAAGCGCGGGCGTCATGTTCCTGCATCTTCCATTGTTTCAGCCATTGTGCATAACCAAATACGGCAAATCCGACATATCCCAGAAACAGACACGCCGACAACATCAGGCCGCTTTGGGCGTAAAGGTAAGCTGAAGCCAGATTGATTACTATCCAGTACAACCAGTTCTGTAAAACCTTATGGGCCACCATCACGGTAGTCACCACACTGACCACCTGTATACTTGCATCGAGTAGCAGGTGTTCGCTGTTGAACTGCCCCTGTGCCCAGAAGGATAAGCCCCAGGCGATCAGGAGAAGTCCCGGCACCAGCATGGCATGGGTATACCATGGCCAGGAATGCACCCGGTCGTCGCCGGCAGCCTGACGGTTCCACTGATAATACCCGTATCCGGCCATCATCATGTAATACAGATTCAGGATGGCCTGAAATGGCAGTGTAACCTGCCAGAAGAGCCAGGTATAAATAGCCGTACTGATAAATGCACACAGCCAGCACCAGCGGTTTTGCCTGGCAGCCAGCCAGACATAGGCCAGTGCCAGCACTACAGCAACCCACTCGGCCAGTGATGTCGCGGCTATCTGTTCAAAGAAATGCGGGATGAAATCAGTCATCCTGATCCTTACGGGCCTGCATCACATCGAAGTTCAGAAACTTGGCCACAAAAATGGCCTGCCCGACTTCTTCATGGGTGCGCTGCATTTCTTTTCCCAGTACCGCCATAACGTCGGCATACTCGCCGGTGACCTGTGTACTGGTAGAACAGGTCGTCACATCAAGGGTGTCGTAACTGTTCAGTCTGTCAATAAACGACTTTATGGGTGGAATGTACTCATTCACCAGAGGATACAGAGATAGCTCAACCATGACCTGCATAGAGATTCCTTAAAATTGAAAACGGGCTGTGACGCCGAACTGTCTGCCATCACCCAACTGATAATAAGGTTCAGCAAACTCATAGTAATCACGGGGATCGTTACTGAATCCACCGAAACCGCGGGTGTACCAGGTTTTATCAAACACGTTCTTTACCCACAGTGTGGTGCGCAACATGCCTTTTACCCAGGTAATATCAGTGTTGTACAACGTTGTGGCCGGTGCTGTTTCATCATGGCCATCAGAGAAGCGGTATTCGTCTTTAAAGTCCATATCAGCGCGCCATACCAGAGAATCAGTCAGCCACAACTCACTGAACAGGTTCGCTGTATATTTAGGTGCCTGAGCCTGACGCTGCTTACTGACATATTCACCGTCGGCAGTCTCGTAACCTTCAAAGGTGGCACTGAGGTAACCCGCGCTGGCCTGCACTGTCCAGGATGACGTTGCCTGCCAGGAAAGCTCCAGTTCTGCCCCTTTATTTGTGCCCACATCGGCATTCGCCGTGATATCGATAAAGGCGGCAGAACCGTCTTCACGTTCCTGAACATCAAAATCGCTGATTTGGGTATCTTCCCGTTCCATGAAGAAAACTGCTGCGCGGGCAGTCAACTCAGGAACAAACAGTTTGCCTTTGTAGCCTGCTTCATAGTTCCAGTTGTATTCCGCATCAAAGAAACGGCGCTCCCGGCTGACCTGTTCATCATAGTTAATGCCGGCACCTTTGTAACCTCTGGATACGCTGGCATACAGGTAGTCCCCTCCCATATCCCAGGTCAGTGCCAGTTTGCCGCCGGTCATGGTCGTGTCATCGTCGTACACCACCTGCGCATTATCAGCATAATCATAGGCGTAATTTTCAACACGCAGGGCGGACGTCAGCAATAAAGACGGAGTCAGCTGAGTATCAAGCTGACCGTAAACCGCTGTTGTCTGCGGTTCGAAGGTACTGATAAAGTCGCCGTCAGCATAGGTATACTGGCGCAGTAAATCCTGTTCACTCTGATTGATGCGGCCACCGATAACCCAGGTCGTGGTGTCATTGAAGATTTTTTTATCTTCAGCAGAAGTAAAACGCACCTCGGCAGATTGTTGGGAAACATCCCGGTAATATGCATCAAAGGATGTATAGCCCCAGGGGTGAAAACCAGTGTAGGTCCAGTCTTCGTCGTAGCCGTAAGCGATATCATGACCGGCCATAGTCGCAATGATTTCCAGCAAACCACCGGCGGTTTCATGATTGATATGTGCACTGACCGCTTTGGTTTCCTGCTCATCAAAGCCGGGTTCATCCGACAACGTGTGGCGGTTGTTATCCAGTGAGAAAGCATCGTAACCGTTATTGATATCGTACCAGCGGAAATCCACCGCAACGGATGTTTTGTCAGTCACATCCCACAGTGTTCCCAGCCTTACTGCATTCTCATGAATCCCGTTGGTATCGTCGGCACCCAAAAAGTCATTTTCAATAAAACCGTCACTGCTGTTGTGCACAAACGCTGCACGCCAGGCCAGAGAATCAGACGCTTGTCCGCCATGAGCACCTTCAGCGCGGAAGAAAGATTTGTTTCCCACAGACAATTCAAAATGACTCTCACTCTCTTCTGAAGGAGCATTGCTGACAATCTTAACCGCACCGGCCAGAGCACCGGTTCCGAATACTGTCGCCTGTGGTCCGCGGTAAACTTCTACCTGCTGTGTATCAAAAAGTACACCTGCTGCAGCAAGACCGGAGAAATCAAAATCGTCGACCAGGAAACTGACTGAAGGATTAATCGGTTCAGCAAACTGGCTGCGCTCACCAATCCCCCGGATCTGAATAAAACGTCCACGGGATGCTCCGGCCGCAAAATTCACATTCGGCGCAATACTTAATACATTGTCAATATAGGTAGCCTGACGGCTGTCCAGGCGGTTGCCTGATAACACAGAAGCGCTGGCACTGAGTTGATCGAGAGTCGCTGTGCGGAAATCACCACTGACGGTAATACGTTCGATGTCTGCAGTGTCATCAGCAAAGGCAGGAAGTGCAAGTAGTGCGAGAAGAATTGCGTTTTTTTTCATTAGGATCTCTTTAATCATCAAAAAGATCCGGCTTTACGGCAGGTATTGAGGTTTTCAGATTGCTTTTATCACCATCCCTACGCCGGTATTATCCGGATCAGGTTTAAGGGTTCCCATGGAATGGATCTCAGCCGTAAAGACGGCACCCCTTGGCCTAATGCTTATTGCGGAGTCCGCAAATTAAGCGAGGGCAGTCTAACAACTTCAGTGACTTAGTCAAGTTGCCGGCAGCCCCGAAAAAGCAATAAAAAAGCCCGCGATGTGACGTGGCGGGCAATGAAGATCAGGCGACCTTCTGATTCTGGCGTCTTGTGCGCCATCCCATAAACCCTATTCCCAGAAGGATCAGTGACATGGCGGTTGGCTCACTGACTTCTGTAATAGAGGCATTCCGGAAGCGAACCTTCATATCTCCACAACCACTGGCTGCATCACAATCGTTAATGAATACGATGTCGGTAATAAGTCCTGACATGTAATCATCCAGAGTAATAGAGAAGGTTTCCCAGGCTGGTTCGTTGGTATAAGTAAAGTCATCCAGACCGAAATTCTGTGTGCCACCCAGAGCAAACGTGCGGCTGGCATCGTTATTCTGTTCACCGGCAGAGAAATCTGCCAGCCAGATCCCGCCAATCTCAGAGTAAGGGTTTGCATTAGTATTGTTGTTGCCCGGCGTCATACGAAATTCAAATGACAACAAAATATCTGAAGCAGAATTATCTAAATCCAGGCTCTGGATCCCGAAAGCATCATCCAGGTTCAGTGTGAACCAGCTGTTTTCGCGCAGGTTCAGTACACTGCCATTGTTTGTCCAGGTTCCGTAGTTAGACGTGCCGCTTTGTTGATGTGCAGTCAGAGTCTGGGCAGCGAAGTCGATATCGTAGCTGCTGATAATGTTGGCGTTAGCCGTGAATGCCGCACAGAAGCCGGTTAGCAGGGCTGCAGTTTTGATGCTAAATTTCATTTATGTTCCTTGAGCAGTGTGTGCCTGAAAATAGTTAAACAACTTCACTGCAACCCGGCTGTCTTATGGCGGTATAAGACCCGTGGCTTTCCGTCCCTGCCTCACGACAGGTTTGGCGAATCTACTCTGTGGAAGTGACGTTTCCACCAATGAGTCGACGGTTGTAATGATAGGGAGAGGCCCGCAAGTAAAAAAGGACACTTCTGAACGAAATCCGGTACAAATTTGTACCAACACAAAATTCACCCTTTTTCTGTCAAGCCACAGGTAATTCTTATATCCTTGACTGAAGGGATCCGGTATAGGGAGCAAACGTGCAGTATCACGGTTTTTTCTGGTCGGCAGTCATCCGCGCTTTATTGAGTCTGAGAAGGGATAACGGACTTGATAACGAATATGACACAACGATGCTCGAAAGCGTCACACAAATAGAAAATGAGAAAATGGACGATGACGGACTGGCGTCTATTCTTCACTCTCTTTGTCCTGCCAACGAATATGAGACAATTGGCCGCTCCCTGATTGGCTATTTTGATTTCAACAAAATGAGTAATCTGGTGGTGTATCTCACGGCCAGTAAGCATATTGATGACGCACTCCATGTACTGGGAAAACACTACCACTATATTCTGGGTAACAGTGCGGCACTGACAGTAAAAACTGACGGAAATGAAACCTGTCTCCGGTTTCAGCCATCATCACATCCTGTTCTTACCGAATTCCGCTGTTATTTCCTCCTCGCTTTGTGCCGTCACCTGGCCGGCAGAAAATTCGACTTCACAACGGTCACCTTACCGCCATCCGGCGAACAACCGGTCAGCTTATTAAGGCCGGTCAGCAGCGGTGATATCAGACATGAGGGAGTTGTTGTATGCCTTGTTTTCGATAATAAATGGTGTAAACAGGCATCATTTTACTATTCTCAGTCGATTAAAAAAATGCTGGCGGGAAACCTCGACACCAGCAATGATTTGCCGTTAAAGCAGCAGGTTAAAGAAGCATTTCTCAAAGCCCCGAGCCCGGCAAGGATCCGTTCGGAATGGGTAGCAACGCAACTAGGTCAAACGGAGTCCGCGTTTCGTCGCCAGTTAAGGCAAGAGTCCATTTCTTTCAGCGCATTACTCAAAGAGTACATTCATGACCAGTCATGTCACCGGTTACTCAGTGGCGAAAAAACGGAAGACACCGCCGCCCACCTTGGCTTCTCTGACCGCCGATCCTTTGAGCGCAGTTTTAAGGAACATGCCGGGATCAGTGCAGGACAGCTACGCCAGCTTGGCAACCGCCTGCGTTTTCAAAAAGGTAACGGTAATCTCATTAATGTGGTGGAGAACCTGCCTCCCCTGCCCAATTCAATTCAGACTCTGCTGAATATGGACTGTGAAACAATGACGCTGGCAGATGTGGTCTCACTGATTGAAAAAGATCCAATTTTTCAGGCCCACGTTATGAGCAAGGCCAGCAGAGCGGTTTATGGCTCTGTACCCAAAAATCTTGAACAGGCAATCGGCCGGAATCTCGGGCTAGGCAATATCCGGAATCTTGCTGTAATTTTCGCAGCGCAGCAGTTGCTAACCTCTCAATGCCGGTTTGAAAAAGTTAACCTGCTCACTGATGCGATGCTGCTGAGCCTGACTATCTTTCAGCGCCTGTTCGGTTTCAACCGCTTAAACGAAGACCAAACTGAGCAGGTCAAACAGCTTTTACTGTTTGGCACGTTATCCCTGTTTCTAATTTTTCACGACGAATGTCTGTTTTCCGACGGCGCAGTCACTCACTGGGATGAAAGCGCTTCATTTGACGTTTTCCTTAACCGTATCAATGATGAATACGGCGTTTGCCTGTATGGTGCCACATCATTAATGTTACTGAGATGGGGTTTTAACAGTGCAGTGAATCAGCAATTGTGGAAACTGTGCAGCAACGACGAAAATGGAAATTCTGACAGCCTGACGGGTCAGATCACACTGTGTCATACCATCGCATTCAATCTGCTGAATTCACAGGAAACACCTGAATACAGTCAGGATACGCTGACTAAGGTGCAAAGTGAGATGCTGGAAGAGATCGTGACGAGCTGGCGGGTTTCAGCGGCCTGATATCTATGATCAGTGCCGCTTACCCGCATCAGAACTTGTGAGCAGGCGGCTTTAACCGTTTATTCTGCATTCAGATTCAGGCTGCGGATTTCAGCCTCTGTTTGTTCTTTCAATATCTCCATCGTTTTACCATGGGGCGTCGGAGTACGGGAATCCGGATCGAGAGTTACAAAAACAATATCATCAGCGAGACATATGGTTTTCTTGGTCGCTTTGTTTCTCACCAGACATGTTACCGTAATCGACGTACGCCCCACCGATTTAGTTTCCAGACCAAACTCCACGATATCGCCCTGTAATGCCGGGGATTCAAACGTGATTTCACCAATATGCTTAGTGACCAGACAATTTGTTTCCAGCTGACAAATCGCGAAAATTGCCGCTTCCTCGTCAATCCATTCCATCGCCCGGCCACCAAATAAAGCATTGGCGTAGTTAAGATCATTGGGCATGACAAGCCGGCGGGATAAAAAGCGCATTCGAATTCCTCGTAAACAATAGATAAAATAGCGGCTGGATTATACGTGAAATGATATCAAATGGCTCAGACAACTGTGACTGACTGGCTTACAGCACCCTTGTTTTGTAATACCAGCGATTATCACCGGCAAAGACTAGTGATCCATGGCGATAAGCATCACCATGCCACCACAGTTGAAGACATACTCTCATCACTGCCTGAAGATATTTCTTTTTGCATTGCCGGCGAACTTAACGCCAGGCTTGCTGATATAGCAAAGACCAGGATAGCGAAGACCACGCCACTCAATTTGTACCGGCAGTGTTTAGGCAGTGAGTATGACATTGTCATCATCGACTTCTCTGAGCAATTCAGGCCATCTGTGCTGACGGCTCTGGCCGGTACAGTAAAAGTATCCGGAACACTAATACTTCTGACACCGCCATCAGATACCTGGCACTCTCATCCGTCGGTTACCCGCCCCTATTTTTTAAGCTACGGACAAACACTGAATAGCAGTGTATATATAGATAAGATTCTGCGCCCTTTAACAGACACTCCGGAGACGGGCATGGTCAGCCGGGACAGCGTGTACTTGCCCTCCCCGCAGGCTGTGGAAGTTTCCCGCATATCTGAGTCTGACAGACTGACCGCTACCCAGCAGAAGGTGTTTGACAAGATCACGCAGGATGACTGCAGCACTTACAAGTGTGTTTGTATTGAGGCAGCCAGAGGCAGAGGAAAGTCATTTTTATCCGGTAAAATTATCGCCCACTTTCTGAAACTGGAGTTAAATGTAGCTGTTACAGCGTATTCGCAAGCCTCTGTCTCAGGATTACTCGCGTCCTCGGAATGCGAAAGCGGAAACAGAGCGCAGTGGATGGCTACGGACAACCCGCTGTTATCCGAAGATAACATTGATGTTCTTGTCATAGACGAAGCTGCAGCGCTGCCACTGCCGCTGCTACAGCGCTTATTATCAACACCTGCGTTTGTTATCTTAAGCTCTACTACAGACGGTTATGAAGGCAGTGGACAAGGATTCAGAACCAAGTTTCTCCAGCCTCACAATATTCCGGTGAGAAAGCTGTCAGAGCCTGTACGATGGCGCGGAGGCGACCAGTTGGAAACTCTGGTATCGAACCTGACATTCAGACAACCGCTGAGCCATGAAGAACCGGGCGACCCGCGGGAACCTGTTTCACCGGAGCACCGTGTCCTGCAGGCAAAAGACATGCAACCGTCTACACTCCGCCAGGTACTGGAAATGCTTACTGTTGCGCATTACCAGAGTAGTCCCGATGACATGTTAAGACTGACAGACTCTCCTCAAAACAACTTCCACCTTCTTACTGTGAAAGGCAAGATTATTGCTGCCGCAGTAGTAGAGCATGAAGGCAGCATTGCGCCGGTAGCCCTCACGGAGCATATTGCAGAAGGAAAACGTCGTGTAAAGGGTCATCTGACGGCACAGAGTCTGGCTTTGATGAGCACTGATGCTAATTTTGCATCCATGAAAATAAGGCGGATTAACCGCATTGCAGTAAGTCCTGACTGGCAGTCAAAAGGTCTCGGGTCAAAATTACTCAAGCAAATTGTTTTCACCTGCCAGACTGGAGGTGCTGATTTGCTCACATCATCGTTTGGTGCTGATGACCAGTTATTGAGATTCTGGGTAACTAATGGTTTTACAATTGTAAAACGGGGCAGTAAACCGGACAAAGCATCAGGATTGATCAGTGCACTGGTCGTCAATCCGGTCTCTCAGAGGGCAGAAGAAGCCATCGATCAGCTTTTGGCACTGGAAGAAAACAATGAGCTCCCCCCGCTTCTGCGTAAGCGCCATTTATTGAGGGTTCGCCAGTTCGTTGAAGGCAGCCGGAGTATCGATCATCTTTATTCCTCGCTGAATTATTTAACCCAACTGGCTGATAAAGCCCATTCCGACTCTGATATCGAATTAGCATCAATACTTCGCAATTTGTCTGCAGGGGAGTCTTTGAAGCAGTTAGCGGACCGCACAGGCCTGCAAGGTAAGAAAGAGATGGTTAATGATCTCAGACGCCGGTGTGAACAACTTCTGTCGTCGGGGCATGACGGTGGTCAGGTTTGAAATCAGGTTGTGAGCCAGATATGAAAATTAAAATGAGAAGTACTGAAAACAAAAAACCCTGCTGTCGCAGGGTTTTTTAATTCTAATTAAGCATTAAATCTTAATGCCGCGGTTTTTAGCCTTATCTTTAATATAAGGTTCCCACGCCATCGCATTTCTGCGTAAAGACTTATCTTTCTTAGCAATCTGAATGTGGTCGTAAGCTGCTTTGTAGTTACCGATATAGAAGTTCGCTTCCATTAATGAGAAGTGAATCTTAGCGGGATCTTCAGCACCACGTTCCAGAGCATTGTTCAGAGCTTTGATAGCACCTTTATAATCTTCAGCTACGAGTAACAAAGTACCCTGCTTACGATAATATTCAGGATCACTATCGACTTCTGCAGCTTTGCCGTAATAACTGGCCGCATCTTTATAGTCCTTCGCCTGGTGATAAGAGTTGGCGATGTTTGCATACATCTCCGCATCTTTCTTCAGCAGGCCGCTCTTAACATACTTAGACAGTAGTTCAGCAGACTTATGTGGATTACCCGCATTTGCATACAGAGAAGCAAGCTGTTTGATTTGGCTGTCTTTCTCGAGATAACCCGCCGTGTAAGCGATATCCAGAGTTTGTACAGCTTTATCAAAACGTTCAACCATCATGTAGAAGCTGCCCAACTGAACCCAGTAAGTTGGATTCTCAGGGAACATGTTAACAAGCACTTCAGCAACACTTACTGTTTCAGGATACTTTTTGTCTTCAAAGAAAGCAGAAAGTTTCAACAGATAAGGGTTCTTGTCTGGCTTGCCAGCTTCAGAATTCAGTTTGATAGCTTTGTCAGCAGTTGCTGCAACCTGGCTAAACTTCTTCTGCTCATACAATGCTTGTGCTTTACGTGTGTAAACCTGAGCATCTTCTTTACAGGTAAAGTCCATCCACTTGTCATAGTACTTAACAGCGTCGTCGAACTTTTGTTCCTGCATGCTTAAGTCACCAAGTAACTTCAGCGTGCCTGCGTGCTCAAGGTCATTCAGTACTTTTGTTTGTACTGCTGATTGAAGGTAACCGAATGCTTCTGCACCCTTACCTTCCTGAGACGCAATCAGGTTACCCAGGAAGCGGTTTACGTATGCCTTATCAAAGTCATCACTTGGATCGACTTCTTTAAGGATATCGATAGCTTCCTGTACACGGTCTTCATTGTAGGCTTCAAAAGCAGCCTGAACTTTCTTACCGGTACGCTCGCCAACAAGAGTAGTTTTACCCTTGACATAGCCAGGACACAGTACAGGGCCAGAAGGTTTAGCCGCTGCAGGCGCTGTTTGCGCTGCGGCCATTGGCGCTGCAATCGCAGCACCAATACCCATGACCAAAGCAACGGCGGACATTTTAAATGTACGTAGTTTCATGATCATTGCTCCAGTTTAAAGTCCAGTTGAACGAACATGCCTTCTTGCTTAACCGCTTTACCGTCAACAATTTTTGGCTTGTACTTCCACTTGCTCAGCGCGCGACGCGCTTCACGGTCGAAGATACGCTTAGGATCTGCATCGATAACACTGATGTCATCAACACCACCCTGTTCATTAATAGTGAACTGCAGTTTTACCCAACCTTCACGGCCATCACGGGCAGCATCAGGTGGATACTTAGGATCGATACGCACGATTGGTGTAGCGTCACCATCGCGTTGCATCGCACCAACACCGCCAATATCTACACCAACACCACCGGTATCAACTGACGGAATTGCCAGACTGAAACCATCTGTGTTTGGTTCAGCAGCTTCCGGTTCAACAGGTTGAACTTTTGGTGGCTGCTGGGGTGGCGGCGGAGGCGGAGGTGGCTTACGCGTACGCGTTTGCGTCTCATCATCCGGCTCCTGCATCACGATATCAATAACTGGTGCTTCCGGTACCTCGTCTGCAGGTCTGGCAGAGTTCTCAATGAGCTTTGCCATCACAACAAACAGACCAAAGGCAACTAACGCACCTAATAATATAGAAACGATTATCCTTACCATCTTAACCCCTTGCCGCTACCGATATACGGTCAATGCCTGCGGCTTTAACCTGGTCCATAACCTTGACTACGATACCATGCTTGGCTTTGACGTCAGCCTGGATAAATACATAATCCGTTGGCTGCTCTGTAAGTAATCGCTCTAAATTAGCCCTTACGGTGTCCACAGCGACTTCACGTTTATCTAACCATACAGTTCCATCTTCAGTTACAGCGATGAAAATGTTGGCATTTTTGTGAAGAAACGCTTGGCTCGCCTCAGGCTTGTTAACTTCAATGCCTGCTTCTTTAACGAAAACAGTAGTAACGATGAAGAAGATAAGCATGATGAACACGATGTCGAGCATCGGCGTCATATCAATTGCTGCATCTTCCTCTTCGGTTCTGACTTTTCGAGCCATAATCGTTCTCTCTAGTGATGTGGCAGGCTATCAACTAAGCCTTCTTTTGCCATCTTCGCTTTAGCTTCGAGACGAGAACTAATGAATAGTCCGGACAATGCCGCAACCATACCCGCCATTGTCGGGATTGTTGCCATTGAGATACCAGATGCCATCAAACGTGCATTACTGGTTCCCTGCGTTGCCATAGTCTCAAACACTGTAATCATACCGGTAACTGTACCCAGCAGACCGATTAGTGGACACATTGCCACTAACGTGCGAATGATTAGCATCCTGGCGTCCAGATCATCTGACGCCTGAGAAATCCATGCGTCACGGATTCTATGCGCATACCAAGAGGTAGTATCACTACGAGCGTCCCATTTGGCGATGATGTCTTTCTTCACCTTTGGAAACACTGAAGTCATATACCAGTAGCGCTCAATCATAAGTACCCACATGAGAAAGAGCGCGAGGGCGACGAAATAAAGTACGTCACCACCGGTAGCGATAAAATCCCTGACAGATTCCCATAATCCAATCAGGTAAATCATATTACGCCTTCTCCGACTCTGAGTGAGCAGCGATGATACCCGCTGTTTGCTCGTCCAGGATGTGAACGATAGACTTGCTGCGTGAAGCTACAATGCTGTGAGTAAGGATCAGAGGCAGAGCCGCGATAATACCCTGAGCAGTAGTTACAAGTGCCATCGAGATACTACCTGCCATCATACGAGGGTCACCAGTACCGAACAATGTAATCGTCTGGAACGTCGCGATCATACCAAGTACTGTACCTAACAGACCCAGCAGAGGTGCGATTGCAGCGAAAATCTTGATTACGTTGATACCGCTTTCGATAGTCGGTAATTCTTTCAGAATTGCTTCGTCCAGTTTCAGTTCAAGGCTTTCTGCATCAACAGTTTTGTTTTCTTTGTAAACTGTCAGGATACGACCCAGAGGGTTGCTGGTAGAAGGATTGCCTGGGTTTTTCTGTTGCGATTTAATTTTCGCACCAACTGCACCCAGCTGAATCATCTTGAATACGCCGATTAACAGACCGATAACCAACATACCAGTGATTACATAACCAACAACACCACCTGCATGGTAGCGCTCAGACATTGTCGCTTTTTGCTTCAACAGACCAAGGATTGCACCTTGAGAAGGGTCAGCGTTGAAAGCTACAAGGCCAGAAGTAGCGTTAACCAGGTCTTTTGCAGACGCAACCAGGTAACCGTCAGGTTGACGACCCAGAGGCTGAACAACTTCATTTTCTGCATCGTAAGCCAGGTAACCTTGATCACTGATCAGGTTGAATGCACCTACACGCACAACTTCCTGCTCAGAAGAACCACCTTCAAGGCTCACAACTTCAGTGTTGAAACGAACAACTTCGCCAGACTGAGTCATTTCAGTTTGCAGAGCAAACCACAGATCTTCCAGTTCACTGATGTTTGGCAGACCTTTAGATTCTTCTGACATTTCTGCCAGGAAATCGTCACGGCCAGGATACTGTGCACTTACGATAGACGTAGAAATACGTCCGAATGCTTCAGAAGAAGCCTGACGAACAACACCGAACATTTCGCCCAGTGTACCAGTTGCCTGGTCCAGCTCAGCAGCTTTGTCGTTCAACGTAGTTTCGTTGTCAGAGAATTGTTTTGCTAAACGGTCACCACGATTCTGCTCTGCAGTCAGGTCAGATTGGGCTTTTTTCAGCAATGCTTGCTTATCAGCACGTGCAGATTGGAATTCTGCTTCACGCTGCTGGTTAATGCGAGATTCAGAGACACGGTTTTGCTTAACCTGCTCCAGTAGATCCTGCAGGCTCACTGCTTCTTGTGCCTGCGCACCGGAAGCTACCACTGCTAATGTTGCAGCGGCTACAAGAGATTTGAATACTGGTTTCATTAACGCTTACTCCGCTGCTTTGATTGGTAACTTGATCAGATCAGGTGGAATAGTTCCCTGAGCCATTTTTACTGCATTAACAGTAGAGGCCAGGTATTCGTCACCTAATTTTTCCCATGAACGGGCATCGTTGTTCCATACCCAGGCATGTGTCTGGTCAAGAGACAGAGCCAGCAGTGCAGTACGACCCAAGTTGAAGAAATCAACAGTCTGTTCCGCGCCATCAGCTTCAATAGTACCCTGATAAGAAGACATCTTCGTACCGTACTCAACTTCTACCAGATAGGCTTCAATTACCTGACGGAACTGCTCAGAAACCGTTACGTTAGAGTTAGCCATCAGGTCACGAAGACGTTGAACACGTTCGCGACGCTCTTCCAGGTGGATAGGCGTATCCAGCTCGATGAATTTTTCAAGGCTATCGATCATGCGGAACATAAGAGGAACGATGCCCTGCTTAGTTGCTTCAATGCTGTCGATTTGACGTTGCAAAGAATCGATACCA
The DNA here is from genome assembly GCF_984505615.1 of Alteromonas sp. Classification (NCBI taxonomy): domain Bacteria; kingdom Pseudomonadati; phylum Pseudomonadota; class Gammaproteobacteria; order Alteromonadales; family Alteromonadaceae; genus Alteromonas; species Alteromonas sp. The sequence continues at coordinate 269,685 of NZ_CFHOXV010000002.1, read as the reverse complement.
CGTTGCTGGTCAGCAACCAGGCTAGCGATGTAGTCATTGTAGATTTTCAGGTTTTCTGTTTGATCTACAACTTGACGGTATTCAACAAGTAGTTCTTGAGACTGTTCGAACAGCGTGTTGATTTTTTCTTGAGATTTCGCTGCAGCAGCCTGAATCTTCGCGTCTTCTTTTTGAAGATCGGATAGCTCCACTGCAGAGACAGCTGCACTACCAGTTAGTGCGAAAGCACCGATCACAGTAGAAGCAATAAGAGTTCTCTTGCTCATCTTGGACATAGTTCCCAACCAAATTTCTTATTTGAATCCTCGCGCGATACATAAAAATATGTTCGAGCCAGGGGCGTAAAAACTTTATCAATGTTTTTAAGGAAGGTAGTGATTGTCGTAAAACGCCAACACTACGAACTCTAATACTCACACGGATTAATAGAATGAGTCAAGTAACACAGTCTTAACACCGCATTTTAAAATGACTGAACGATTACTGAATAACCAATTTTGCAATGGTCTTACCAGAATAACTTGTGAAAACCGGCATATTTTGCCCTCCTTTGTAGATAAAAAGGCGTAAAATTGCGATAAATGTTGTCGGATATCGCTTTTTCCTTAATACAGCCTCCCCGATCAAAATACCCGTGTTTAAAGCGTTTCAGGATTTGACGTTAATAAAACGTTATTCAGTTATTGTAACTTTGCTCTGTTTTCTTACTTTTCTGGAGAAAGAGGCCGTTTAGAGCAGTTTTTTTGTTTTAACTCCGGCATTTTTTCTCAAGTGTTACAAATAAGCTACAAGCTAACTTCGGTTATTCATGGCCAATTTTCAACCACTCACCGCACGTTTTCCTACGTAGTAAAGACGCTGAATAGCATTCTTTTTCGAGCAGAGTCAACACGCGCTCCGACAGGTCGCGGTATATATTAAGAAAGACGCCGTGTGATTTGCCAGCGAGTCTAGGAAAAGCACACGTTCGTAATGGAGCATCTGCCGAACTATCCATTTAAGGTCATGCGCCAGGTTCTTAAAATCGGGCGCAGCTGTTTATATGACTGGCTATAGAGCCGTTCAATGTGCTCGCTAGAGACTGCCAATTACCACCAAACGGTCCTTGCTTAAAAGAGGTAGTATCTATGGTTACCAATATCACTATCGATTTGAAAAGTCATGGTGCGACATACGGTAAGAATCGCGTTCATCGATTAATTAGAGAGGCCAGTATCCGCGCTGTACTCGGGTAAAAAGCTGCCCGGAGTTCATAAGGGTGGCAAACATATTCTCGATCCACGAATTTACAGTCGATAAGCAGATAGTTTTTGGATAACTAATTATACATTTTTCCGTACATAAGTAGGCTGATTATGCCCTTACCGTATTATCAATCTGTTCTCACGGCGAATAGTTGGCTGGACAATTAAGGAGTAGTTAAAAAGCTGACATGGTCATTGATATATTGCTCATGACAATTTGGCGTCTCAATCACCGCAGAAGGAATTACTCACTCTTATTAGGGATTAAAGTATACCTCGTCAGACTGCTTTTCCTTCCTGGACGAGCCCAATCTGAAAGCCAGTATGGGTAAAAAGGTAATTGTCATGACATGCAGTTGCTAAAAGCTTCCCCTTATTACTTAGAAAGGGTCGGATAAAGAGATTAATCTACCCGACACGTGCCGATGAATGGGCAGATATATTTCTTTCCATAGAGGGATTCAACAGTCCAAAACGCAATCATGTTTCAAATAGTGGGTTGTCTCCAGTTAGAAATGAAGCCCCTGACATTGCGTAATTAGTTTTAAAGGCACTGGAGGATGTTGTTATCTGAATCTTTTTATTATTGTATTGTTAAGGTACTTTCTGCAGTAAATATGAAAGTTTTTCTTTAAATTTAACAAAGAGAGTATAAAGATGAAAAAGTATAAAAGATTATCACTTGTTCTTTTAGTATCCGTTTTTGCAACTTCAGCTTATGCAGGCTTCACTGAAGGACCGGGCAAAGGATCATGTGATGGATGGGAAGCATTAATTGGTTGGTGCTCGAAGAAATGATTGGCAGATTCCAAAGTCTTTAAATTGAATTACGCATCAGGGCTGGGTAAACTAGCCCTGTGAATAAATTCTTCAACAAACAGCTTTTGAAAAAGAAACAACCGCTCATGTAAAATCTTTATTGAACACCATACTTTCCGACGTCAAAAGCAATTGAAAGTCTCAAGGCGTCTTCATCAAAGACGTTAGTGCCATGCCAAACACAAGAACGAAATAATACACATTTGAGAGGCTCCGGCCTAATTAATAGGTCTGGCTCATCAGCTTCAGAAGAATAACTGTAAACCTGTCCCAGCTTCAACCAGCCTTTCTGTAAATTATCTCTGTTGACCTCATTTGGAACAGTGATGTAAACGACACCAGATATTTGACCATGAGAATGAATATGATTATGGTGAAAGCCTCCAGCTTCGAGTCGAACAGACCACGAACCTACATAGTTTGGAGTTCCGTCATTTTTTATTAAATTTTTTTTATCCATGCCTTGCGCATCAATAAAGTTAAATACAACCCTGTCTATTTCTAATTTCAGTTCCTGTAAGCTGGGAACATCCATGCTAAACAAGTGCCCCTTGGTTTGTGTTCCATTTTCGACAGATTGATTTAAAGGTAACCCCACTGATTTATGTAAGTTTCCGAGACTTTCCCGTAGTTCATCCAGATATTTTGTTTTTGTTTTTTGACTAATACTTTCAAAAAGAAAATATGATTTTGTATATTGCTCTACGGCTACTCCACTCTCACAGGAAGCTTTCTTACATGCATGCTCATAAGCTAAAGCAAGTTGGTTGTTACTATTTATTTCAAGAACTTTGGCGATACTATCTTTCGATAATTTATATTCACCTAACTCAAAAAGGCTTATAGCTTTTTCTAAATAAAAATCCTCAGATTTCGTAAACGTATAATTGTCAAATATCTCAATTGATTTCTGAAATTCTCCAATACCTCTAAAGGCACGTGAACACAAGTAATACCATTCTTTGCTACGTTCACTCTCAGCGATGGTCTCGAGGAGATTAAGAGAAACTTCAAACAACTTTGCTTCATTGTAAACAGATGCCTTAAATTGTTGAAGATAACTATTAGTATCTAGTACTTCTAAAGATTTTCCGAAGAGATTTTTATTTCCTAACTCCCAAATGATACGGTTAAGATTTCTATGAGAATCTAAATAACGAGGATTTAAGTAAATTGATTTTTCGTAATGAGGGATTGCTAGTGAAAGCATTCCAAGATCTGAGTAACAATTACCAAGGTTATGATGAATTGCGTAATGAGATTGGTCTTTTAACAGGTTCTGAAATATGCCTATTGCCTGTTTAGCGAAACCATTCAGCCTTAAAAGGACAGCATGCTGGTGCATGTCGGAAATCCCGACATGATTTTCATTAATAAATCTACTGCTTTTCTCAAGAGCTATGTCGTGAAATTCTAAATCTTTATAGAAATCTATTTCGAATCGATAAAAGTCAACAGACAAATTACGTTCATCAACTCTTATTAATCTAATTAATTCCTTACCTATCTCATTTCTTTTTAGCTCTCCAGCAAGCTGTAATGCTCTTAAAGCGCATTTAAAATCAAAGGAGTATAGTTTGAGTATGTGTAAGAGCAAATCAAACTCTTCATTTTTCTGAAGAAATGTACGAAACATTTGAACTTCTAACTCATAAATCCATTTACTTTCCCCATGAATTTGTCTTAACCAGTGAAGAAATTCAATAGATTTCTGTTTCCTGTTTGTAAGGTTTAAACTGCGGCTCATTACATTTGCAGCAATAATATTTTTTGGCGTTTCCTCCAGTATAATTTCAGCTAATCTAATTGCATCGTAGAATTTCTTTGATTTAAAAATCTGGACAAGGTCATTGATCAACACTTGGATTCTCATAAAAACTCGTAGCTGATAAATAAAAAAGCCGGCTTAACATGCCGGCTTTGGATTCGAAATTACTATTAGAACGTCAATGTTGCGTTAGTAAACAGATAACGACCTAATGTGTCATAAAAACCAGAAACGGTATTGGCATTCGTAGACAGCGTACCATTCACCATAGGAGGTTCTTTGTCTAAGATGTTGTTAACACCAACAGACACCGTCAGGTTTTCTGTAAGCGTGTAATTTCCAGAAACATCAAAGAAACTGTAGCTAGAAATCTCACCACCACCATCGATGTCTACTGCACCAAAGTATCTCCAGCGTCCAATAACCGTCAGATCTTCCAGACCGTAGTTCATACTCAGATTATGGCGCCATTTTGGCTGTGCAAAACAGTCTACGCTCACCATACCAGAACAATCATAATCGTTTGAAGAATCAGCTAACAGCGGCTTGTAAGTTTTCTCAAGATTGTATGAACCAATCATGTTGAAAGTCAGAGTGCTTTCACCGATGTCCATTCCATAAGAAACGTCAACATCAACACCTCTCCACTTGCGACCACCGATATTATCTGAAAGGTTTGTAACGTATTCAGCATCTGAACGCCAGATAGTACCGGAGCCACCACGCACAACATTGTCACAGAATGTACCTGAATTAGCACAGATCTGTAAGATACGCTGAGCACCAACTTCGCCGATAACTTGCTCCATTTCAATATCCCAGTAATCGATCGCGAAATCGAAACCTTCAAATGGATTTGCAACAACACCTACGGTGATCGTATCTGCTTCTTCAGGATTAAGAGCTGGGTTACCACCAGAGAACTCATTGTACTGAGCAGCTGGGTTGGCATTAATACTTCCGTACTGATCAGCAGAAACACCCATTTGCTGACATTGCTCAAGGGTGAACGCAGGATCTTCGTCGGGTAAGTTAGCACAACCATCACTACCTGCCCACAAACCAACCTGCTGAGCAGCGTATAGTTCTGAGATATTAGGTGCGCGGATTGCCCGGTTGAAGCTACCACGTAACTTCCACTCTTCGTTCACAGACCAGTCGAAGCCGACTTTGAACGTGTTTTTACGTCCAGAAGTAGTGTAGTCAGAAGTACGGAAGCCAAGGTCGATGGCTAACATATCTACTCCAGAGACGCCTTCTAATACAGGAACACTTAATTCAGCAAAGATGTCATTAACATCAAATTCACCAACAAGACTAGGGGTTGGGCCGCCTTGACCAGCAAGTGAACCCTGCTGATATACGGTGTCAGAAACACGCTCGTAGTCAGTTTCTCTTCTTTCGAAACCGAATGAAGCTGCAACAGGTGTGTCTGCAGAAGGCAGAGTGAAGTCAAATTCACCTGAGACATAACCTTGATAAATTACTAATGAAGTTTTACCTGTCGCGATTGCTGTTCCAGACAGTTGTGCAGCTTGCTCAGCCGTTACGCCGTAAGGTTGGAAAACGTTATATAGTAAACAGTCACCTGTACAAGTAGTCCCGATTGCACCCACGCGCGGACCGATTTGAGAAATATCTAAATCATTGATGTATGCAGTTGATGAAGAGGTCTGAGCATACATGTAGCTCAAATCATAGCTCCACGCGTCGTTGATGTAGCCATCGATACCAGAAACAATTCTAAATGAATTGTATTCTAAATTGTTGGCCCGGGCTCCACCTTCAACATTTCGCTTACCAATTTGTGCAGTAAATGTTTCACTATTGATATCACCAAATTCGTCAAGCAACTGCTGCTTCTGAGCGTCTGTGAGAAGTGGGTTATCGTAACTTAATTCATAAATTTCAGCATAGAATGTACCTGACTCAGCGATCTGGCCATATGTACTGTTATTCATGTAAGAAGCTTCCAGATAGAAGTTTACATGATCATTAACTTCGTAATTTGCGAACGTTCCTAAAGTAAAACGCTCTGTAGGACGCATGAAGTGATTCACAGGACCATAGTTATAGAGGTTTGAACCATCATACGGAGTGAAGAGTCCATCTTCACCCAAGCTCCAGAAAACTTCATCGTCAAAGCTCAATGCACCATCTTCATCATACTGGTTAGGCGTGAAATAGATGTTAGGTAAAACGGCAGTAGAGGAACCACCACATGCAGTACCTGAACTATTCAGAGCACAAGAACTGTAGTCTCTCTCACCCTGCAACATTTCAGCATTTCTTTGCCATGTAGCATATGCGGTCATGTGACCACGACCACCGTCAAAGTCAGTACCTAAGGTTGCACTAAGATTATAAGTTTCGCCACCAATGCCATTACTACCATCAGGGTAGCTGTAACCAACGTCATCCATTAACCCTTGAATGTATGCGTTGTTGTTATCGTGTTGATAACCAGCAGCTCCAGCTTGGATTTCTAAACCTGTAAAATCTTTGTCCATTACAAAGTTTACAACACCCGCTACGGCGTCAGCACCGTAAGCTGTTGAAGCACCACCGGTCAAAACGTCTACGCGCTTAATTAAAGCGGTGGGTATTTGGTTGATATCAGGAGCCTGACTTATAACACCGCCTGGCTGTAATCGTCTGCCATTTACAAGTACCAGTGTTCTGTTAGAACCCAGACCACGCAAATCGAGTGTTGCGGTACCTGTTGCGCCGTTTGCATCGAAAGCTGTTTCAGCAGCTTCAATCTGAGGCATAGAGTTCATAACGTCTTCTACACGTGTGAAACCTGTAGAACGTATTGCCTGAGCATCGATAGCAAGTACAGGACTTGAGGTCTCAATGTCAGTTCTTTTAATTCGAGAACCTGTTACTTCGATTTTCTCAACTTTTTCACCATCTGCCGTGGCTTCCTCTTGCGCGAATGCGCCATTGCTGGTCATTGAGGCAGCAGTTACTGCGCCGAAGGCACAAGCAAGCTTCACTGACTTCGCCAGTCTTGTATTTTCAAACATGTATTGTCTCCCTGGACCACTAAAATAATTAGTGTGTGTGTTATTAAATCGTTTTTTCACGACTTATTATTAAAAGGTATAACACCTCAGCGATGATAATAACCACATACTTATCAGACGGTCAACTTACTTTGCGGGGGTCAGTTCCAAAAGTTCAAATTTTTTTTGAATTTTTACATTATTAGGAAATCAATCATCTTTAAGGACAACAAAGCCGCACTTAATGAGATAAAAACACTAAAAAATACAACTACGTAAAACATTCATCCTTATAAAAGCAAAATTTGGAAATATTCTTCATTGCAGCGTTAAACAGAAGTCACGATCAAGTAACATTTTAATAACTTAATACGACATATTTGATCATACCGTAAATTTATCTATACAAAAACTGCCCCCGACATGAAGGTAATACGAATTAGTGTTATTCGCTTAAATAAAACCCACAGTACTTCCGGATATTTTCCGGCAATGGAGGGAGCGCTGACTTGGGTAATAAGAAAGACGCCATGTTGAAAAAATCAGTAAAAATGCGATTCGACTCTGTAGTCCGCTTGAGATAATGGTGTCCGGACGAACCTCCTGTTCCTATTTTGCTGCCAATCATACGCTGAACCATCATTGCATGGCGGTATCGCCATATCGTCAGCTTCTCATCAATTTCTGTTAATGCGGTAATCACCTGAAACGGGAGATTAAATATAGGCTCCTGAGAATATTGCTTGATGAACAAGGCTGCCAGCATGCCGTCATGGCTGAGTCTGAATGTCCCCTTCTCTCTGAGCGCATTATATTTTTGATTGTCGAACAGCGCGGCAAAATTATCTCTTGTAGTCTGCCAGTCATATAATTCCTGACGCCGTGATGCTTCATCGGGTGCTGTCGATTCGATAGTGGCTTTGTCTTGCAGTAACAGCGCTTCTGCAGTTTCCTGATAATGCTGCCAGAAGGTGAATTCATCTTTTTTGAGAAGCGGTAGCCTGCTTAGCCAGCGGTCAATCAGCTCAAACAGACTGTCCTTTGACTCCAGCGCTTCAAGCAACGCACGATCCTGACCTGTCAGACGGTTATAAAAGCTCTGTTTATCGAAGTCGATTCTGAACTCTCTCTTTAATCCAAGAGATATTTCCAGACGTTTGAACTGAATACTCTGAAAACCCGAAGCAGGCACGAGGTAATCGCGGAAGGACATGAAATCTTGCGGCGTCATGGTTTCCATTACTGATATCTGATCATTCATCAGTTGCTGAATTTGAATTATACGGTGCAGACGGTGAACCACTTCGATAAGTTGTTCGTCTTTTACCTTGTCCTGAGAGAAGGTATCTATGACCGCATTTAATTCATGCAGTACCTGTTTAAACCACAGTTCATAAACCTGATGGACAATGATGAATAGCATTTCATCGTGGGCCGCAGCACCATACTTTTCACTTTGCAGGCCCTGTGCGCCTAAAATTTTATCCAGTTGCAGATAATCGCCGTAATAAACCGGCGTGGTATTCCTTTTCATATTCCTGCCTTATTGGTAAGGAGAGTTCGACTGTCGTGAACATCAAACTGATTGCCGCACCGCTAAACATGCTGATGTGGCGGATAATTCTCGACATTTAGACGAAACAAACTATAAACAGTAGAGGGAACTGTGCGCCAGACTCAGGGCATTTTTGTGCTGGCAGAACAGGTTTACACCCTGTTAAGGTAAGCATGACAACATGGGTAAGTTTAGTAATTACCGGTAAAAAGGAAAAATTATGAAGTTAGATGATGATATCCATAACTATTATGAGCACCTTGTTTTGCAGCGGCTGAGCGAACTGGAGCTTGATAAAACTAAATCATCAGACTACCTGGCAGATATTTGCTGCCTTGCGCTGAATCAGGTACCGCCACGGTATATCCGCTTTGAAGTTGATATGGCGTTTTATCTTCCTCAGAGTGAAAGGCAACAAATGGAAATGAATGTGGAACACGCCGTGGACAAGGCGATAAAGTATCTGGACCAGGCAAAATCGAAACGAACAGATGAGTGAGGAGATTGGGTGGCGGGCCCCAGCCACATCCCGGCACATGAGTCGTCTGCTGCGGCTGCTCCCTTCCGGGCCTGACCGGGTTCACAGAGTATCATTGCGAGAGGACCAGGGCCCACCATTGAACTTTGCGTGCTCCTGAAAACGGATATTATGCCGTGAAGGCTGTCCTCAGGAGCGGCGCATTATGACGATTTGAAGACGAAGTTTCAAGCCTTGTGATTAAATCGTTCTTCAGCGATAACATTTGCCACAATATTGGTGGCTTTTTCATCAGAATCAGCACGTTGATAGATTTCTTTCAGCGTCAGGCCAATCTGCTCAATGTGCTCACGCATAGCTTCACTGGATGACTCCATGCGCTGGTGATAAATATCAATCACACCACCGGCATTAATCACATAGTCGGGCGCATAAACAATACCCTTCTGACGAAGAACTTCTCCCATAGATTCTCTGGCAAGCTGATTGTTCGCAGCACCGGCAATCACCTTAGCTTTTATTTCCGGCACCGTTTCATCATTAATGGATGCGCCAAGCGCACAGGGTGCAATCACATCCACGTCCAGTCCGTACAGTTCTTCCGGCTTCACCTCCGTCGCACCTAATTCAGAAACGGCACGTTCAACTCCTTCCGGGAAAATATCGGTGACAAACAATTCAGCGCCGTGGGCATGAAGATGTTGCGCCAGACGGTAACCCACGTGACCAACACCCTGAATGGCCACCCGCACTCCTTTCAGATCTGTTCTCAGCGCGTGTTCCACTGTTGCTTTCAAACCAACGAAAACACCATAGGCTGTTGAAGGAGCAGGATTGCCGTCAGGCTGCTCATTATTGTAATGATACTTAGCACTTACACCGGTGATGTATTCCGACTGCGTTGCCATGGTTTTCAAATCAGTCACTGCAATACCGGAATCTTCAGCTGTGAAATACTTGCCGCCCAGAGAATCAACAAACCTTCCCATAGCCAGCATCATTTCTTCAGACTTGTGCTTACGGGGATCGCCGATTATCACTGACTTCCCGCCCCCCAGCTTCAGATTGGCCATAGCTGACTTGTAGGTCATGCCTTTTGAAAGCCTGAGAACATCTGTCAGCGCTTCATGACTGTTGATATACGGCCACATTCTGCAACCGCCTAATGCCGGACCGAGATTCGTATTATGCACTGCAATAATCGCTTTTAAGCCCGAAGCTTCGTCGTGGAAAAATGCCACATGTTCGTGACTGTCAAACTCTGGATGTTCAAAAACTGACATGGATTTTCTTCTTCTGATCGTGACTGATAACCCGGCTATCTTATCCGAACATCACGAGGACAGATTTTGCATTAATTTCAAGCTATGTTTACAAGAGGAAATATGGTTATTCACAAGAACTATAGACTAGGATATATATCCTAGTATTATGTGAGTGTTATAATAATTATCATACACCTGACGAGATGCCTGATTAATGAAATTAGATAAATTTGACCGCGAAATTCTTCGCGTGCTTCAACAGGATGCCACTGTCTCCATGGCCGACTTGAGTCAAAAGGTCGGATTGTCACATACGCCGTGCTGGCGCCGTGTTAAACGCATGGAATCAGAAGGAATTATTCTTCGCAAAGTGACGCTGCTGAACAGCAAAAAGCTGAATCTCGGCGTATCGGTTTTCATTTTCGTGACGTTGAAAAATCACGACGGAGATTCACTCACCGATTTCGAAGCGGCGGTACAGTCAATCGATGAAATCGTAGAATGTCATACCACCAGCGGTGAGAAGGATTATCTTCTTAAAGTGGTTGTTGAAAGCATTGAAGAGTATGAATATCTTTTGAAAACCAAGCTGACTCACCTGCCACTGGTCGATCACTTAAGCTCCACTTTTGCATTGAAGCAGGTGAAAAACACCACAGAGTTACCAATAAAAAGTCAGTAACCGGTTATCACACACGAAAAAGTCCGTTGATACATGGCAGTATCAACGGGCTTTTTGTTTTTCATGTCATGGTTATTCAGGACAGTCCGGCTGATTCTCCGGTCTCGCTTTTTCAAACGCATCTAGCGCCAGACAGTTATCAACAATTTTGGAGATAAGCGGAAATGGCGTCATGTCCAGTTTAAACCGCTTAGCAATATAGACCTGGGGCACCAGGCAAACGTCAGCCATGGTGACATTAAAATCAAAGCAGTACTTCCCTGCCTGTGTTTGCAGGCGACGTTCAATTGCCTGAAAGCCTTTTTCTGACCACTTACGCACCCATGCGGCAATGTCTTCATCATCCGCATTGAAATCATCCCGTAATGCATTCAGCACCCGTAAGTTTCCTAACGGCTGCATTTCCATAGCAATATCATGGGCCAGTCCGCGAACCCGTGCTCTTTCAAGCGCGTGTTCGGGGATCAGACGGCAAGTATCTGGGTACTTTTCATCCAGATATTCGATGATGCTGAGAGACTGATTGAGTACGAAATCTTCGTCGTCATCCACCAGTGCAGGTACCAGTTGCGCCGGATTCAGACGCTTAAACACCTCATGAGTTTGTTCACCGCCTTCTTTTACCAGGTGAACCGGTACATATTCGTAATCCAACCCCTTCAGGTTCATTGCAATGCGCACCCGGTAGGTTGCCGAAGAACGCCAGTAACCATAAAGTTTCAGACTCATGTTTTGCCCTTTTTTGCTTGCCACTTCTTGTTAGCTGAGTGGTTTAATCTGTTGTTCGATCGCGCCGAAGATACTGTGTCCCCGCTCATCCAGCATCTCTATGCGGATCCTGTCGCCAAACTGCATAAAGGGAGTGGATGGCTTGCCGTCACGGATGGTTTCAATCATCCTGATTTCGGCAATACAGGAATAACCCACACCACCTTCTTTTACAGCGCTGCCATGGTCCGTACCCTGTTTATTGGATACGGTACCTGAGCCAATAATAGCTCCTGCTCCCAGATTACGCGATTTCGCGGCATGCGCAACCAGTTGCGCGAAGTTAAATGTCATGTCGGTGCCCGCATGGGGCATGCCGAATAACTCGCCGTTATAGGTTGAGCGCAATGGCAGGCAAACCTGTGCCTGGTTCCATGCACTACCCAGTTCGTCAGGTGTTACCGCCACCGGAGAAAAACTGCTGGCAGGCTTAGACTGAAAGAATCCGAATCCCTTAGCCAGTTCACCGGGAATGAGCCCCCTGAGTGACACATCATTCACCAGCATAATCAACCTGATGCGTTCAGCCGCGACAGTTTCACAACATGCCATTGGCACATCGTCGGTGACAACCGCCACCTCCCCTTCGAAATCAATACCCCAGTCATCACTGGGTAAAATAACGTCATCCCGGGGGCCGGTGAAGTCATCAGACCCGCCCTGATACATCAGCGGATCTGTCCAGAAGCTCTCTGGCATCTCTGCACCGCGGGCTTTACGCACCAGTTCCACATGATTCACATAGGCACTGCCGTCAGCCCACTGATAAGCACGTGGCAGAGGCGACTCACAGCGCTCTTCTTTGAACGCCTCACTTTCAATTAATCCATCATTTAATTGTTCATATCGTGACTGCAATGCGCCGGCAACCTGCGCCCAGTTGTCCAGAGCGTGCTGCAATGTCAGTGCAATATCCGGTACCGCAGCAGTACGGGTCAAATCCCGTGAAACCAGCATCAGTTGCCCGTCACGGTTGCCATTTTTATAGGTCGCAAATTTCATTGTTCATTCTCCTTCACCGGTGTCTTCCAACTATTCACATACTCCGGATTTTCTGTCGCCAGTGCGGCATCCCCCATCTCAAGTGCGTCACGGGTATCCAGCATCACAGCGACTTCATCAGTAAATGTTTTCTTATGGGCACGACCGGCTGCAAAGGCTTTTGGATGGGGGCCGTGAGTGAACCCCGCCGGATGAAAAGTCACCATGCCTTTTTCAATGTTGTCACGGCTGAAAAAATCACCTTCGTGGTAGAACAGTACTTCATCATAATCGTCGTTATTGTGATAAAACGGCACCTTTAAAGCGCCGGGATCACTTTCTATTGGCCGTGGTACAAACGTACAGACAACAAAACGCGGGGCCACAAAGGTGGTATGCGCTGATGGTGGCAAGTGATAACGGTGACTCATTAAAGGTCTGATATCCCGCCAGTTCAGCTTGACTACACACACTTCACCATGCCAGCCAATGGCATCGAGGGGATTAAATGGATAAGTGATCACAGACACCTTATTGCGCCGTTTCACCTCTACCTGCCAGTTGTTCTCGTCTTGCTGGCCGATAAACCTGTCATTGATTTGCGGTATTTCCAGCACGGCGGGGTCGAAAATAGCCTGCCCCCCCAGCATGCCTTTATCCGGCAACTGATACGCTTCGTTAGTCGCTTCAATCATTAACATGGTCATGGGCTTTGCCGGCTCCAGCCGCCATAGCGTGGAGCGGGGAATAAGCACATAGTCCCCGGCGGTCACCGGCAGATGTCCGTAATCACAGAACAGTTCACCTTCACCTTCATGAATGAATAACAAGTCGTCACCGTCAGCATTACGGGCAAGGCGCGGCATGGAAGTATGGCAATGCCATAAGCGGTATTTACAGTGGGCATTGCCGAGGATCAGAGGAGCTGAAAAAGGCCCCTGCTCTGCATCACGGGGCAACTTATTCAGGTCGAAGGCGCGGGGTCGTAAATCCCCCTCCCAGTCAATCCAACCGGTCGGCGCATGTTTATGATGTAAATGGCTCGCAGGGCCAAAAAAGCCACTGCGACCAATTTCACGTTCATAAATGCCCTCTTCCGGAAAATCGGCGTGGGCCTGCTTTGAGTGCGTCCCCTGCGCAGCCGGAAACCGGATCCAGTTACGCATTTTCTTTCTCGTCCTGCGCCTGGCCGTCTAAAACGCCACGACGGATCTGGTCGAGTTCTATGGACTCGAATAACGCTTTGAAATTCCCTTCGCCAAATCCTTCGTTGCCCTTGCGCTGGATAATTTCAAAAAACACAGGGCCAATGACTGTATCGGTAAAAATTTGCAGCAAAATGCCATCTTTCATGGGTGCACCATCGATTAAAATGCGCAATTCTTTGAGCATATTCAAATCTTCACCATGCCCCTGCACACGGGCATCCACGCCCTCATAGTAAGTATCCGGCGTATCCATAAAGCGCATTCCTCTGGCTTTCAGATCTCTGACTGTCTGATAGATGTCGTCAGTGGCTAATGCGATGTGCTGAATACCTTCGCCGTTATATTCACGGATAAACTCTTCAATCTGTGATTTATCGTCAGACGATTCATTAATAGGAATACGAATTTTACCGCAGGGAGACGTCATCGCTTTGCTCACCAGGCCGGTGAGTTTGCCTTCTATATCAAAGTACCGGATCTCGCGGAAATTGCCGATGTTCTCGTAGAAATTGGCCCACAACGCCATGTTACCCCGGCGGACATTGTGAGTGAGATGATCGACAAAACTCAGGCCGGCCCCGGCTTTTTCCATTCTTGCCTGCCAGTCGTCATAAAAGGTGAAATCTACGTCGTAAATGCTGTCATCACCGTAGCGGTCAACAAAGTAAAGCGTGCTCTCGCCGATACCATAAACGGCAGGAATGTTCAGTTCCATGGGTCCCAGATTACCCACGAATTGCTTCGCGCCGTTTGCCAGTGCGTGCTTCATCGCAATTCCTGCATCTTTAACGCGGAAGGCCATGCCGCAAACACTGGGGCCCCGCAATTTGGCAAACTCTTCAGCCTGAGATGCCGGTTCAGCATTAACAATGAAATTGATATCACCCTGGCGATACAACCACACACGCTTGGAACGGTGGCTGGCTACCTCAGCAAAACCCAGTGATGAAAAAAGATCTTTAAGGGCCGCAATACCTTTTTCATCGGCAGCAGTATATTCAACGAATTCGAAACCGTCTGAGCCCAGCGGATTATAAGAGTAATCGACTTGTGACATGGTGTTTCCTCACACTTGTAAAAGTTATGTGATCAATAAACACCAAATTTAACAATCAGAAAAGACAGGGCCTGCGGATAGTATTGAGGGTCTGACGAAGGAAAGCCGTAAATAAAACTGAACAACGGGCGGACACAATTAAAATGCCCGCCCAGGAAGCCCCCTGCCCCGCGATTTTTGTAAAGCGGGCAGTACAGAGCGTATCTATAACTTTACAGTACCTTTATTAATGCCATATTCACGCAACTTGTTGGCAATGGCTGTATGGCTCAGGCCTAATTTTTTCGCCAGCTGACGGGTACTCGGGTAGGACGGATACAAACGTTTCAGCAGATCCCGCTCGAACTTCTTCACCTCTTCATCCAGCGTGCCGTCAAAGTTTTCATCGATGTACGTGACACTGGGGGCACAGGAAGGCAACTGAATATCTTCTTTTGAAATTTCATTGCCATCGAGCAACGACAGCGCACGGAATAAGGCGTTCTGTAACTGCCTGACATTTCCCGGCCAGGGGTACTGCTGCAGGAAATCCACACAGGATTTGCTCAGTTTGGCCGGACGGCGTCCCAGTTTACTGCTGTGTTGCAAAATGAACGCCTCGGCCAGTGGCAATATGTCCGGTCTGCGTTCCTTTAATGACGGCATGACCAGGCTCAGTACATTCAGGCGATAGTATAAATCTTTGCGGAACACGCCCTCTTCCACCATCTGCCCGAGATCCCGACCGGTAGTGCAGATGAAACGCACGTTGACCGCTACGGGTTTGTCATCACCAACACGTCTGAATTCGTTGTGCTCCAGTACGCGAAGCAACTTAGCCTGCAACTGCGGAGACATATCAGCGATTTCATCCAGCAAAATTGTACCGCCTGCCGCCAGCTCTAGTAATCCTGCTTTACCCTCCGGTTGATTATATGCGCCGGCGGCATAACCGAATAACTCAGATTCTGCGACACTGTCAGGCAACGAAGCGCAATTCAGTACGAGGAACTCGCCTTTGTTTCTCCGGCTTGCCTGATGGCAGGCTTTGGCAATCATTTCCTTCCCTGTACCGGTTTCGCCGAAGATCAGCACCGGCGCATCAAGATCGGCAATTTGCTTGGCATCGTTAACAACCTTTGCCATAGCCGGCGACCGGATAATGAAGTGATCGAAAGAATCCGTTTCTGTTTGATGGAAAGCCGTAAATTGCTGACCCAGACGCATTTCTGATTTCAGGATCACCACCGCACCTGCAAAGATGGCACTGTTCTGACCATCCGGCACTATTACCGGCAAAATATCCGCCAGATAATCCTGCTGGATAAACTTCACCTTCACTGAAGTGGCCGCATTATCCTTGCTCTCCATCCAGCGGTTAAAGTTAAACCCTTTAACCAGCTCACTGATTTCTGTGGACTCAATATCGGAAAACGGCAATTCAAGACCACTGATCACCGCTTCATTGCACATAAGTACACGACAGCGGTTATCGATGGAAAATACCGGGTCAGGTAAAGTACGCAAAATGGCCGAAAGCTGATTCCGCTCCCGTTCGCCGGGCATATACGGCGTGGTTTTCACGTCATCAATACCATTGATCCTCCGGATTTTTGGCATGAGATGCTGAAAATCTTCAAATTCAAGATTAGGGAAATTGAGGAAAATTTTGCCCGCTTCATCGATTTCGATGCCCCGTAAATCGATTTCATGAGCCACCAGGATGTCCAGGATGTCCTGAGTGATCCCAAGACGGTCCTGACAACTGATTTCTAAGCGCATAGTATTCTGTCATTTTTGTTGTAAATATATATTTACAGGATATCACAAAATACTAACATTGGAACGGTTAAATTTGTTTAACACACCCGTCTGGGCGCAGGTTCAAACAGGGGGTCATAGAGGCCAAGCCGCATGGCCTGACGCACTAAATGCATGATGTCGCTTTCTGCCAGAGTAAAAAGATCATCGAAATCTGACAACTCATAATACAGCGGCTGCATAATATCGATGCGGTAAGGTGTACGCAGGGCATCCAGCGCATTCATCGGCACTTTCACAGGGGCATCGCTTTCCAGCGCATAAAGGGTTTCACCCGGCGATGACAAAATACCGCCCCCATAAATACGCTGCCCGGCGAGGGTATTGACCAGGCCAAATTCAACGGTAAACCAGTACAGGCGGGCCAGATAGATACGTTCTTCTTTCGACGCATCCAGACCCAGCTTGCCGTAGGTATGGGTAAAATGCGCAAAAGAAGGATTGGTTAACAGCGGGCAATGGCCGAAGACCTCGTGAAAAATGTCCGGTTCCTGCAGGTAATCGAATTCTTCCCTGCTTCTGATAAAAGTTGCCACCGGAAATTGCTTATTTGCCAGCAGCGAGAAAAAGGATGAAAAGTTTATGAGTGCCGGTACCGGCGCGGTTTGCCAGCCTGTTGTTGCTTGCAGGATCCGGTCAATCTCACCTAATTGTGGTATGCGGTGCGCTGGCAGGTCCAGTAGTGCCAGCCCGTCCATATACTGTTTACAGGCTCTGCCCTGTAATAACGAATCCTGACGTTGATAAAGCTCAGACCAAATCTTGTTTTCTTCTCCGGACCAGGAGATCACACCGTTTTCGTCCGGTTGTCTGGACTGATAAGCAGATGACTTCGCCATAAAAAACCTTAATTGCTGTTACTCATTTTAGTCTAAGGAATTTATGACACTGTGGAAGTCTCAGGCTGATTCAGCCTGAGACTTCCCATGTAACATTAATTTTACAAATTAATATAAGCCATTGAATTAGTGAAAGTAAATAAGAAGGCCGGTGACACTGATGTGTCACCGGCCCTCATTTGAGTTCTTTAACTACCGGTCTGCTTCTGCCGTCACTTTATTCAGAGCTGGCTGATTTCACGGTTTAACTGAAACTCTCTGGAGGTTACATATTTTTCCATTTTGCGCAGACGCAATTCTGATTCTTTGAACCTCGAGGCGATATCATGCACTGCCTGCTTCGGTGGCTCACCGGCCTGCCAGACTTTCGTCTTTACCGACACTTTGCCGGATTGCTCGTGCTGCTGTGCGCCGGTACTGCTGTTTGTCCAGCCTTTACCCTGATGTCCTTTAAACCGGCTTAACGGATCATCCTGTTGAGCAGAAACATTGGCAGGTTTCGGTTCCAGAATAAACCAGCAGGCAATGTAGCCGATGAACACGAAGGTACCGGCCAGCAGGAAAAAAGCAGACACAACCAGAATTCTGACAAGCCACCTTTCCAACCCGAAATAGTCTGCTATACCACTGCATACCCCTGCAATTCTGGCATTTTCGGTATCACGATAGAATTGACGGTTCATGCTCTGTCTCTCCACTGAGGCGCTTCACTATCAAGAATGGCTTCCAATGTTTTGATGCGGTCAGACATTTTTTCAGCCTTTTCCGCGAGTTCATTGATCGTTGCGAACTCTTCTGCGCTTAACCCCTGATTGACTTGCTTCTTACTGCGATAGTGCAGAATAAGCCAGATGGGTGCGACAAATATCAAAAACAAAAATAAGGGTACCAATAGCAGTGCCAGTATTCCCTCGTCCATAACCATAACCTCCGATTTCTAGTGAGAACTGCCCACAAAGCCGCTTGTCCGGCTTCCTGTGAGCTAGGAAACCGCCACCGGGCGCGCATTATTCTGCGCTTTTATTTTCTTTTATTTTAGCTTTTAACGCTGCTAATTCTTCGTCGATTTTATCGCCGGCTTCCAGCTCGGCAAATTCATCATTCAGCGTTTTCTTACCTAAGTCGTACGCTTCTACCTGAGACTCCAGGTCGTCGATTTTGCGCTCATATTGCTCAAACCGGCCCATAGCAGCATCAACTTTACTGCTATCCAGCGTACGTTTCACTTCTAAACGTGAACTTGCCGTTTTCTGGCGCATAATAATCGCTTTTTGACGGGCTTTTGCATCGGCCAGCTTATCCTGTAACTGTCCAACCTCATCCTGCAGTTTCGAAATCTGCTCTTCCACTACCGCCAGCTCTTTACCCAGAGCAACGGCAGCTTCTGCAGCTTTCTTACGTTCCTGTAATGCTGCACGTGCCAGATCTTCTCTGTCCTTACTTAAAGCCAGTTCCGCTTTGGCCTGCCAGTCCTGTGCATCGGCTTCGTATTTACTGATTTGTGCAGTAATTTCCTTTTTACTGGCGATGGTTTTCGCAGATGCTGAACGCACCTCAACCAGTGTGTCTTCCATTTCCTGAATAATCAGACGAACCATTTTTTCCGGATCTTCAGCTTTATCCAGCAATGCATTAATATTTGAGTTCACTATGTCGGTGAAACGCGAGAAGATACCCATATTCATTACCTCCAGCTCGTATGGAATCATGCAAAAGTGCATGGATTTTAATGCTCGTAGTTAATACGCATCTCTGTCTTAAGCTATTCAATATGCTTGCCAACTAGCTAATACTTTTTAATTCACTGAATTTATTCATTTTTTCTGAATTAAATTAATGTTCGATTCTGCGAAGTTTTTCATCTACACTAATTATTGGTCTAAATGACTAACAATTGAGGGACTAAATGAGTAGATTTCGCCAACAGGATAACTTGCTGGGTCAGGCCAACAGCTTTCTGGAAACACTGGAACAAATTTCCCAAATCGCCCCACTGAACAAGCCGGTGCTGGTTATCGGAGAACGGGGGACGGGTAAAGAGCTTATTGCCGCCCGTCTGCACTTTCTGTCTCAGCGCTGGGATCAAAATTACATTAAGCTGAATTGTGCCGCGCTGAATGAAAATCTGCTCGAAAGTGAACTCTTCGGTTATGAAGCGGGGGCATTTACCGGTGCAGCCAAACGCCGTGAGGGCCGCTTTGAAGTCGCCAATAACGGCACCTTGTTTCTGGATGAGTTAGCGAACACCTCAGGTCTGATTCAGGAAAAATTACTCAGGGTCATTGAGTACGGTGAATTTGAACGTGTGGGCGGTACTAAAACCCTTAAAACCGACGTGCGTCTGATAGCAGCAACCAATGAAGATTTACCTGCACTGGCGGAAAGCGGCGAATTCCGCGCCGATTTACTCGACAGACTGGCATTTGACGTTATTACCATTCCACCGCTGAGAGAACGGAAAGAAGATATTCTGTTACTGGCTGAAAACTTTGCCATTAATATGGCAAGGGAGCTGGATATGGAATTATTCAGTGGTTTTACAGAGAAAGCCCGCCGCACCTTACTCGATTATCACTGGCCGGGTAACATTCGTGAGCTCAAAAACGTGGTGGAAAGGGCCGTGTACCGCTGCAATAACCCTCACCTGCCTGTCCACGAAATTATTCTTGACCCGTTTGAATCCCCCTTCAGACCAAAAGGCCGTATTAAGACTCAGGACAGAATTACCGCTCCCCCGCCGGCATCAGAAATCAACGGCATTCAACCTGATCTCCTCCCGCCTCCCAACGACGCTGTATTTACGCCGGTGCCCGAGGCTGCGCAAGCTCCGGTTTATCCGTTGGATCTGAAAGAACGCTCCCAGCAATTTGAAATTGATATGATCAGGCAAGCACTTGAAGACAGTCAGTTTAATCAGAAAAAGACTGCAGAAAAGTTGAGTCTGACTTATCATCAGCTCAGAGGCTATTTAAAGAAATACAATTTACTGGATTCTTCAGCGGAATCTGTGGAGGCATAACGGTGCGACGGGGTTTTCGGTGGGCAACTATACTGGTCGCGCTGACAGGGCTTCAGGCCTGCGATAAATCAGAGCAGGTTGCTTTTTACCAGTCAGGTATCATCTACTGTTCTGAAAGTAATCCGGTGAATTTTAACCCGCAAACCGATACTTCAAGCACCACCGCCGATGCCACCGCCCACCAGGTTTACGACCGGCTGATGGATTTCGATCCTGAAACCGGTCAGATTGTGCCAAACCTGGCCAGCAGCTGGCTGGTATCGGATGACGGTCTTACCTATACATTTCAGTTAAATAAAGATGTGGAATTTCACACCACACCTTACTTTACCCCGACCCGGAGCTTTAACGCCGACGACGTCATTTTCAGCATCAACCGCTGGCGGCTGGAAGCCAATCCATATCACCGCGTGTCCGGTGGACGCTACCCTTATTTCGAAAGTCTCGGCATCGCTGCCAATATTGAAGATGTGAAGCGCATCAATGGCTACCGGATTGAGATCACCTTAAAACAGCGTGACAGCTCTTTCCTGGCGAACCTTGCGACAGACTTTTCCGTTATTTTATCAGCCGAATATGCTGATTTTCTGTTGAGCCGTGGCACGCCGGAAAGGATTGACTATTACCCCATTGGTACAGGCCCCTTTAAATTTGAAAGCTACCGCAAAGACCACTATATCCGTTTTCTGCGCAACGAGCATTACTGGGGTGAACAGTCGTTGCCGGAAGGCCAGTCAAACACGGAACACCTGATTTACGACATCACGCCGAAGAGCTCAATCAGGCTTGCCAAACTGATCACCGGAGAGTGTGATGCTATTGCCTTCCCGGCCCAGACAGAATTGGAGGTGATCCGTAACCGTGAAGAGCTTGAGTTATCTGAAAAACCCGGTCTGAACATCGGTTTCTGGGCGTTCAATACCAACCGTCCTCCATTCGACAATCCGGACGTGCGTAAAGCGTTGGCACTGGCTATCGACAAGAATACCCTCCTTGAAGCTGTGTACTTTGACAGTGCCACACGGGCAAAAACCCTGCTTCCTACTGCCAGCTGGGCTTTCCAGAGTGATGCCGAAGATACCGCTTACAATCCGGTACTGGCAAAAAAATTACTCACGGAAGCAGGCATTGAACCGGGCTTTACCATGACAATTTGGGCAATGCCTGTGGAGCGCGCTTACAACCCGAATGCCACCAAAATGGCTGAGCTGATCCAGCGATATTTGTCAGCGGTGGATATTCAGGTGAATATTGTCACTTATGACTGGACCACATTTCGCCGCCATCTGCGGGAAGGCTTACACGACAGCGTGCTGATTGGCTGGTCCGCAGACAACGGTGATCCGGACAACTTTTACCGGCCTTTGCTCAGTTGCGGCGCAATCCCGTCCGGCACCAATCGCGCAATGTGGTGTAACGAACGATACGATTCACTGATTAATGAAGCCCTGCAAACACAAAATATGGAGCGGCGCAAAGCAATCTATGAAGAAGTGAACCGCTTGCTGTATGATGAATTACCCATCGTGCCTATTGCTCATGCTTACCGGTATCAGGCTTACCGTAAAAATCTGAAGGGCATGAGTATTAATCCGTACGGTGGTGTACGTTTTGCCGGAGTGACGAAATCCCTGTGATACAAATTCTGATCCGCTATGCGACCCTATTTATAACCACTATGCTCGTGCTGGCGGCATTGTCCTTCGCCCTTGCTTATTTGTTTCCCGGCGACGTACTGGTGAATCTGACAGGAATCACGCCGCAAAATGAGGCACAGCGTGCTGCACTCATCCGCCAGTTTCAGCTCGATAAACCCTATCTGTTTCAATTTATCTATTATGTGCAGCAACTGCTTCAGGGGAACTGGGGGTATAGTTTTATATCCGGTCTGCCGTTAAGGCAGGAAATCGGTATCGCCATGCCCGCCACAATAGAGCTCAGTGCCTATGCACTTTTTATCGCTATTTTTGTGGGTGTGCCTCTTGGCTGTTATGCGGGGTTACGCAGTTACACCAAACGGGATTACCTGATTAATTCGGCCAGTATGGTCAGTTACTCATTTCCGGTATTCTGGATAGCGCTGGTTTTCATTTTGTTTTTCAGTCTGAATCTTGGTGTGGTGCCGTTATCAGGGCGTGTGAGCTTGTTATTTGATGTGCCTCCGCAAACCGGCTTTATCCTCATCGACATCATCATTGCAGACAGTGTGGACAGCGGCCTGGCACTCAGCGATGCACTCATCCACCTGCTCCTGCCCACGGTATCTATCGCGCTGGTTTCCACCGCCTCCATGGTCCGGCTGACAAGGCGTTCAGTGATCGACGTGCTGAAAAGCCCGTACATTGCAGCGGCAGAATCCCGCGGACTTTCCAAGCGGCAAATCTTTTTCCGCCATATACTGAGAAACGCCTTACTCCCCATTTTGCCACTGATGGCGATCCAGATTACAACGCTCATCACCAATGCCATGATTGTTGAAACCTTGTTTTCCTGGCCGGGTATTGGCAACTGGCTGATTCAGGCCATTTACCAGCGCGATTATCCGGCACTGCGTGTTGGTATGCTGGCAGTAGCTACAGTGGTGATCAGTTTCACTATTATGATTGATTTGTTTAACCGCTTTATCGACCCAAGCAGGGAAAAGTACGAACGTGGCACGGTTTAGTTTATATCAGGAAGAATCGCAGCCCTCTCCCTGGCAGCGCACCTGGGAAGAGTTCCGCAGCAGTCATGTAGCCTTTGCCGGCTTCATTGTGCTCGGCCTGTTTTTCTTCGTGTCTCTGTTTGCGCCGCTGGTAGCGCCTTACGACCCGTTACAGCAAAATATCGATGCCCTGCTGGTGCCGCCGAGCTGGGAACCGAACGGTACCATCTCCCACCTGTTCGGCACTGATGCACTGGGCAGAGATGTATTTTCACGCATTATGTACGGCTGCCGTGTTACCTTCGGGTCCAGCCTGATGCTGGTGCTTATCGCTATGCTGGCAGGTGTAACAATCGGCACCATCGCCGGCATGACCAGCGGTGTTCGCTCCAGCGTGATAAATCATACTCTGGATGCGCTGATGGCCATCCCTACTCTGCTGATAGCCATTATCATCGTGGCCATTCTGGGTACTGGTCTCGTCAACAGTATGTGGGCGATTACTCTGGCACTTATCCCTCAGTTTATCCATCACACCCGCTCTTATGTGCGCAGTGAAATGAAAAAAGAATACATTCTGGCGTCCAGGCTGGATGGCGCACGCCCTTTGCAGTTATTTTTTCACTCGGTGCTGCCGAATATGATTGAAATGCTGGTGGTACAGGGGTCACTGGCGTTATCCATTGCTGTCATCGACATTTCCGCACTGGGTTTTCTGAACCTGGGTGCACAGCCACCCCTTCCCGAGCTGGGCGTGATTCTGGCAGACGGACTGGATGTGGCTTATATCGCTCCCTGGAACGTGGGCCTGCCCGGCCTGACGATATTTTTGATGGTACTGGCGGTGAACATTGTCGGTGACGGACTGCGCTCTGCACTTCGACGGAGGCTGACACACTAATGCCCATGCTCGATATAAAAAATATGACGCTTGAGATAGACAACGGGAATACCCGTGTTAAAGCGTTAGATAAAGTGAACCTCACCGTTAACAGCGGAGAAATCCGCGCGCTGGTGGGTGAATCCGGTTCAGGCAAGAGTCTAATGGTTCAGGCGATTTCCGGTTCACTTCCCCAGCAGTGGCGTATCACCGCTGACAGAATGAGCTGGAACGGCAAAAATATGCTGTCCATGTCAGCAAAAGAGCGGCGTGAACTGATGCGCCGGGATATCGGCGTGGTATTTCAGGATCCGGTATCAGCCATGGATCCCTCCACCACATTAGGTGAGCAGTTAGAAGAAGCCATCCCGGATGAACTGGTAAACGGTAAATGGTTCTGGCAACGCAAGCAGGACCGCCGGAAAACCGCTATCAGTACTGTGCACAAAGTCGGGATTAAAAATCATAAGCACTATCTGAATGCGTATCCCCACCAGGTGCCTACCGACATTGGTCAGAAGTTCATGATTGCTATGGCGCTGATTTCACAGCCCAGACTGCTAATTGCTGACGATCCCACCCGTGGCATGGAAACGACCACGAAGACCAAAGTACTGAAGTTACTGACACGTCTGAATCAAACAAAATCACTATCCATATTGTTTGTCAGCCACGACTTGCTGGCCATCGCCAGTATGTCTCACACCATGACGGTACTGTACTGCGGACAAACTGTTGAATCCGGCAAGATGAAGCATATCCGTAAACGGCCGCTTCACCCGTACACGAAAGCACTGCTGGACAGTGCGCCGAGTTTCAGGAATGACTTACCGCCTAAGTCCGTGTTGCCGGCACTGGACGGCACCATTCCTTCATTGCAACACGTTCCCATTGGCTGCCGGCTGGGCCCGCGCTGCCCCCGCGCCCAGCGCGCTTGTGTCAGTACGCCCGGCGTGCGTCGTATCCATGACCACACTTACAGTTGTCACTTCCCTCTGCACATGGAGAAGTTATGAGTGAGATCATGCATGTCAGCGGCCTGACATTCCACCACAGTGATAAGAAACGCTGGCTGAAAAAGCCGGAAGTGTTTGCCTTAGGTCCTATAGAACTGAGTGTGAAGCGCGGCGAGACTATTGCCATCATCGGTGAAAACCGCGCCGGAAAATCCCTGCTGGCCAAGCTGCTGGTGGGTGCAGTGCCTGCCGATGAAGGCGAGATATTCCTCAGCAACGTGATGTATAACGCGGCTAAAAAGAAGTCGACTAAGAGCTATAACGCCAGCAATGATATCCGCATGATTTTCCAGCACAGCAGCGAAGCCATGAACCCCGGCATTCCTGTAGGGCGTATTCTTGATGAGCCGTTATCGCTGAATACTGAACTGGATGAAACAGAACGCAAGAAAGTCATCGAAGATATTCTGGTTAAAGTGGGATTGCTGCGTGATCACTACTACTTTTACCGCCACATGTTGTCTGACGGTCAGCAGCAACGTGTAGCCATCGCCAGAGCCATGGTATTACAGCCAAAGATTCTGGTCGCAGACGAACCTTTTGCTGCACTGGACCCTTCAGTACGCTCGCAAACAGTAAACCTGATCCTGAACCTGCAAAAAGAGCTGGGGTTGTCGTTTATTTTTATCTCCCACAACTTAGGCATTGTGAGACACATTGCCGACCGGATCATCGTGATGGAAAACGGACAGATTGTTGAAACCGGTAAAACGGAAACAATCTTCCGCTGGCCTCAACATGATATGACCAAAAAGCTGATCCTTGCTTATCAGTCACTGGTACCCCAGCAAACGTTGACCTGAGTGGTCAACGTTGCCCGGAAAGACAATTAACCCACCAGCGCCAGCAGAATACCTGCTGCGACGGCAGAACCCAGTACGCCGGCTACATTTGGCCCCATGGCATGCATTAACAGGAAATTATGCGGGTTACTCTGCAAACCCACTTTATTGACCACTCTCGCCGCCATGGGTACAGCGCTCACCCCGGCAGCGCCGATAAGCGGGTTGATTCCGCCACCGCTCATTTTATTCATGAGTTTTGCCATCAATACACCGGCGGCAGTGCCGATAGCGAAAGCAATCGCACCTAAGCCGAGGATCCCTAACGTTTCCACAGTTAAAAATTTATCGGCAGATAATTTAGACCCCACAGCCAGGCCCAGGAAGATGGTCACAATATTGATAAGTTCATTCTGCGCCGTTTTTGACAGCCGGTCTACCACACCGCATTCCCGCATGAGGTTACCAAAACAGAACATACCCACCAGTGGTGTTGCAGAAGGCAGGAATAAAATGGTCAGAATGAGTACCGCCAGCGGAAATATGATTTTCTCTTTTTGCGACACGTGGCGTAACTGCGCCATTTCGATTTTTCGCTCATCTTCACTGGTCAGCGCTTTCATAATAGGTGGCTGGATAATAGGAACCAGTGCCATGTAAGAATAAGCGGCGACAGCAATTGCCCCCAGCAAATCAGGGGCAAGACGGGAAGCCAGAAAGATTGCCGTGGGTCCGTCAGCACCACCGATGATGGCAATAGCACTGGCATCTTTTAACGTGAAATCGAAACCGGGAATGAAATTAAGGGCAATAGCGCCGAACAATGTGGCAAAAATACCAAATTGAGCCGCAGCGCCCAGCAGCAACATTCTGGGATTTGCGATCAGTGCGCCAAAGTCTGTCATCGCTCCCACACCCATGAAAATCAGTAACGGGAACACGCCGGAATGAATGCCCACTTCATAGATGTAATATAACAGGCCACCCGGTTCACTGAAGCCAGCCAGCGGAATATTGGTTAACAGCGCGCCGAAACCGATGGGTAACAGCAATAGCGGCTCGAATTTTTTCACGATGGCCAGATATAAAAGCAGTAAACCCACTGCCATCATTACCAGTTGCCCGCCCTGAAAATGCGCCAGTGCAGTGCTGTCCCACAAAATTGATAATTTTTCCATCAGTTCAACTCTATCAGCGCCTGACCACTGGCAACACTGTCACCCTCTTTCACCAGAATACGGCCAGCTGTTGCGTCAAAGGCGGAACGGATTTCGGTTTCCATTTTCATCGCTTCAAGAATAATAACCACATCCCCGTTGGACACAGCATCACCTTCAGAGACTAAAATTTTGAACACATTGCCGGATAACGGCGCATTGATTGCCTGTCCGCCAGCCGGTGCGGCTGCGCTGCTTTGAGCCGGTGCGCGCTCTGTTGCGGCCGGCGTAACACTGGTCAGCGTGCCGGATTCAGCCACTTCCACGTGATACACTTTGCCGTCTACTTTCACATCGTAGCTTGAGGGTTGCCCCACTGCTTTTGGAGCAGCAACAGGCGCTGTAGCCACTTCCGGCTCTTTGCCCGGCGCAAGTTCAAAGGCATCCGGGTTGCCGCGGTTTTGCAAAAACTTAAGACCGATTTGCGGGAACAGGGCGTACGTGAGTACGTCGTCAACTTGCTCTTCCGCCAACAGGAAGCCTTTTTCTTTGGCCAATGATGCCAGGTCGTCAGTCAGGCTTTCCATTTCCGGCTTGATCAAATCAGCCGGGCGGCAGGTAACCGGCTCACCACCATCAAGCACACGGGCCTGCAATTCAGCATTCACCGGCGCAGCAGTTGCGCCATATTCGCCTTTCAGTACACCCGCCGTTTCTTTGGAAATACTTTTATAACGTTCGCCGGTGAGTACGTTCAAAACAGCCTGCGTCCCCACGATTTGTGAGGTAGGTGTGACCAGAGGAATGAAGCCAAGATCTTCACGTACACGGGGAATTTCCTTGAGTACCTCATCGAATTTGTCTTCGGCGCCCTGCTCTTTCAGCTGGCTTTCCATGTTTGTGAGCATGCCGCCCGGCACTTGCGCCAGCAGAATGCGGGCATCGACACCCTTAAGGCTGCCCTCGAATTTGGCGTATTTCTTTCTCACGTCGCGGAAATAAGCAGCAATGTCTTCTAACCCCTCCAGCGACAAGCCTGTGTCTCTTTCTGTGCCTTCCAGTGCCGACACAATAGTCTCAGTGGCGCTGTGACCGTAGGTCATACTCATTGACGATATAGCGGTATCCAGCATGTCAATGCCGGCATCAATGGCTTTCTGGTAGGTAGCTGTGCTCAGACCGGTGGTGGCGTGACACTGCATGGCAATAGGCACCTGCACGGTTTCTTTCAGGCGGGTAACCAGCGTTTCGCACTCGTAAGGTTTAAGCAAACCAGCCATGTCCTTAATGCAGATAGAATGCACGCCCATGTCTTCGAGCTGCTTCGCCATATCCACCCAGCCGTCGATTGTGTGCATAGGGCTGATGGTATAGGACATGGTACCCTGCGCGTGAGCGCCGCAATCAATGGCAGCCTTCACGGCGGTTTGCAGATTACGGACATCGTTCATCGCATCAAATATGCGAAAAACATCCACGCCATTTTCATGGGCACGTTCAACAAAACGGGTGACCACATCATCAGCATAGTGGCGATATCCTAATAAGTTCTGCCCACGGAGCAACATTTGTTGCCGGGTTTTCGGCATGGCTTTTTTCAGCGCCCGGATGCGCTCCCAGGGATCCTCACCCAGATAACGGATACAGGCATCAAACGTTGCCCCTCCCCAGGATTCAACAGACCAGAAACCTGCATTATCGAGCTCGCCTGCAATGGGTAACATGTCTTCCAGACGCATGCGGGTAGCCAGTAAAGACTGGTGGGCATCACGCAATACAAGTTCTGTCAGTGCCAGTGGCTTAGACATAAAAAATCCTCTTTGATGCTATTTTTGATTGTTTCTGTGCTGATGAATGGCTGCTGTGATGGCAGCTATGGTTTGCCCGCTCACGGCTGACTGAGCAGGTGCAGATGGCGTTCTCACCGGAACAGCGACGTCTTCATTGCCGGGATAACGCCGGCAGTACCAGGCAATGGCCTTAACACCGGCGATGAGCAGTGCCAGAAAAGCGAACACAAATACCATGCCGGTTAACATTAATGTGGCAGCTTCACCAAGCAAACTAACTAACGAATCTGATGCCATGTCAGAACCTGTTTATATTGTGATGTGAGTATTAGGAATAAGTAACATGTTAAACAGGCAGAAACAATGCGACTTCGGCCTTATATTCACTAACAAAAGCAACATTTTGCGATGAAAATCAGACAGAACACCGGACGAACCTGCACATGTGCTATGATTCAGTGTGGGCGATATTTGCACAATCGCAAATTGAATGAAGATGTTGATTCAGAATTAATGAAGATATGTGCCTGAACAAGGGAGCCAGGCACATAGCGGGGGTGTTTGAAAAACTAATCAGATATTTTTTTATTAATCTTACTGATTAACTGGCCAATTTCTGCCCGGCGGCCCTCATCGGCAACAGGACGGTCTTCTCTGGCCGGCGCCTGCAAAGCTATTGCGGCGAAGTGCTTTGCCTGCATGTAGTCACCTTCGTCATATAAATATTCTGCATAAAAGTAATTTGGATCGATGCCTTCAGGGTTGACCACAAGCGCCCTTTTCAAAAGTTGCTCTGCTTTTTTATCACTGCCAAAGCCTATGGGCCATCCGGGTACCTTGTGATACAGCACTCCCAGACTTGTCAGTGCAGAACCTTGCAGCGCATTCTCATCCAGCCTGAGCGCTTCTTCCAGGTTTTTACGGGCTGCCTTTGCGTAGGAAAGTGCCCCCAGGCCATCTTCCGCTCCAGCTGTACTCGACTGTACAATGCCAAGCCAGATATGACTGTCTGCCTTTTCCGGAGACTGTTTTACCAGCCACTCTGCTTTTGTGATCAACTTCTTAAATGCTTTATCTTTGTCTTCCTTCGTCTTGTAATTAATTTCAGCCCATTCATGCTGAATGTCTGACAAACTGATTGCTTCACTGGCAAGCACAGTATTCATAAAACTGGCAGCCACTATTGAAACTATATATTTAGTTATCTTCATAGCCATTTTTCCTCTTTCGCTGAACTTACAAACTGACGGATTGTGGTTAACTTTTTTGCTAACGCGAAATCTACCAACTCAGGCAGCGCTCCGTTAAGACGCGCAAACCACTTTTCGGGTGAACCAATAAACCATCGACGTCTGGATTTAGACAGCTGAAGCATCAGGGCGTCAGCAACAACCTCCGGCGCATCAGTTTCATTGCCAAGAGCGTGATTCATCGCGACAACATTTTTGTTGTTAATTGCAGTATTCGTTGCTCTGGGTGCAAGATAATGAAAAGAGACGGAGGTATCGCGATATTCGCGGCTAAGTGATTCTGTCCAACCTCTTAATCCGAATTTTGAAGCGCAGTAAATGCTGTGATATGGAAAGCCTACAGAACCAAACGTCGACCCTATATTAACAACCCGCGCTTCCTCACTTCTTCGCAGAACCGGCAAAAGTCTTTGCGTTAACGCCACAGGTGCCAGCAGATTAACAGTCATCACATCTTCAATAGCCTGTGCGGATACACCGTGGAAATCTCCAACACAAGACACGCCCGCATTGTTAATAAGCAGGGTTAATCCCATCTCCTGGCATACGTTAGCAATCTTCTCCCTGTCATCAGGCCTGGTAATATCAACACATAAAATCCGGTGCTGACCGGGCAAGGCCTCTGCCAGCTCAGACAGCTTTTGTGCATTACGGCCGGTAAGGATAAGACGCGCGCCCGAATCAGCCAGCCTTTTAGCTATCGCCTGACCAATTCCGCCGGATGCGCCTGTGAGTAAACAAACTTGCTTTTGCCATTGAACAGACATTATGCAACCTCTTGAATGGCGGTATCTTGAGATAGTGTGCGAAAGATATTTGCATAGAGTTGAAAGAACATCTTGGCGCTGTGAACAATGATATTCTGCTCTTCGACATCCTCAATTTTGTTCATCAAGTTTTTGAAGAATACGATATGCTCCTGATCCAGCGAACCATGAGAACGCAAGTAACTGAAAGCATTCCGGGGCAGATCTAACTGCTCTTGAATTGATGCCGCAGCGTTGTCAGCTAAAGCGATACTGGTACCTTCCAGCACAAACACCATTCCAAAAAAACAAAGAGGTGATTTTCTGCGGATACTGTCCCATGCATAGGAAACCATGAGTTCAGTAGCTGCGGCAGGCTGGCTGTAGCGAACTTTTTCCTTATCGGCACCACAGGCGGCAATATCACTCAGAATCCATTCCTGATGCCCCATTTCCTCCTCAATATATTCCGCAACAGCTTTCCGCAACCACTCTTTGTCGTCAGGTAAAGCAGCGCCTGTTGCCATCAGGAGTGGCACAGTATGTTTCACGTGATGATATGCCTGACTTAAAAAGGCAATATAGTCGCTCAGGCACACATCACCGGCAAAGCACCGCCGGATAACCGGAGAACTGACCAGATATGCACGTTCTTTCTGGGTTTCATTTTCAAGACGTTGATACAGATTCATGCTTCAATTTCCTCAGAGATTAGGCCGCTACCGGCATACATTGTGTCGATGACTGACTGATATTTTGACG
Organism: Alteromonas sp.; assembly: GCF_984505615.1. Classification (NCBI taxonomy): domain Bacteria; kingdom Pseudomonadati; phylum Pseudomonadota; class Gammaproteobacteria; order Alteromonadales; family Alteromonadaceae; genus Alteromonas; species Alteromonas sp. The sequence goes on along the minus strand of NZ_CFHOXV010000002.1, from coordinate 238,167 downwards.
CCAGAGCATCCCGTTTAAGCTTCCGGTTTGCCGTGAAAAGGGTTTTATCTGTGGCCAGTTCCGGCACGGATTGCCATACTTTTACCCTGGCGTATTCGGGTAAATGCTGATTTACCGCAGCGATTGCCTGGCCGGTTATTTTGCTGTCCAAACCGGATTCATAGGGCAGCAAAAGTGCACCGCAATATGGTCTGGCTTCCCCCGTCAGCACAACAAGTCTGAATAAACCTGTTGCCATGAGTTCTCCCTCAATCCACTCGGGGGAAATATTTCTGCCGAAAGAATTAATAAACACATTCTTTTTGCGGCCGGCGATCTGAAAAAATCCATCTGTTTGCACCGCGAGATCTCCGGTGTAAACGGCTGTGGGATAAAAAGACTCCGGCATGTTTACGTATCCCAGAAAAAGCGTTCCGGTGATCACAATCTCGCCATCTTCAATGACCAGCCTGTTATGGCCAAGTGCTGTGCCAGCACTGTAAATATTGTCTTTAGCTGGTGTATTAAGCGTATTAACCGATACACACTCAGACAGTCCATATCCCTGATAAACAGGCAATCTGCAATCTCTGGCTTTCTTAATCAGTGCCGCCGGTACAGTCGCTCCGCCCACAGCAATAAATAATAATGAAGCAGGAGGTTGCCAGCCCTGAGAACACGCTGAGACCAAAAGCTGCAAGAGCTCAGGTACAAGAATGAGTGTGGAAGGCTTCGCCTCTGAAATACTTTGAAGCATGCGTTCCGGTGATGTAAGCGAAACGCCCTCAAAGCCCAGTGATTCAGCACGACGAAGCACAATACAGCCTCCTGCCATTAGTGGCGCATAGATACCTGCGATGTTTTCCAGCAAAGTAGACAATGGCAGCAAACACAAATGCCTGGGCGAAGCGATACCGGTCGCATTGACAAGACTTTCAGCCACTACTTTCTGCGACTGGTGACTAAGGCATACGCCTTTTGGATTTCCGGTTGAACCAGAGGTAAAAGTAATCTTACCGGTACCGTCAGGTACCAGAGGCGTCTTACTTCCGGCAATTTGATAAAGATATAGTCGCTGAAACGGGCACTCTTTCAAACTGAACGTATGATTCGTCACAGGACTAGCAGAAAAATAGTATTCAATACCGGCTTCCGCGAATAAATGAGCCCGCTGTTGCGGGGAAAAATAGGGAGGTACAGGCACCAGCACCTTTCCGGCAGCCTGACAGGCAAGATCAAGAATGACCCATTCGGGACTGTTGCTGATCTCAATGGCAAAATGAGCGCCTGGCTGACATTCGAACCAGAATGACAACCGGTCAACTTCAGCAGCCAGTTCTCCGTAAGTCATTACGCCCTCTTCCCACTCCAGAGCGGGAAGTTCAGCCCGGGATAACCAGTTACCTAAAATCACAGGGCCTCCTCTATTTCAGTGGACAGCTGAGCACATTGTGAAGCAAGCCCCGAAAATAAAGTCCGGATCCGGCTATTTCTGAAAAGCTGACTAACGATGTGAGATAAGCTAACTGCTACCACCTGTGGCGAGGTATCGTAATAATTCCCCCATTTTATCTGGTCATCATCGGACAATGCGTCCCGCCTGGCTGAGGCCAGAATTGTCAATTGAATATGACTTTTAGCCATCAGGGTTCGCAAAGAAGAAGTGGCAGTAAAAACCAGGACTTCATAGTCGCGCCTGAAAAGTGCAAGTGCTGTGATAAGTAATAAGGGCAAAGTAAGATATGAAGACGGACTGAACAGGTTGCCGATTTCCGCAATCCGGTGGCGGGGTGTCACCAGGCCGTTGCGCGCCAGGCACACTTGCAAACTATCTTTCAAATAAGTTTCTACAAAAAAGGGGGACTGTCCTGTTCTGATCCCTGCTACGGCCAACGGGGTTGTATTTCCGACCCCGACCAGCAATGGCATGAATTCTGTTATCTCAGCACCAAATGCTGCCCGGAAACCTCCTGCCACTTGCTGTTCGAGCACCGGACGGTTAAGAGCCCCCTGAGTAGCCGCAAACACCGAAAGCGACGATGCCGGCTTATACCGTTTATTTGCAGGCAGTTCCGTTGCGGAAACATCTGCAGTAGTTTTTGTACTTAACATAAAAGACACTCTTTTGTTTGTTAAGTACAGTGTGAAGGGGAAAACTTAAGGCAATCTTAATATAGATAAAAATACCCGGTTAACGTCAAATAATTCAGAATTCATATTCCAGCGCCATCCGTAACGTATGGTCTTTACTATCACCATTGAATCCGGTGATAAATGCAACTTCCCACTTTAATTGTCTGCTGGCCGGGAAACGTTTTATCCCCATGAAACCCGGCCCTGCGCCCACATAATCCTCTGCGGCATAGAACTCAATAGCGGGCTGAATTTCCGGTATCCATCGGTACCGGTATTTCATTTTAAATTCGCCTTCGAATTCACTGGCTATATTATCGCCCCATTCATACACCAGAAATACGTTGGTAGTCAGGCTGAACCGGCCAAATTCCTTTTCAGTCAGCACTCCGGATTTTACAGACCAGTCATTCGAAGCATGTTCCTTCTCGATTTCAAACAGCATTCCCCAGTCAGCCCAGTATTGACCCTGTTCTGTCAGCATCCAGCGAAATTCCAGCTCATATGAACTTGCTCCGAAGTCCCCCTGCTCATCCCGGGAACCGACAATATATGCCTCAAGAATTGTGCGCTCCGATAAAGCATGCCCGAAGGAATAGCGCTGCTGCAGCAGGTTGCCATCGTCGTTCTGTCTGGACATGAGACGCCACTCCACTTCCCGCTCAAAAGGCAGTACATAAGGATGATAAACCCTGTCCACGATGAAATTATCAGCCAGTGCGGAGCCGGAAATCAGCAGACTGAAAAGAAGAAAAATATAATACCGCATTACACACTTCTCCCCGTTGCTTTACGTCTTTGTCGTCCACGCAACGAAAGTTTCAATATTAAAGGCACAATGACCGCAAAAGAGTAGACAGCCAGATAAACAGGGCCCGGTGTTGCCTCATAGCCCACCAGCACGTTAAAGAAATGGCCATACTCACTGTCATCTGCCAGCCATGTTGATGTGTCCCACACTCTTGGCTGCTCGTTGAGTAAATTAATTTGCTCAGCCATCACCGTTATATTCGCCACCTGGCCGCCAATGAAAACAGCCAGCATGCTGATTTTGATGAAGTAAGAATGCGTGGATTCAAGCACAAAAAATAGCAACACGCTGACACTGCAACTGATACCCAGCCCGATAATCGTTCCTATCATCAGACTCATATCAGCTTGCTGAGATGGCCAGTAGGCAACACTATAAATAATAAAATGAATGGCATTTACCATTGTGATACTGCTTAACACTGCCCATGCAGAAAATAATGAAACCGGCTCAGCGACTACATAACGACAAAAGGCTATAAATGCGACAATGAGAGCAATACCTTTTGCCCATTCCAGTCCGTTACCGTCGGCCACTTCAGATAATGCTGACAAATTGATATACAGCATTATTGCCATCGCAAGACCGGTAATTGTGCCGGTAAGGATCACTTTTACTGTTGTTTGTCGCTGTACGAGCAAAAAGCTGATCAGCAGGAAGATAGGCAAAGTATCGCGAATAAACAGGATGACAGTATTAATTAGCATCTGGCTTTCCTTCTGCGCTGACTACAACAGATCCTACTGCGGTATTCGGGTGATACTCACCAAAATATTGATATTCGCCGGGCGGCAGAGGCCCGACAAAGATAGTGCCTTTACTGTTCCCGAAAATAACTTTTTCTCTGTTTAAATCGAAGCTGTCGATCTCTTCCGGCGTGGTGTCATGATTTATGAAAGTCAACTTTACTTTCTGATTAGCGGGGATCACGATGGTCTGCGGCACAAACAAATTGTCTCTGATTTCTATTACAGCCTCAGGCATCTTTGCAAAGGTAAAGCATGGGATAAGCAGGAAGCTTAGTCCTGCCGGATATCTCATTTTTCTCACAGAGATACCTCATTCAAAGGCAGCTGAACACGAACTTTAAGCCCTCCAAGGCCTGAGGTCCCAAGCTCTATCGTCCCCTGGTGCAACATTAAAATCTGCCGCACGATAGCTAATCCCAGACCGCTCCCGTTCGTCTGGCGGGCCTCCTGCTTTTGATCCCGGTAAAAACGTTCAAGGACCTTTTCTCTTTCTTCTTCAGCAATCCCCGGACCAGAATCTTCAACGAGCAGCTCTGCGCTATTTCCTTGCTGACGAACAGTAATTTGAATCACCGCATGCACAGGAGAGTATGAAATCGCATTTGCTACAAGGTTTGACAGCAGGGTGTAAAGTGTAAATTCAGTAGAATGTATCCGGGTACTTTCTCCTTCAAGGCTAATTTCCTGTTCTTTAAACTCAACTTTTGAGTACAAATCAGTAATGACTTTTTGCGCGACTTCGAATGCGTCAACTCTGCCCAGTTGCAAGTGGAACAGTTCGGGACTGGTCCGGCTTAGCAGTAAAATCTGATTGACCACATGAATCATTCTGTCAGTATCTTCCCGGATTGCAGTGAGCTTTGAAGATTGCTGCGGCATATCCTGAGCCACATTGTGCAAGTTTATTTTCATCACGCTCAGTGGCGTACGTAACTCATGGGCAGCATTTGAAGCAAATTGCTGTTCCCGCTCAAACGCTTCCTGCAACCGCGAAAACATGCTGTTGAGCGTTTTCATAACAGGTTGCATTTCCTCGGGAACTTGCGGTAACAGAATCGTCGAGAGATCCTTCCCTTTCCTGCGGGACAATTTTTCCGATAACACTTTAAGCGGGCGCAGCCCCCTGCTGACCGATAAAAATATAATCAGAGCAAGGATCGGCACCGCATAAATAAAGGGCATGATGACCGAAATAACTAGTGACTCCGACAAGTCGACCCGACGCTGAATAGGTTGAGCCACCAGTACCACATAGTCTCCCGGGAGTGTTTGCCTTAATACCCGCCAGCGTTTAGCGGTAAAATTTCTGTCACTGTATCCGTCTTCTCCGGAGGCAAGCGCAGTTAACGGTGCATTCTCTGACCGCGCAATAAGCTGCTGATTTTGCCAGATTTGATAGACCAGGCCCGGCTCATGATTTGTGTCTGTGATTAATCCATTAGTGACAGCCACTGTACCCAGCACGCTTTGCAACTCTTCATCCATAAAAGAGCCCGACACGCGGGTCGCAGCCCGGTACCCATGAATAGCAGCGCTGAATATAACCAGTATAAGGAAGCTCACCAGAACTGCCGTCAAAAAGCGGCGAATAGATCTCACTGGCCGGAAGCCTTCACAGGAATACAGTAGCCCACACCGCGTACGGTTTTAATAAAGCTTTCCGGTAACTTTTTCCGCAAATGATGTATGTGCACTTCAATCGTGTTGCTGGCTACTTCTTCTCCCCACTCATAGAGCCGTGATTCAAGTTTTTGTTTAGGCTGTATGCGGCCACCGTTCTCCATCAGAACCTTAAGCAGCATTAATTCACGGCGGGGCAAGGCAACAGATTGTCCGGTGACACTCAGTTCCAGGGTTTGCGTGTTAAGCTGTACTTCGCCAATAGAGACCACGGCACTGGTTGCCGTTCCCAAACGTCTTTCGACAACCCGCAAACGGGCGAACAACTCGTCCATTTCAAATGGCTTTGGCAGATAATCATCGGCTCCTGCGTCGAGTCCGAGAATTTTGTCAGAGACTTTATCCCTGGCGGTAAGAATAATGACAGGCATATGCGGCAATTTATGACGAAGTGATCTGAGTACTTCTAATCCGTCCATATCGGGCAAGCCGAGATCCAGAATAGTTATGTCGTTCTGACCGGTCAGTGCAGTATTTATCCCGTCTTTCCCTTTGTATACACAATCAACAACGTGATTCGCGTCCCGCAGGGATTGCGCAAGGGCATCTGAAAGGGGTCTGTCATCTTCAACAAGTAGAATTCGCATAACACTGAATCTGAGAGAATTATTGGCAGAGTATAGCACCATAAGCTTAAAGAAAACTTAAGGCAGAATTTAAAGAGGAAAACGAAAAAAGCCCACCTGATGGTGGGCTTTCCGGTATGGCGCGTGTGGAAGGATTCGAACCTCCGACCGCCTGGTTCGTAGCCAGGTACTCTATCCAGCTGAGCTACACACGCGCATTAAAACTTATTGTTGGCCACCACGTCCAACCTTGAACAATGGCGGAGAGGGAGGGATTCGAACCCTCGATACCAGTAATAGGTATGGTTCCTTAGCAGGGAACTGGTTTCAGCCACTCACCCACCTCTCCGTAACAGTGGTGCGCATTTTACTGATACTCGTGAGGGAGTCAAACCCTTTTTTCAATAAAATGAATCGTATGCTGCCATTTTAAACAAATCGGATAAAAAGCCCGCTCTATCATACCTCAGAGTCAAAAAAGGCCGGTTCAACCGGCCTCTTTCTATCGGGATTATTCGGTAACACTGTTACCCGGCTGCCCGCCTTTCTCAGCCTGTATACGCATGTAAATCTCTTCACGATGCACTGATACTTCTTTCGGCGCATTCACACCAATTCGTACCTGATTTCCTTTAACGCCTAATACGGTAACCGTTACATCATCACCGACCATCAGGGTTTCACCTACACGACGAGTCAAAATAAGCATTCGCTTGCTCCTGATCCTTTACAAATGAAAATATCCTTTAACCTTATGTCACTCGCCGGCACGACCCGACGGTAACGTCAGTGATTCCGTGTTTTTGTGTCACTCCAAAAACTCACTGATTACCTTACAATCTGGATTATAGCTTATCTGACAAATATGCGTTAACCGAAGCCAATGCACTTGCCAAATTTTCTGGCTGACTACCACCGGCTTGCGCCATGTCTGGTCTGCCACCACCTTTTCCGCCAACCTGTGAGGCAATAAAGTTTACCAATTCGCCTGCTTTCACTTTGCCGGTAAGCTGTTTGGTCACACCAACTATCAAACTGACTTTCGCACCATCAGCCATACCTAGTACTACGATCCCTTCGCCGATTCGGTTTTTAAGATCGTCCATCATTCCACGCAACGCTTTAGACTCAACGCCTTCCAGTTCAGAAATTAACACTTTCACACCGTTAATTTCTATAGTCTGACCCAGCATGTCAGCGCCTTGCTGAGAAGCCAGTTTTTGCTTCGCCGCTGATAATGCCTTCTCAAGCTCTTTCGTTTGCGTTTGCAGTACACCGATACGGTCAATCAGTCCTGATACGTCAGTTTTCAGCAATCCGGCTGCGGTCTGTAATTGAATTTGTTGTTGTTGAACAAACTCAACTGCAGTTGCGCCGGTTATCGCCTCTATGCGACGAACGCCTGATGCGATACCACTTTCTGACACAATCTTAAATAAACCAATATCACCTGTACGTTTGACGTGAGTACCACCGCAAAGTTCAACAGAGAACGGACCCATTGTGACAACGCGTACTTTCTCGTCGTACTTCTCACCGAACAATGCCATCGCACCAGAGGCTTTGGCTTCATCCAGTTCCATCAATTCAGTTTGCAGCGCATGGTTAGCGCGAATTTCTTCATTTACCCGGTTTTCAATTGTCAGCAACTGCTCTGCCGTCACGCCCTCAAAATGGGAGAAGTCAAAACGCAGGCGTTGTGCTTCTACCAGAGAACCTTTCTGAGTGACATGCTCACCTAAGATTTCTCTCAGTGCAGCATGCAGCAAGTGCGTCGCACTGTGATTTTGCTTCACGGCTTCACGATTGCTGTTGTCGATAGCCGCAGCCGCTTTTTCGCCTTTACGTATTTCACCGACGACCTTACCTTTGTGCGCGAATGCATTACCCATTTTCTGGGTATCAGTAACAATAAATTCACCGTTAGCTACTTTAAGCACACCACGGTCGCCGGCCTGACCACCGGACTCGGCATAAAAGGGCGTCTGGTCTAATACCACAATACCTTCCTGTCCGTCGGTGAGCGATTCGCAAAATTGATTGTCATGAATAAGTTCGACAACGTTTGCCTCACCTTCCACATCGGTATAACCGGTGAATGCTGTTTCATGTTCAATTTTCAGCAGGTCATTATAATTGGCACCGAAGTTACTGGCTTTCTGAGCACGGGCACGCTGAGCTTCCATGGCCTTTTCAAAACCGGCTTCGTCAATTTTTACATTGTGCTCGCGGGCAACATCGTTGGTTAAATCAACCGGGAATCCGTAAGTGTCATACAGTTTGAACACCACTTCACCGGGAATCGTATCGCCTTCCAGTGAAGATAACGTGTCATTGAGCATGTTCATGCCCCGTTCCAGTGTTTTACTGAATTGCTCTTCTTCAACCCGCAATACTTTCTCAATGACAGGTTGCTGATCAGCCAGTTCAGGGTAGAACTCACCCATCTCTTTCACCAGAGCCGCTACCAGTTTGTAGAAGAAAATGTCTTTCGCGCCAAGTTGATAGCCGTGACGTACTGCACGACGAATGATACGGCGCAGTACATAGCCGCGACCTTCGTTGCCGGGCATTACGCCGTCACATACCAGGAAGCCGCATGAACGGATGTGGTCAGCTACAACACGCAAAGACTTGTCTTCCAGGTCTTTAGCCCCTGTAATGTCAGCAGTCGCTTTAATCAGGTTCTGGAACAGGTCAATTTCATAGTTGCTGTGCACATTCTGAAGAATGGCAGAAATACGCTCCAGGCCCATACCGGTATCGATAGAAGGCTTAGGCAGCGGTTCCATGGTACCGTCTGCCTGCTTATTGAACTGCATGAAAACCAGGTTCCAGATTTCAATAAACCGGTCACCGTCTTCTTCAGGCGTTCCCGGAGGACCACCCCAGATGTGCTCACCGTGGTCATAGAAAATTTCAGAACAGGGACCGCAGGGGCCGGTATCACCCATCGACCAGAAGTTATCTGACGTGCTGATCCGGATGATTTTTTCTGCCGGTACGCCAATGTGGTTCTCCCACAAATCAAAGGCTTCATCGTCTTCTGAATAAACGGTTACCAGCAGTTTCTCTTTTGGTAATCCAAGCTCAACAGTCAGAAAGTTCCAGGCAAAGGAAATGGCGTCTTTTTTGAAGTAATCGCCAAAACTGAAGTTACCCAGCATTTCGAAAAAGGTGTGATGACGGGCGGTATAGCCAACGTTCTCCAGGTCATTGTGCTTACCACCGGCACGCACACAACGTTGTGAAGACACTGCGCGGGAGTAGCTGCGCTTTTCTGCGCCAAGGAAAACGTCTTTGAACTGGTTCATCCCCGCGTTGGTGAACAGGAGCGTAGGATCATCTGCAGGTACCAATGAGGAACTCGCCACTGCCTGGTGGCCGTGACTTTTAAAGTAATCGATAAACTTTTGGCGTATGTCAGCAGTTGATAATGTCATTGAAATCCTAACTTCCTACTCTTGTTAACGGTGAACATCGGGAGCACAAATTTACTCTGATAAAATGGCTCGTCAGATGCCGGGGAATTGTGGTGCACAAGTCACTAAATCGGGCATACGGCCCGCAGGGCGCAAACATATCATGGAACACGCGCCGTTGTTAAGGCATTCGCGGTTAATTTAGTCACCATTTACGGCGTATTGGATGTGTTCCTGAGTAAAGCCCCGGTAATTGAGAAACTGCATTTGCTTTTGTCTGGCTTTGAAGTCCCGCTCCTGCCCTTCGCCAAATTTCTTCTCTTTTACCTTCAGGGCTAATTCAAACCAGTCAATGTCAGCTTCGCTCATCGCAGACGCGATGGTAGCGTCATCGAGTTTATGCTGCGCCAGCTCACGCTTTATTCTGGCCGGCCCCTGGCCTTTCGATGCGCAGGCGCGGACACGCATTTCTGCGTATCTGGCATTACTTTGAATATCAGCGTCGGTGAATTCCTGCAAAATAGCCGACGACAAACCGGCGTCGAAACCTTTCTGTGTCAGTTTTGTCAGTACCTCCACATGGCTGTGCTCTCGTCGTGCCAGCATGCGCGTAATCGCGTCGATAATGATTTTGCGGTCAGGGTCTGTCATGTTGAAGAATGTTTAAATTAGCTCTAATGTAAATGTACCGGCATTCATGGAAGAGTTCGTCGCAGTACAATGCAGTGACTAACCACGATACAGCAGTGAATTAAAAACGTGTTTACTGCGAAAGTAAAAATGAAATATACCACATCCTTTATCTCATCGATTAAAGACATTGATTCATCACAGTGGCAGGCACTTGCACGGGACGCAGGTCCGTTTCTGCAATATCCGTTTCTTGCTGCCATGGAAGCATGTCACTGCGTAGGTCCTGAAACAGGCTGGCAACCTCATCATTTGAGTGTCTGCGACGGTGATAAACTCGTTGCGGTGATGCCGGGTTACCTGAAAGAAGACAGTTACGGGGAATATGTTTTTGACCACAGCTGGGCACATGCCTACGATCAGCACGGGCTGAATTATTATCCCAAGTGGATAAGTGCAGTGCCTTTTACACCGGTCACCGGCAACAGACTTCTGATATCTCCTGAGTATGAAGAAAGGGACATTCTGCAAGTAGCAGTGCCTGCTCTGAAGGCATTGTCAGAACAAGGATGCTCATCTTCTCACATTCTTTTTTCGCCATATCAAAATAGCAAGAGCTGGTATGAGCAGGGCTTTGCCCGGCGCTATTCCGTGCAGTTCCAGTGGTACAACTATGGCTATCAGACGTTCAGTGACTTTACCGCCGCACTGACATCGAGAAAGCGTAAAGCCCTGCGTAAGTCACGGGAGAAACTTGAACAGGCCGGTGTTTCGCTGACAAGAATTACCGGTGATGCCCTCACCTCTGAACACATTGAATTTTTCATCCGCTGCTATCAGCAAACTTATTTAAAACGATCCGGCCACACGGGATATCTGACTCCGGCTTTTTTCCGCCAGATCTTCAGCTCTATGGCATCGAATGTTTTGCTGGTCGTCGCCGCACAAGAACAGGAACCTGTAGCCAGTGCACTGTTTTTCTATGACGATAACGGGCTTTACGGGCGCTACTGGGGTGCAATGAAAGAGGTCGACGGCCTGCATTTCGAGACTTGTTACAATCAGGGCATTGCTTTTGCTGTTGAGCATGGCATACCTTTATTCAACCCCGGCACACAGGGCGAACACAAGATTTTACGGGGCTTTGAGCCCACCTGGTGTGTATCTCTTCACAAATTGTATGATGCAGATTTCCACCATGCTGTAGAACAATTTTTACAGCAGGAAACGCCACAGATTGCCCGTTACTTTCAACAGGCAGCCACTGTGTTACCTTTCAATGAAGCGATGCAAACAACACTAAGAACAACAAGTACAGCAGTGGTCACTCCGGACGCTGCAACAACAAAAAAGAGAAACGACAATGAAGTATAAATTACTCGCTGCCACTATTGCAGCGGCCTTAAGTTTAACCGGCTGTAGCAAACCGGAACAAAACACCACAGCCTCATCATCAGAGGCACAGTCTGCCGTACAAAAAGGCAGTGCGGAACTGGGCAGCTTCGGCATCGACCTGACAGCAATGGACAAAGCCGTAAAACCCGGCGACGACTTCTTTTCCTATGCCAGCGGCACCTGGTATAAAAATTATGAACTTCCGGCAGATAAAACCCGCTTCGGTGCATTTAATGCCCTGCGTGATCGCAGCGAAGAACAGGTTAAAGCCATCATCGACGACCTGATGACCAGGCAAGATCTGAATGCTGAAGAACAGATGGTAAAAGATTTCTACACCGCTTACATGGATGTGGAAGGCATAAATGCGAAAGGTATTGAGCCTGTTTCGGATGTATTGTCGAAAATTCAGGCCATCGATAACCGTCAGGCACTGACAGAGGTGTTCGGGAATGCCTGGTTATACGGCACAGCAACGCCTCTGCTGGGCAGCATGTGGTACAACCGTCTTGATCCCAACGAGTATCAGGTCAGTGTCAGTGTTGGCGGCCTGGGTCTGCCTGACCGGGACTATTACTTAAGTGATCAGGAACGCTTTGTTGATATTCGTGAAGCATACCTGTCTCATATCGAGAAAATGCTGTCGTTTGCCGGTGTTCAGGACGCTGCACAGCAGGCACAACAAATTATGGATCTGGAAACCCGTATTGCTCATGCCCAATGGCCGCGGGAAAAACGCCGGGATCGTGATCTGACATTAAACCAGATTGAAAGATCGTCTCTTTCCGATGCGTATCCGGGTTTTAACTGGGATACCTTTTTCGCACAAAGTGGCTTGAAAGTACCAGAGCTGAACATCACTACCCCGCAACCCGTTAAAGATGTCATTACCATCATCAACGAAACGGATCTTGCTGTGTGGAAGGCGTATCTGACTTTCCATACTCTGAGTGAAAATGCCTCTCTGCTGCCGGAAGAGATTTACCAGACATCTTTTGAATTCTATAACAAAAAGCTGAATGGTCAGGAAGAACCGGAAGCCCGCTGGAAACGCGCTGTTGCACAAATGTCCGGTACGCAGTCTCTGGGTTTCGCGCTGGGCAAGATTTATGTCGACCGTTACTTCCCTCAGTCTTCGAAAGAGCAAATGTCTGAACTGGTTGAAAACCTGCGCGCAGCGCTGGGCAAGCGCATTGACAACCTGGACTGGATGGGTGAAGAAACGAAGAAAGAAGCGAAAGAAAAACTGGCGGCTTTCCATCCTAAAATCGGCTATCCGGACGAATGGGTAGATTTAAGTGGTCTGGAAATATCTTCAGATAAGCTGGTTCAAAACATTCGTAACCTGCGCAAATTCTTTAACGCTAAAGATGTGGAAGCAGAACTTAAGCCGACTGACCGCGAACGCTGGGGTATGACACCTCAAACGGTCAACGCATATTACAATCCGTCATTTAATGAGATTGTATTCCCTGCTGCCATTCTTCAGCCTCCTTTCTTCGATCCGAATGCAGACCCTGCCGTGAACTATGGTGCTATCGGCGCTGTTATCGGACACGAAATGGGACACGGTTTCGACGATCAGGGCGCCAAGTCAGACGCCAAAGGTATTCAGCGCAACTGGTGGACTGAAGAAGATTTAGCTTCTTTTACTGCCAAAGTTGACCAGTTGGGTGCTCAGTATGATCAGTATGAGCCAATCCCCGGCAACCATGTAAATGGTCGTCTGACCATGGGTGAGAACATTGGTGATGTGGGTGGTTTGTCAATGGCCTATGAAGCCTACAAGCTGAGCCTGAATGGCAAAGAAGCCCCTGTCATCGACGGCTTCACCGGCGATCAACGCTTCTTCCTCGCCTGGGCACAGGTATGGCGTGAGAAACGCACTGAGCAAAGCCTGATCAACCAGCTCCGCTCTGATCCGCACTCTCCGGCCCGATACCGTACACAGGCGCCACGTAATCTGGATATCTGGTATAAAGCTTTCGACGTCCAGCCCGGCGATGCCTTGTATCTTGCACCGGAAGACCGCGTTCAGATCTGGTAACACGCTGACTGACTTGCTCCTCCGCACGGGGGAGCAAAATAAGCTCTAATGCCCTCCAACAAACTTTGTTCCTTACTCCTTCCTCACTCCTGAGAAACCAATATTTATTAAATACTTTGACACCAAATGCCACCGGTAGCATTATTAACTGATTGTAAATCTTGTAAACCAATTAACTTCCCGCAGTCGTAACATGACTCTTTCGGGAATACCGGAGCTTTCATGATATTCCGCCTTACCCTGATCCTGTGTTTTCTGATCCCGCTATCAACCCGCGCCTCTACTGAGCAAGACTGGCAAATTGCGACCGGAATTTTGCAGCAAATACGCCTGCCGGACATTCCGGATAAACAGTTTGTTGTGGAAGACTCACCTTCAATCAGAAAGACCGCCAGACAAACCATCCAGCAAACTATCGACAAAGCAGCGGCTGCCGGTGGTGGAATTGTTCATATTCAGGAGGGTATCTGGCATGTTGACGGGCCTTTGCACCTTAAAAGTAAAATCAATCTGCATCTCGGGAAAAACGCCACACTACTCTTTTCAGCTACGCCCTCTGATTTCCTTCCGGTTGTGAAAACACGCTGGGAAGGAACGGAAGTATTTACTTACTCACCAATGATTTACGCTGCCAATGTGGAAGATGTGGCTATCACAGGTGAAGGCACAATAGACGGCAATGCAAACTCTGCTTTTATCAACTGGTACGAAAAGCAAAATACTGACATGCATGCGCTGAGAAGAATGGGTTTTGACAGTGTGCCTGTGCAACAAAGGCAATTCGGTGAAGGGCATTTTCTTCGCCCCCCCCTTATCCAGTTTTTCCATGCCAAACGTGTTCTGCTGGAAGACTACACGGCCAAAAACTCCCCCTTCTGGGTTAACCATCTGGTATACACCTCTCACGCAACGGTTCGCAGGGTGAAAGTAGACAGCCACCTGTACAATAACGACGGACTGGACATTGAATCCAGTCAGTTTGTACTGGCAGAAAACAATCATTTCCGCACCGGTGATGACGGCATCGTAATCAAGTCCGGCCGCGATGCGGATGGCCGTAACATAGGTATTCCCAGCACTGATATCGTCGTAAGAAATAATGATCTTGGTGGCGAAGACGGCATTGGTCTGGGGTCGGAAATGTCCGGTGGTATCAAACGGGTTTTCTTCGAAAATAATACCCTCCACGAAGGAGATTCGGCTTACCGTTTCAAAAGCAACTTAGATCGTGGCGGACGTGTTGAAATGATTCGGATCCGCGGGAGTAAAGTCGCCTCATTTAAACATCTTTTCTGGTTCCAGCTTAATTACCCGAGCAATCTTCACGGTAATTTTCCGGCAACTTACACTGACATCATCATTGAAGATACGACCGTAGAGAATGTGGGTACTGTGCTTGAAATCCATGCTCCGGATGCAGCCCCTGTTTACGATGTCACTTTCCGGAATATCCGTATCAAAAAGGCTGACATTCCGCTGATTTTGGAAAATGCAGAAAATATTCATTTTGAGAATGTGCAGATTGGCAACCAGTTCTGGAACGGTAAATTCTCTGCGTTGAAGGATGCGGAAGCGGTGAAAGATTAGTTAACTATTTTGTAATCGCGATCACATTTTTATTGACAATATCATTAACAAGTCTGTAACGTTACGCCTAATTTGCCACCGGTGGCAAATTTAACACTGTCCAGTTCACACATGCACTTTCATTTATAAATATGTGTGAACATGGCTGTCATACCCTACGACACCCATTGTTGATTTCGTGCCGCTGTTAAGCACCCTACAACAATGCAGGACGAACTGAGCAGAGGAACACCATGAATAAAAACCGTTTCCGTAAAAACCCTGTATTCAGCGCGATGATTGTTGCGCTGAGCTGTTCTACTTCTTCCATGGCATTTGCACAGGAAGTACAAACTGAAGATACCACAGCAGAAGATTATGAAATCATTGAAGTCAGCGGCTTTCGTGGCGCGCTGAACCGTGCATTGTTTGAAAAACGCAGTGCTGTGACTTCAAAAGAAACCATACTCAGTGAAGACATTGGTAAATTTCCGGACCTGAATATTGCAGAGTCATTGCAACGGGTACCGGGTGTGGCAATTTCCCGCGAAGGGGGTGAAGGTCGCCAGATTACGCTGCGCGGCTTAGGTCCTGACTTCACCCGTACCACGTTAAATGGAATGGAAGTCCCGTCCAGTACCGACGGAACCGATTCCGGTGGTGGTGTAAACGGTGGCCGTGCTTTTGACTTCAACGTCTTTGCCTCTGAATTATTTAACCGGGTAGACATTCAGAAAACCTCGTCTGCATCTACGGAAGAAGGCGGTATTGCTGGTACTGTCGACCTGTATTCCGCGAAACCTTTCTCTAATCCGGGCTTTCACGTAGCTGCGTCAGGTCAGGCCGGCTATAACGATGTTACGGAAGAAGTCGATCCGCGCATGGTCTTTATGATCAGCAACACCTTTGCTGACGACACCATCGGCGCACTGTTTTCCGTTGCCAAATCACAGCGTACCGTCCGCCAGGAAGGTTTCGGCACCGTCCGCTGGACCACGCCGGTAAGAGACGGAGGTGGCATTTATACCGACACCGGGAACACAACCATCAACGGTACAATCAATACCGGTCCCTGTGAGGCTGACGGCGAAGCTGTCGACCCGGTAAACTGTTTATGGACACCCCGCCTGCCCCGCTATGATTTCTTCGGTAACAATCAGGACCGTCTGGGCATAACCGGTTCATTGCAATTTGCAGTCGGAGACGCAGGTACAATCACTTTCGATACCCTGCATTCCACGCTGGAGAACCAGCGTACCATGTACAACAACTTTGAAATGTTCCGCAGCACATTCAGCGATATCACACCGGTGTCACTGACAGTGGATGAAAGCGGTAAGCAGGTTGTTGCCGGTACCTTTGACAATATGACATCCCGGGTAGAGAGTCGTCAGCAGTTATCAGAAACCGACTTCAGCCAGTATGTGCTGAGTGGTGAGTTCTATTTATCTGATGAACTGAAAATGAATGCTATGGCCGGTACCGCTAAATCAGACGCCCGTTCTGAACAGTACCGCTATAACATGACGAACCTGACACCCCATACGTTCAGTTTTGATTTCAGTGGCAATGCCAATGTTCCGGTGATGGATTACGGTTACGATATCACCGACGCCAGCCTGTACGATTTATCTGATGGCCGGTTACGGGCCACTGACGTTGAACGCAAGAACGACACCGCGAAAGTCGACTTTATCTATACCAATGACAGTGTAGAAATCAAAATGGGTATGGCCTGGAACGACCGTACCGTCGCCTACAGTGAAGAGCAAATTAACGGCTTCCCTGATCAGGACTCGGCGGTAGGATTTGCAGAACTCATCCCTTACGACGACTTTGGTAACGGATTTGACGGAGAACTGAATCGCTTTATTGTGGCTGACTTTGGTGCTATCGAGTCTCAGCTGCTGGATAAAACCTGGACTCCCCGTACAGAGCAAAGCTGGGAAGTTGGCGAAGAAACGCTGGGTGGTTACCTTGAGTTTAATTCTGAGTACGATATCGCTGACATGAGCTTACGCACTAACTTCGGTATGCGTTATGTGAAAACCACGTCCACGGCCTCGGGCTACATTCAGCTGGATGAAGTCACTGTTGAGAACGACTATGACAATTTCCTGCCGTCGATGAACCTGTCTTTGTCGGTGACTGAAGATGTCATTGCCCGTCTGGGTTTATCACGCACGATGACCCGTCCTAGCCTCAGTTCACTGAACCCGGGTAATCCTTCATTTTCTTACGTAAACGGTACTGTCAGTTCCGGTAACCCGTATCTGGACCCGTTCACGTCTAACAACGTCGATTTGGGACTTGAATGGTACTTTGCGGAAGAGTCTTTACTGGCAGCTAACTACTTCTATAAAGATATAGAAACGTTTATCACCTCAGCAACAGAAGAGCGCCTGGTTGATGCGGTATATCTGCCATTTATTGATTCTGATCCGCAGTATGATCCTGCACTGGCCCTCGACCCGCGTACTGTGCCGTATACACATACCTCACCAGTAAACGGTGAAGGCACTACGGTAAATGGTTTTGAGATTATTTATCAGCAGCCTTTCCGTTTTCTGCCGGCTCCGTTTGACGGTTTAGGCACGGTGATGAACTATACCCGTGTGTCAGCAGGTGAAATTACCGGGCTTTCAAAAAATACCTATAATGCGACCCTCTATTATGAGCGGGAAGATTACGGTATCCGCCTGTCGCTGAACAAACGTGATGACTACATTACGGATTACAGCGGCAGTAACGGTAACGCGGAAGAAGCCACTACCGGCCCGACATACGTTGATTTGTCTGCTTATTACAATTACAACGAGAACCTCACATTTACCATCGAAGGCATTAACCTCACTGATGAATATGAGCGTTTGTTTACCACCGGTGACGGTTCACAAAACCTTATCCGTGAATACAACCATACAGGCACTCAGATCTTCCTGGGGGCCAGATACACCATGTAATTGCAGCCTTGCCGGATAATAAATATCCGGCATGGTCTGACGACGACACAAACTAAAAAGGCTTCCCCCCGGGAAGCCTTTTTCAGTATTACTGAACGTTAATTAATTCAGTTACACGCTGGCAAGATGTTGGGTAGCTGAACCGCTACCCTCAGCCTTTCCCGGCTGATTCACCATTTCAACAGCTTTCGCCAGTGCCTCTTTACGTGTTACACATACTGTTACACCGCTTTGATGCGCATTGATATTATTCAGTACCGTGTTAACCGCTTCAACAGCACCGCACATCAGTACCTGGCGGCCAGCGGCCTTAGCATCAGAAGTAATGGTCTCAACGGCCATGGCAGCGGAAACATCCATGGTTGGTACACGACTGAAATCGAGGATCAGGGCACTTGAACCACGACTGACTTTTTCGCGGACATGATGCCCTAAGTCTGCGGCAGCACCAAAGCTCAGAGGACCACCGAAACTGAAAATCTGCACCTTGCCTTTCGTCTGCTTGAGCAGCGCATCTTCTTCCGGATCCTGAAGAGTGTCAGGGATCTTCTTCACTTCATCTAACTGCAGTTGTGCAACCTGCTTAACATAGGCCAGGGCAGCCAGAACAACACCCACACCTACTGCCGTAATCAAATCGACAAATACAGTCAGGCCCAGTACCAGCAGCATCAGCGCGAAGTCCCAGCGAGGCCCGGTGTGGGCACGCTTCAGATAACTCCAGTCGATAATATCAAGACCTACCTTCACCAGAATACCAGCCAGAACAGCATGAGGGATCTTAGCCGCAAGAGGGCTCAGACCCAGCACAATAGCCAGTAACACAAGTGCGTGAACCATGCCTGATAAACGGTCTTTACCACCGCTGCGGATATTCACCACAGTACGCATGGTTGCACCGGCACCGGCAATACCACCAATCAAACCGGCAACCGTGTTACCCACACCCTGCCCGATCAGTTCTTTGTTACTGTCGTGACGTGTACGGGTCATGTTATCAGCAACCAGCGAAGTCAATAATGAGTCGATAGCACCCAGAATGGCCAGAATGAAGGCAGCCTCGAACACTAGCAGCGCCTTAGACTGGTCGAATACAGGCAAGTGCAACTCAGGCAATCCTGTAGGAATGTCACCTAATACCGGGGTTTCCAGAGACAAACTCACCAGTGTGCCGATGATAAGGGCAGCCAGCGCGCCGGGTACAATTTTGCCAAGTTTGGCAGGCCACTTATAAGCAATAATAAGCGTGCCCAATCCCAGACCCAGGGTCACAAAATCGATATCAGCAAGAGCCGTAGGCAGATAGATTAATGCGCCCATTGTACCGCCCGGAGGCTCATGGCCCATTAACCGTCCCAGTTGCAGGATGATGATGATCGCACCAATGCCTGACATAAAACCGGAAATAACCGGATAAGGTACAAGCCGGATATACTGACCAACTCCGGTGAAACCCATTATGATTTGCAACAAACCGGCAAGCATAACAGCGGTAAATATGAGGCCTAAGTCACCCGACAGAGATGCAAACAGACCAGCCAGAACCACAACCATCGGACCTGTCGGACCGGAAATTTGCGATGGTGTACCACCCAGCAAAGCTGCAAAGAAACCTACGGCAATCGCGCCGTATAAACCCGCCATCGGGCCTACGCCCGACGCAACACCTAACGCCAGCGCGAGAGGTAGAGCAACAATACCGGCCGTTAACCCGCCGGTAAGGTCACCACGTACATTATTAAATAAGCCTTTCATGGGTTATTCCCCCTTGCTGTCTTTTTTACCGAAAGGCTTACCGCCGTAAACCTCTTGCAACAGTCTGAATTCTTCAGCTTTTTCGTCATAGCAAAGTACATTGCCTGACTCTATGTCGTACACCCAGCCATGCAATTGCACCTGCTTAGTGGCAATTTTAGCTGCAACGGCAGGATGGGTTCTGATGTGCTGTATTTGCTGTAACACGTTTTCTTTAGTGACTTCATCAAGGTGATCAGCTGTCAGCTTTCCGTGTTTTTCTTTCACCACTTCTGTGGCACAACGACAGTGACTCAACCAGTCTTTTACATGCGGCAGGGCGTCTAACTTTTCAGGTGCCAGTGCGCCTTTCATTGCACCGCAGTCTGAGTGCCCGCAAATGATGATATGGCTTACGCCCAGAGCCGCTACGGCAAACTCGATCGACGCTGTCATACCACCGGTATGATTTGAATGCGGCGGCACAATGTTGCCCGCGTTACGGCAGATAAAGAGGTCACCCGGGCCGGTTTGAGTCACGAGGTTGGGGTCGATTCTCGAATCAGCGCAGGTGATGAACAGGACTTCAGGATTTTGGCCGTTTGCCAGTTTCTGAAAAACTTCTTTGTTTTTCGGAAAGACTTCTTTTTGAAACTTGGCAACGCCGGAAATGACATGATCCATGATAATTACCTCATATTAACATATTGTTATCATTATTTTCTAAAGAAAGTTTTAACTGATAGCTTTATAGAAAAACACCGTATCTCGCGATAGATAAAAACTATCAACATGAGATAAGTATCAATAATGCAGTCAGTTGAACGATAACGCAGTTAGCGGAGGTAAAGCAAAGGGGCCAAATCGCCGCCCCTTTTTAAAAGGCCGGTACGGAAGTACCGGCAGGTTGGGAAAGGTAAGTTACCTATTGTTGAAACTGAATCGTTTCAACTTTGATATTTTTACTGTCAGCCTGATTAAGATAGTCTTTCACCAGCTCTTTTACATCAAAGGCTACAGATTTACTCTTGGAGAAATCCAGTACAACTTTTGAGTTGCCGGGAATCGAGTTCAGCTTTTTCAGAATGCTTGGTTTGTTGAAGAAAGACACTTCTTCGGCCATAACAATGTGGTGCGTTTTGCTGCCACCTTCGTCTTCGTTCACTGTTTCAGTGAACTGGTACGAGTTGCGGTAGCTATGTTTAAGCGTAAAGAAAACACTCACACCCAGACCAACAACAACACCGGTCAGCAAGTCTGTGAACAACATTACGCCAATGGTAATGATAAACGGCAGGAACTGCTCCCAACCCGTTTTGTACATGACTTTGAACATAGCAGGCTTAGCCAGCTTATAACCCACAGTAATCAGGATAGCTGCCAGAGAAGCCAGCGGGATCTGATTCAGCATAGACGCAGCGGCAAACACAGCAATTAACAGAAACACACCGTGCAGAATGGCTGAAACTTTCGTTTTACCACCAAACGCAATGTTCGCAGAACTGCGTACAATTACCTGAGTGATTGGCAGACCACCAACCAGACCAGACACGATGTTACCGATACCCTGCGCTTTCAGTTCGCGGTTTGTGGGCGTGGTATTTTTCTGCGGGTCCAGTTTATCAGTCGCTTCAACACAAAGCAGTGTTTCGATGCTGGCAACCGCCGCCATAACAAGCGCGATGGTGAATACATCAATGTTCAGCATCTCCGAAAACGCCGGAAACGCCATTTCTGCCTTGAACGCCTCGAAGCTGTCGATAACCGGTAAACTTACCAGTTGATCAGACTGCAGAGGCATACCAGCCTGAGCCAGCATGATTGAAGCTACGATACCCAGTAACACAACGACAATCGGTCCCTGAATCAGCTGGAAGATTTTATGTGCTTTTGTAAGGTACTTATCCCAAATCACCAGCAGCGCAAGAGACACTGCCGAAATGGCAATAGCAGCCGGAGACATCATAGAAACCGCGTGCTCAATGGCAGAGAACGTATTCTCACCGTTAACCTGATTAAAGGCTTCTTCGCCCAGAAAATCAGAGTGCCAGCCGAACAGGTATGGCAATTGTTTAAGTACGATAAGCAAACCGATACCGGCAAGCATACCAGTGATAACTGACGTCGGGAAAAAGTACGCGACAAATCCGGCACGCATGAAGCCCAGAATTAGCTGGAACACACCCGCCAGAACCACAGCACAAAGGAATAACTCCCAGCTTCCCAGAGTACCGATGGCATCAAAAACGATAACAGCAAGACCCGCCGCCGGACCACTCACACCAAGGCGTGAACCACTGGCCAGACCGACGATAATACCACCGACGATTCCGGCGATTACGCCGGAAAATAACGGTGCGCCGGACGCCAGGGCGATACCCAGGCACAACGGCAGAGCTACAAAGAAAACGACAATACTGGCAGGTAAATCGCTTTTAATTTCTTTGAACGATAGATCAAATTTCATAGGCTATCCTTATGCGCCTGCTACCAGAGTGCGCTCGGCATAGGCCTGTTCCATTTCCTTGAACGTTTCCGTTTTCGGGTCATAACAATGGATCATGCCGGTTTCAATGTCGTAAACCCAACCGTGAAGCTGAACGGCTTTCGTAGCCAGCTTCGCAGCAACAGCAGGGTGAGTGCGTAGGTGTTGTAACTGCTGTAACACGTTTTCTTTGGTTACTTCGCCAAGCTGATCGGCAGTCAGTTCGCCGTGCTTTTCTTTCACAACTTCGGTTGCACAACGGCAGTGACCCAGCCATTCTTTTACATGTGGCAGGCTGTCCAGTTTCTCAGGGGCTAATGCACCTTTCATTGCGCCACAGTCTGTGTGGCCGCATACAACAATGTGCGTTACGCCCAGAGCAGCAACAGCAAATTCGATAGAGGCAGTCATGCCACCGGTTTGATTGCTATGTGGAGGTACAATGTTGCCGGCATTACGGCAGATAAACAGTTCACCCGGGTCTGTCTGGGTAACCAGGTTAGGATCGATACGGGAATCGGCACAAGTGATGAACAACACTTCCGGATTCTGACCGTTAGCTAATTTTTGGAAAGTTTCCTTTTTCTCAGGATAAACATCACGCTGGAATTTAGCTACGCCAGAGATTACGTGGTCCATTTAATACTCCTAAATTAAATTGAATAAAATACTGCTACATTCAGATACTATTAAGATTGACTGATAGCTTTATAGAATTATAGAGTAAATGGAGATAGCAATAAGCTATCAGAGACAGCGGATTTTAATCGAGTTAGCAGGACTACACCATGTTATTCAACGGCAAAACCCCATCGTTGAACCAGATCAGGTACTTCGTTACCGTCGCAAAACACCTCAATTTTCGCAGGGCGGCAAATATTTTAGGGATCAGTCAGCCCACGTTAACCAGCCAGATCAGTGCGCTTGAAAACACATTGGGTCTGATTTTGTTCGAACGTTCCCGATCAGGCACGCTGTTATCAGCACAGGGGAAGTCGTTACTTGAATACGCAGAAGCTGTGCTTCAGTCGACGATGCAGTTTGGTGAGATGGCACGGTCACTTGCTCAGGGCGAATCCACAACCTACCGGTTGGGGATCCCGCCGACGCTGGGCCCTTATCTGCTGCCCCATATTCTGCCGGACATTCATCGTCTGCGTCCCGGGCTGAAATTCTATGTCCGCGAAGCAGCCCCCAAACAATTGCTGCAAGGCCTGCTGACCGGCGAATTCGATATCACTTTGTCTCCCATGTCGAACCGCGACTCGCAAATTCAGGTTCAGCCTTTGTTTATAGAACCGCTGAAATTTGTATTGCCGGCAGACCATCCAATGTCCGGCAGGCAATTTATTGAACCGGAAGAAATTAGGGGCCAGAAAATTATGGCACTGGAAGACCGGCATCACTTTCACTATCAGGTACAGGAAATTTGTACTCAACTGGGTGCAAATGTCGACCGCGACTATGAGGGGACGAGTCTGGATACCTTGCGGCAGATGGTTGTTATGGGCATGGGAATGGCTTTTATGCCCGGACTCTATGTTCATTCTGAGTTGCATAACCCGGAAGCCCTTCACGTGTGTGAACTCGCTGATATGCCGGTAGTACGTCAGCACATGCTGGCATGGCGGAACACCTCCCCTGCCCGCGCTACGTTCAGAGAACTGGCGAGTCTGATGCGAAGTGTGATCAGCGACCGGCTGGCCACAGCGGTATCAGTCACTGATATTTCCCCGTCATAAGCAAGGTAAACCATTAGCCGGATATTGTGGCAGCTTCACCGCTGCCTTTCACAATCTATGAATTTAAGTGATACATTTAGCAAAACCAGTGAAATTAACTCATCCGCGCTATGTTAGACCGTCAACACCTCAAAATTATTGCTGCCATTCATGACTACGGCACGCTCACAGAAGCCGCCGGACATCTGCATCTGACCCAGTCTGCACTGAGTCATAGTATGAAAAAGCTGGAACAGCACAGCGGTGCACCGCTATGGGAAAAAGATGGCAGACGACTGCGACTGACGGATGCCGGCAATGCAGTACTTAATCTTGCCCACCGGCTGTTACCCCAGTTTGAACACACGGAAGAGCAGCTGCGTCAGATCGCCTCGGGTAAACAAGGCGTGCTGCGCATCGGAATGGAATGCCATCCTTGCTATCAATGGCTCCTGAAGGTCGTCAAACCGTTTCTGGCGGATTATCCGGGGGTAGATGTAGACGTACGTCAAAAGTTTACGTTCGGAGGCCTGCAGGCGCTGCACGGCTATGATATTGATCTGCTTTTAACACCTGACCCTCTTCACTTGCCCTCTTTGCAATACGAGCCGGTATTCGGCTATGAGCAGGTGCTGGTAATGAGCCGCGACCACAGACTGGCAGCCAGTGAATGGGTACCGCCAGAAGCGCTGGCAGAAGAAACCTTACTGACCTATCCGGTAGAGCCGTCCAGACTGGACATCTTCTCTCACTTTCTGACGCCTGCAGGCTGTACAGTGAAAAAGCACAAAACCATTGAAACCACTGAAATCATGTTGCAAATGATCAGTGCCGGCCGGGGTATAGGTGCACTGCCTAAATGGCTTATTGAAGAGCAGGACGGCAGCTTAAACCTGACAACTGTCAGGCCGGGGGAAAACGGTATCGCCAAGTCACTGCACATGGGGTTCAGAAAGAGTGATGCTGATGCACCGTTTATCAGAGCCTTTATCGGACTCGCCAGAGCGTTAGGTACGCCCTGAGCAGGAGCAGCATGCCAATTAAAAAGAAACAGACAGATACGCTTTAAACGGCTGGCAGTTGCGGCGTTTCACCCGGGCGGCACAACAATACCTGACAATGATGTTGGGTCAACGCCGTTCCCATATCTGAAAGCCAGCTGTGATAATCATCTTCACTGGCACAAAACACGGCTTTTATATCGTGTTTTTTCACCAGAGAAAGCAGCTCACTGGCGTAACGCAGTTCAACACCCAGTATAAAGGTGCGGTGATGCCAGGGCTCTTCATTCATAAAATAAGCCAGATGAAACGCAGGATTTTGCTGAATTCTGGTCGCCAGCTGGTATGACGGATAGTCAGTTCCTGCCACCACCACCGCCGCTGCGGGTTGCGCTCTGAAACGTCTGAAAATACGTCGGATGTTAATCATTCATCGATAAAGCTTAACCGGTAGCACTTTACCCTCCGGCTTTGCTGGTTTAAGGTTATACAGTACAAATATAATAAATTAATTCTTTTGCAGAACCAAAGCAGTTTGCCACTGACAACGGGTTCATGCTTTGCATTTTCAGGCTCAGGACCGGCGCACATACGCCTTCATTACTTAATCAGAGCCCTCACTATGAACAAAAAAATTTACTGTCTGACAGCCATTCTCAGCTTAATGGCGGCCGATGCGATAAGCTGTCAGTTCCATGAGCCGACGGAAAATAACATTCCCCAGTTTCCGCCGCTGAAACCTGCGTTGCATCCGGTCATGTTGCAGCATTTCAGTCCGCCGGTACAGGCCCCTATTCAGGTTTCACTGTCGGTGTCTAATGATGCCTTTAACCGCGCCAACCTGCTACTGAGCTATGAAGTCCACCCTGATTATCATAATGTGAAAGCTGACATTATTGCCGGCAAAGGCGTAAGGATAATGGGAAGAGACAGTCTTTATCTCACCCGCCTGAAAGAAGACAAGCAAATTCAGTATCGCAGTGGCAGCGGCGACGATAAACGGGTAAGAGTGCGCATTTCTGCAGTGCGTAACGGTGTGCCTGTTATTGTAGAAAAAAGAATTGATTTGACGACATAAAAAACGGTGCCGGAGCACCGTTTTTCAATGATTTTTAAGCAGACCCGACGTTTAGTTTTTTACCCACTGCAATAACAAATTATTGGCCGGCATTTCATGGATGTTCTCCAGCGTGAGTGCCGGCGCCCATGCCTGCAACTCCTGTATATCCCGGTAACCGCCATAGCCACTGGCTATCAGATGTTGATGAAACTCTCTGTTACTTTCGCTGCTGAATGCACCGTTGTCTGTAAACGGGCCATACTGGCAAAATACTGCACCTTGCGGCAGTGATTCAGACAGGCTCTGCATCATCATTTTAATTTCGGCTTTCTGCATAATATGAGCAGTATTCGCTGAATAAACACCGTCATATTCAGAAAACGGCAACCTGTCTTTGCCCACGGTGAGGTTAAGCGGCGGTAGCAAATTTTCAGACGGGTACGCAGCTATCCATTTCAGTACCCCTTCGTGATACTGCGGCTGATCACTGGTCTGCCATATCAGGTGAGGTAACAAGGGTGCAATGTGCACCGCATGCTGTCCGGTGCCACTGCCCACCTCAAGCACACGCTTACATTGACTCAGGGCCACTTCCAAAATGGCAGAAATGGGCCCTTTGTTATTTTCGCATGCCTGTGAGAAAGGCAGTTCATCAGTCATAAGTGACTCCGGCTGTCAGGCGGGTTAATCATCCAGATTCGGTGCTAACCATTTTTCAGCTTCTTCTGTGCTCCAGCCTTTGCGCTGTGCGTAATCTTCAAGCTGATCACGCTGGATTTTTGCCACAGCGAAATATCTGGATTCAGGGTGCGAGAAATACCAGCCTGATACTGCTGCTCCCGGCCACATAGCATAACTTTCAGTCAGCTTCATGGTGGTATGCGCTTCGGCATCGAGCAAATCCCAAATCAACTGCTTCTCAGTGTGCTCAGGACAGGCTGCATAACCGGGTGCAGGACGGATCCCCTGGTACTTCTCGCGGATGAGCGCATCGTTGTCGAAGTTCTCATCAGGCGCAAAGCCCCAGTAGTCTTTTCTCACCTGCTCGTGCAGATATTCAGCAAACGCTTCTGCCAAACGGTCAGCCACGGCTTTCACCATGATGGCGTTGTAGTCGTCTCCGGCTTTGTTGTAGGACTCAGCCAGCTCGTCTTCACCGATACCGCCGGTAACAGCGAACGCACCGATGTAGTCAGCAATTCCACTTTGCTTCTCAGCAACGAAGTCTGCCAGACAATAGTTGGCAAACTTGTCTTTCAATGTTTGCTGACGCAAATGACGGGAAACGCCCAGCACGGCATCGCGGTTATCATCCTGATAAATTTCAATATCATCGCCAACCCGGTTAGCAGGGAATAAACCAATTACTCCTTTTGCCTGCAGGCTGCCATCAGCAATGACTTTATCCAGCATTTTATTGGCATCGGCATACAGCTCTTTTGCCTGCTCACCCACCACTTCATCATCAAGAATGCGGGGGAATTTACCGGCCAGTGACCAGGTCAAAAAGAACGGTGTCCAGTCGATATAATCTCTTAATATCGCCAAATCGACGGACACAGGTGTTACGCCCGGCGTTTTAGGCTTTACAGGCAGAACAGAGTAGTCCGGCTTATACGCATTAGCCCGCGCTTCTGCCAGCGTAACCGGCTTACTGCGGGGTTGTTTCCGGGCATGCTGGGCCCGTACTTTTTCGTATTCGTCTGACAGCTCTTTTTCAAAGTCTTTGCGGGACTCAGGGTTAATCAGCTTCTGGCACACACCCACGGCGCGGCTGGCATTAGGTACATAAGCGACCGGATGGCTGTAGTTTTGCTCAATTTTCACCGCAGTATGGGCTTTGGAGGTCGTCGCACCGCCGATAAGCAGTGGTAAATCTAACCCCAGGCGCTCCATTTCTTTGGCCACGTGTACCATTTCGTCCAGCGACGGGGTTATAAGACCGGATAACCCGATCATATCCACGTTTTCTTCTCTGGCCACCTGCAAAATCGTAGCGCAGGGCACCATCACACCCAAATCTACTACTTCGAAATTGTTACATTGCAGTACCACGCCAACGATGTTCTTGCCGATATCGTGCACGTCGCCTTTAACGGTGGCCATCAGGATTTTACCGTTACTCGATGACTTGCCGTCCTTTTCCGCTTCGATAAACGGTTGCAGGTGAGCAACCGCTTTTTTCATCACCCGGGCAGACTTAACCACCTGGGGCAGAAACATTTTACCTTCACCAAACAGATCACCGACCACGTTCATGCCGTCCATTAACGGCCCTTCAATTACGTGCAGCGGACGTTCAGCCGCCAGTCTGGCTTCTTCAGTATCTTCAATGATGTAATCGGTAATACCTTTAACCAGCGCATGTTCAAGCCGCTTGTTCACCGGCTGCTCACGCCACGAAAGATCTTCTGCCGCCGCGGCTTTGCCATCGCCCTGATATTTGGGTGCGATGTCCAGCAGACGCTCAGTGCCGTCTTCACGACGGTTCAGGATCACATCTTCCACAGCTTCACGGAGTTCTTCAGGGATCTGATCATACACTTCCAGCTGACCGGCATTCACAATGCCCATATCCATACCCGCACGGATAGCGTGATACAAAAACACCGAGTGCATGGCTTCACGTACCGGGTTATTGCCCCGGAACGAGAATGAAATATTAGATAAACCACCGCTGATATGGGCGTAAGGACAGGTCTGACGGATAACGCGGGTGGCTTCAATAAAGTCCACCGCATAATTGTTATGTTCTTCAATGCCCGTCGCGACAGCAAAAATATTCGGGTCGAAAATGATATCTTCCGGCGGGAATCCGACCTCTTCGGTAAGCACCTTATAGCTGCGCTGACAAATCTCAATTTTACGCGCTTTGGTATCGGCCTGGCCGGTTTCATCAAACGCCATGACCACCGTTGCGGCACCGTAGCGCTTGATCAATTTAGCCTGATGAACAAACTGCTCTTTCCCCTCTTTCAGGCTGATTGAGTTCACAATCGCCTTTCCCTGAACGCACTTGAGTCCGGTTTCAATGACTTCCCACTTTGATGAGTCAATCATGATCGGAACACGGCAAATATCAGGCTCTGAAGCAATGAGGTTCAGAAATGTACGCATGGCCTCAACAGAATCTAACATGGCTTCGTCCATGTTGATGTCTATCACCTGCGCACCGTTTTCCACCTGCTGGCGGGCTACATCGAGGGCTTTCTCGTACTCGGCATTTAAAATTAAGCGTTTGAATACGGCCGATCCGGTAACGTTTGTCCGTTCACCGACATTAATAAAGGTTGAAAACTCTGCTGTCACAATAACACCTTAGTGAACAAAAGGTTCTAGCCCGGAAAGGCGCATTTTAGGTTCAAAAACCGGTACGGTACGTGGTTTCACGTCTTTTACCGCTTCTGCCATGGCACGAATATGTTCAGGTGTACTGCCGCAACAACCACCTACCACATTCACCAGACCGGACTCTGCCCATTCTTTAATGTGTGCTGCCATTTCTTCTGCGCCCAAATCATATTCACCGAACTCATTGGGTAGACCGGCATTGGGGTGAGCCGAGACCAGGCATTCAGAAATATTACTGATTTCTTCAACGTACTGACGCAGCAAATCCGGACCCAATGCACAGTTGAGGCCCATAGATACCGGCGATACATGACGCATGGAATAGTAAAAGGCTTCCGCAGTTTGTCCTGACAAGGTTCTGCCCGATGCATCGGTAATAGTACCTGATACCATCACCGGTGCGCGCTCACCGCGTTTCTCAAATACGGTTTCTACCGCGAATACTGCCGCTTTGGCATTCAGGGTATCAAAGATAGTTTCTATCAAAATAATATCTGAACCGCCATCTAACAGCGCTTCTGTGGACTCGATGTAGGCTTCTACCAGCTCGTCAAAGGTTACATTCCGCTTGCCGGGGTCATTTACATCCGGTGAAATTGACGCTGTGCGGTTTGTGGGACCGAGGACCCCTGCCACATACCGGGGCTTATCCGGTGTTTTTGCAGTAAATTCATCACAGGCTTTACGGGCCAGCTTAGCAGCAGCAAGGTTAATGTCTTTCGACTGCGCTTCCATGTCGTAATCTGCCATGGCGATGGTGGTAGCATTGAACGTATTGGTTTCAATGATATCTGCACCGGCTTCAAGATAAGCGCAATGGATATTGTAAATAATGTCCGGCTGAGTAATTGCCAGCAAATCATTATTGCCTTTTACATCGCAATGCCAGTTTGCAAATGCCTCACCACGATAATCGGCTTCTTCCAGTTTGTGCTCCTGGATCATAGTACCCATGGCACCGTCCAGAATCAAAACGCGCTTTGCCGCTGCATCCAGAAGTTGTTGTTTTGTACCTGATGTCACTTATTACCTCTTTGGCCGGGGTTTCTCAGCCAGCTGACTCAAATCATAAGGTGTTGTCTGATAAACATAGTAGTTCAGCCAGTTATTAAACAGCAGACTACCATGGGAGCGCCAGCGAACTAAAGGCGCTTTTGCGGGGTCATCGTCCGTAAAATAGTTAGCCGGCACTGCCGGATGGGCGTCCGCCTGTAAATCACGGAAATACTCGTCATGCAGAGTTTCCGGGTCGTATTCAGGATGCCCGGTAACAAACACCATACGCTTATCTTCAGATGCGATGGTGTATGCACCCGCCTCATCAGATTCCGTAATGACCTTCAAACCTTCAACACTGTTATATTCGCCGGAGTCAATATACCCGAAACGGGAATGAGGCGCATAAAAAACCGGATCGAAACCTCTCAGCAGCTCGTTATAAGGATCGAGCACTTTATGCTCAAACACACCAGACAGTTTGGTTTCTCTGAGTTTTCTCTGCACACCGTAGAAATGATACATCGCCGCATGAGCAGCCCAGCACAGATAGAGTGTGGATTGCACATTACGTTGTGCCCACTCCAAAATCTCTGTCATCTGATCCCAGTATTTCACTTCCTCATAAGGCAAGTGAGCCAGCGGTGCACCTGTTACGATTAAACCGTCGTATTTCTTATCAGCAATTTCAGAAAAGTCGTGATAGAAGGCGTCCATGTGAGATTGAGGCGTGTGCTTTGGCGCTAATTTGTCTACGCGGATCAGGTTCACGTTCACCTGCAGAGGTGTGTTAGACAGCAAACGTAAGATTTGCACTTCCGTTTCAATTTTATTGGGCATGAGATTCAGGATCCCCACTTCCATGGGGCGAATATCCTGTGTCGCTGCGCGGGTGCTGTCCATAGTGAAGATATTCTCACCTGACAACACATCCTGCGCGGGAAGTTGTTCGGGAATACAAATAGGCATGGCAGCTCCAACAATTAACGGATAATAACGTTATTGTGGCTAAATCCCGATAGATGTCAACATCTTTACGGCTGGACGTCTAAACGGCTTAACGCGCCAGCCGTTCTGATGTTAGAACGACGAGATCACTGTTACTCCCGCAGTGGTTGACGTGTCCAGCGTAGTCAGAGCCTCAATAGATTCCGCCAGAGAAATGGTACGCCCAAGCAGTTTTTCAGGCTTCAGTTTCCCGGACATTATCATAGAAAGCATAGCATCGTACCGGAAAGCCTGCATGCCATGACTGCCAATGATTTCCAGCTCATCACCAATCACACGGCCCATGGGAATAGCCGGTGTTGCATGCTCTGCCATTAACAGGCCAACCTGAATATGTTTACCGAGTTTGCGCAGTGACTGAACAGAATTGACACAAGTGACAGAGTGACCCAGCGCATCCATTGATACATGAGCACCACCCTGCGTGATCTCTCTGATTGCTTCGGGCACGCTGGCCACTTGTGATGCATTGAGCGTAACCGCCGCGCCCACCTGTTTCGCCAGGGCCAGTTTGTCATCCTGCAAGTCCACGGCAATAACGTTTGCGCCCAGTGCACTGGCTATCATTACTGCGGACAGACCAACACCACCGCAACCATGTACGGCCACCCACTGTCCTGCAGAAACTTTTCCCTGATCGACAACAGCGCGGAATGATGTAACAAACCGGCACCCGAGGCTGGCCGCGGTTACAAAGTCGAGATGCTCAGGTAATGCCACAAGGTTTACATCGGCCTGATCAACCGTGGTGTATTGAGCAAAAGATCCCCAGTGAGTAAAGCCGGGCTGTGTTTGATTGCCGCATACCTGATGATTACCTGAGTGACACTCGGGGCAACTCCCGCAGGCATTGATAAACGGAACTGTGACGCGGTCACCGGTTTTGAAGCGCTTCACATCTTTTCCAACGGCTTCAACAATACCGGCAAACTCATGGCCGGGAACATGCGGAACAACCACGTCAGTATCATGACCTTGCCAGCAGTGCCAGTCGCTTCGACACACACCGGTTGCTTCAACCTTAATAACAACACCGTGACTCGCCGGCGTCGGGTCGGCCACATTTTGAATAACCGGCATCTGTGCAAATTTCTCGAATACGACAGCTTTCATTGTTGTTCCTCCAGAATTATGATTTATCAACAGATTAAAAGATACTGAAGGGGATTATCTTGCTTTCATGTACGGAAACACGCCAAAATAGGTAAGAAAGCTCTCTTTTAACCCACAAAATAAGAAGACTATGCCCGTAAAACCTCTTGATAAGACAGACAAGGCTATTTTAGACCTGTTACAGCACGATGGCAGGTTAACTAACAGCAAAATAGCCAGCCACCTGTCGCTAAGCGAAAGTCCGTGCTGGCGCCGCCTGAAGCGTCTTGAGGATGATGGTTATATCTGTGATTATCAGGCTAATCTGGACCGGAGAAAATTAGGGCTTGGCGTTGTTGCATTTGTTCAGCTTACGGTATCTGAACATGATGAAACCAGTACGAAGAAGTTTGAACAGATTATACTGGCTTCAGAACATGTTCTAGCTTGCCACAATACTACCGGAGAGTCTGACTTTCTGTTACAGGTAGTCGCGAGGGACTTAGATGATTACAGCCACTTTGTTGAGAGTTACTTGCGCAAATTGCCGGGCGTGACTGCCATTCGCTCCAGTTTGTCACTACGCGAAATTAAGAGCGCTACCCGTTTACCTGTCCGGTGAGCTTTATCCCCGCTGACGGTGCATGCTGATAAGCAGCTCAGCTTCAGCCCGGGGCAGGTCGCAGGCTTGCATTACCTCTTCGACGTCAGCGCCTGCTTTAACCAGTTCAGCGGCACGGGTGTATAAGCGCATGGACGGGTCCTGACTTTTTACTTCACGTAACTGGTTTTCGAGTTGCGTGCATTGATCTGCCAGCTCCCGCATGTGTTTGCCCTGTACCATTGAACGGGTTTGCATTTCACCGTTCTGGTTTTCCAGGTCATTAATTTCCAGTTGCAGGGTATCGATGTGTTCTTTTTGATAGCGGACAGTATCGTCGAGTTGTTTAAACTGACGGTTGAAGAAAAAGTACATCCATATAACAGCAATGACGGCGAGTAACCCTGTAGCAACAGCGAGTAAAGATAGTGCCGGCACGTCCATATTGATGTGTTTTCTCCCTTTGGTAATAGCACTGTGCCGGGCAGCACAGCGAAGATACAGGCATAGATGAGCGCCCGCCGGATTAGCAGGCGCTGTATGAAGTTAAAGACTGCTCAGTTCATCCCACTCGTCATCACTGAGAAGCTTATTAAGATCTACCAGAATCAGCAATTCACCATCGCGGTTACTCACGCCCTGAATGAACTTGGCGCTCTCTTCAGTACCCACGTTAGGTGCACTATCAATTTCAGATGATTTCAGATAAACCACTTCGGCAACACTGTCTACCAGGATGCCGACAACCTGCTCATCGGATTCGATAATTACAATCCGTGTGTTGTCGGTAATATCGGTTGGCATAAGGCCAAAGCGGGCGCGGGTATCAATAACCGTCACAACATTACCACGCAGATTGATAATGCCTAACACGTAATCCGGTGCACCGGGAACAGGCGCAATTTCGGTATAGCGTAAGACTTCCTGAACCTGCATTACGTTAATACCGTAAGTTTCGTCACCTAAGCGATAGGTAACCCACTGAAGCACCTGATCGTTATCCGGCGCGTTATTCGTTGTGCTCTTGTCATTCATGAACCTGGCTCCCCGGGCTATGGCGTCTGGTCGTTACTGCCTAAGCCGCTATTTAGCATTGCGATTAACTGATATACGTCTATTAACGCACACATTTTTTCTTTTACCATGCCCGCTAACCATGGACGCTTGCCTCCTGACTCGCGCCATTTTACCTCGTCCCTGGTCAGTGTAACGGTGTTGACCAGTTTGTCGCTGGCTAAGCCCCACAAACTGTCCCCTAACATAATAAGATACTGATAGTTTAGCGTTTCTGCGAGATTTTGGTCGTATTTTTCTGGCATAACCCACATTGCAGTATCGACAACGTTTATTTTTTGATCACGATGAAGCATTACGCCCTTGAACCATTTGGGTTTTCCTATCAGTCCACCCACTTTTTCAATCCGGTGAATGCCACCTAAAGTGATGAGCGGCACAGCGAGTGTTAATCCTGCCACCTCGAAAAAGAGTGCCTGAAAACGATTTTCCAGCATGTCTTTCACAGGCGTGGTTTTAACCGGCGGAGGTACTGCCCCGCTCAGTTGTTCAACGGCTGTGTCGGTAACCTCTTCAGTTACTGGCGGCGCTATGACCGGCTCAGCCACAGGAGCAACCACAGGTTCTTTGGCGATAATGTCCGCCGTGGCCTGTTCCAGCAAACGGGCAGTGTTAGCCGTTACTTCAGCCGGATCTTCCGGGCTTTGTAACAAGCTGTCGAGATACGCCTGCATCACATCTTCGCGGGCGAAGGGCGTACTTTTACTCATAGCTGACTCACTGCTCCAGTTCATCTAACAATTTGGTGTAGGCGTAAACGCCCCGCGCTTTCGGATAGACAACAGACGCAGGCGACTGCGCCTGGCTGGCATCACGGAAGCGGGTATCCACAGGAATCATCCCGTGCCAAACCTTATCACCGTAATCTTCATTCAGTTTTTGTAGTGCCTGGATGGCCGCATTCGTCCGGCGGTCAAACATAGTCGGCACTATTAATGTATCAAATTCTTTTCTTAACGAACGGCCCATAATCTCAAGTGTATGGATCATCCGGTCAAGGCCCTTTAATGCCAGAAATTCGGTCTGCACGGGCACAATGACTTTATGGCATGCAGCCAGCGCATTAACCATCAACACGCCAAGTACCGGCGGACAATCCAGCAACACATAGTCAAATTCGTTGCGTACAGTATCCAGTGCCTTTTTGAGAATAAGCCCCATACCGTTTTGCATACCCATTTGCCTGTCCAGCGTGGCAAGTGCCATTGAGGCAGGCAAAATATACAGACTGTCTAATTTTGTCGGACACAAACAGTCAAGCACTCTATCGGCAGTAATCTGTTCATGATTAATAAAAATATCGTAAACAGAAGCATTTAACTCCTCGGCATCCATACCAAAATAATAACTCAGCGATGCATGAGGGTCGGTATCAATAAGCAGAACGCGCTTTCCCTGTTGCGCCAGAATGCCGCCCAGCGTCACGGTGGTAGTGGTCTTCCCTACCCCGCCTTTCTGGTTAGCAATCGTCCATATTTTCAACCTTCAACTCCTGCTGACTGAACTATTTCTGCATCATTTCCGTGAGTATGCACGAAGCGATATTATCAATGGCTATGCTTTTTTCTGCGATGTTCGCTTTCGCAACCGCCTGTGGCATACCGTATACCACACAGGTGTCCTGATCCTGCGCCCACACTTTGGCGCCTTTACGGTGAAGAGCTTCACAGCCTTCACGTCCATCAGATCCCATGCCCGTCAGAATAATACTCAGTACATCGCCGCCGTAAATATCCACCAGACTGTTAAGTGTAATATCCACACTGGGTTTGTAGGTATCTTTCTCATGTTCATGGGCATCACGGAGAACAATATTCGGCAGTGACATAGACTCTACTACCATTTGCTTGCCTCCGGGCGCAAGATAAGCGCAACCGGGTTTAAGAATATCCCCGTGTTCAGCTTCTTTTACCGAAATCTCGCAGTTATTGTTCAGCCGCTGGGCGAACGCATTAGTAAACGTGCCGGGCATATGCTGAACCAATAAAATCGGATATGGAAAGTTAGCCGGCAGCCCTGACAACACTTTTTGCAATGCCACAGGACCACCTGTAGAGGCCCCGATGGCCAGACATTTATACCGCTTTCCTGATGCCTTAACTTTAGAAACAGTAGGCTGGGATGCAGTTTCAGTACGTCCGGTGAGGATAGACGAGCTTTTAAAGAACGTCGCTTTAGGGGCATTGGCAGGCATTGGTGGAGCGGGCTTTGCCGCTGGCTCTCTGCGTGAAATCACAGGCCGGCGTATGCCGACACCACGCCGGGCCAGTAAACGCACTTTAGTCCGCAGTAAGCCCACGGCCTCTTTACGCTCTTTAGATATTTCCTCAAATTTCTTTGGCAGAAAATCCAGCGCACCGGCTTCCAGCGCGTCAAGCGTTGCCTGAGCACCTTCATGAGTCAGAGATGAAAACATGAGAATAGGTACAGGGCGTTTCTGCATGATCGCTTTTACAGCGGAAATACCGTCCATAACCGGCATTTCCACATCCATTGTCACCACATCGGGTGACAACTTCATCAGCATATCCAGTGCTTCTTCACCGTTTTTGGCTTCGCCAACAACCTCGAGTTCTCTGTCCTCATCCAGAATTTCGCGTACACGACGACGATAAAACGTCGAATCGTCCACAACAAGGACTTTAAAAGCCATAGTAATGATGTTCCTTTAATTGCGACTATGACCTGCGCGCATATCGCTTAAGCAGACTCGGGATATCAAGAATTAACGCGATTCCGCCATCCGATGTAAT
This sequence comes from Alteromonas sp., assembly GCF_984505615.1. Taxonomy (NCBI): domain Bacteria; kingdom Pseudomonadati; phylum Pseudomonadota; class Gammaproteobacteria; order Alteromonadales; family Alteromonadaceae; genus Alteromonas; species Alteromonas sp. Next base: position 201,350 of record NZ_CFHOXV010000002.1, on the reverse strand, counting down.
GGTTGCACCAGCCATACCCGGTGTACCTTGTAACAAGGCATCCAGTGGCTTGATCACCACTTCTTCCTGACCAATCAATGCATCCACCACGAAGCCCACCTGCTGTGTACCTATTTGCACTACAACAACATGGCCTTTTTCTTTCTCGATATTTTTCGGGCCGCGGATAAGCCATTCACCAAGGAAGAATAACGGGATAGCCTTAGAGCGGACGATCATCGTCAACTGACCATCTACCGTATTGGTTTTCTTGATGTCCATGTTGATAATTTCGTTAACAGCGCCCAATGGCAATGCAAAGGTTTGCTGACCGACAACAATCATCAGAGTTGGCAGGATTGCCAGTGTTAACGGTACTTTGATTTCTAACCGGGTGCCTTTACCCAGATGAGAATCAATGTTTACGGTACCATTCAGCTGGTTGATTTTAGTTTTAACCACGTCCATGCCCACACCACGACCGGAGATATCACTGATCTCTGTCTTGGTAGAGAAGCCCGGCGCGAATATCAGATTAAACGCTTCCACATCAGACATACGGGCGGCGGCATCAGCATCAAGCACGCCACGACTGATAGCGATTTCTTTCAGCTTTTCCGGATCCATCCCTTTACCATCATCGGTGATAGTAAGCAGGATATGATCGCCTTCCTGTGATGCTGCCAGTTTCACTGTACCCATGCGCGGTTTTCCCGCATTGGCACGATCATCCGGCATTTCAATTCCATGGTCGACGGAGTTACGCACCAGGTGAACCAGGGGATCGGCCAGCGCCTCAACCAGGTTTTTATCCAGATCCGTTTCTTCCCCTTCAAGCTCAAGGGTAATTTCTTTTTTCAGGCTACGGGCAAGGTCGCGGACAACCCTGGGGAAACGACCGAAGACTTTCTTAATGGGCTGCATGCGGGTTTTCATTACCGCGCCCTGAAGATCACCGGTCACCACATCCAGGTTAGCGATAGCCTTCGACATATCTTCGTCATTGGTATTGATACCAAGGCTTAACAAGCGGTTACGAACCAGCACCAACTCACCGACCATATTCATAATCTGGTCAAGGCGTTTGGTGTCTACCCGAACAGTAGTTTCTGCCTGCGGGGCTTTTTCTTCTTTCTTAGGTGCAGCTTTTGCAGCAGGTGCTGCGGGCTTGGAAGGGGCAGCGGGTGCGGCTGGCGCAGCCGGAGCCGCTTTTGCGGCCGGAGCAGGTGCAGCAGCTTTAGCAGGTTGAGCCGGCTTGGCAGGCTCTGCAGGTTTAGACTGTTCCGCTTTGGCAGCCTGAACGGCTTTAGTTGCCTGAGTGTCAACTTCAACACCACCGGCAATGCCGGGTCCCTGACCTTTACCGTGTAACTGGTCTAGCAAAGCTTCAAATTCGTCATCGGTGATTTCGTCACCGTCAGAACCGGCTGCAGCCTGTTCCGCTGCCGGTGCTGCGGCCGCCGGTGTAGCGGCAGGTGCGGCATCGCCACCAAACTGTCCTTTACCGTGAAGCTCGTCTAACAGAGCCTCAAATTCATCATCGGTGATATCTTCACCATCTCCGCCTGCGGCTGCTGCCGGAGCGGGCGCAGGTGCAGCTGGCTTTGCAGGTGCATCTGCCGACGGTCTGCCGGGCGCACCGGAACCATGTAGCTGGTCCAGTAATGCTTCAAATTCATCTTCGCTGATATCTTCAATGCTGTTATCACCGGCAGGCTCTGCAACAGCGGTGGCTTCCGGTGCAACCGGTACCTCTTCAACAATCAGCTCAGGCTCTTCTGCTACCGGCACTTCTTCTGCCGGTGCTGCCGTTTCCCCGCCAAAAATATTTTCGCCGGGGGCTTCTGGCTTGCTCAACTTATGCAGAACATCAACAAGATTTGAATCAGCGGCTTCGAGTGGCTCACGGGCTTTTACCCGCTCAAACATTTCCACTACGACGTCTGTCGCTTGCAGAATGACATCCATTAATTCCGGCGTCAGTGTACGCTGGCCATTACGCATTACGTCAAAGACGTTTTCTGCGCCGTGACAAATCTCAACCAGTTCAGTCAGAGATAAGAAACCTGCGCCACCTTTTACCGTGTGATATCCACGGAAAATCGCGTTGAGGAGGTCAGCGTCTTCCGGATTATTCTCCAGGTCAACTAACTGTTCCTGTAATTGTTCCAGGATTTCTCCGGCTTCGACCAGAAAGTCCTGTAATATATCCTCATCAACATCAAACGACATTCATTCGCTCCCCTAAAAACCAAGGCTCGACAGGAGATCATCCACGTCATCCTGGCCTTGTACTACGTCATCCCGCTTCTCAGCGTTCATGATTGGCCCTTCCGCTTCAACAGCGTCCGGTTTATTCGTGGTGCTCTGTGCTTTAACAGGTGCATCCCGTTCACCGAACACGGTCAGCATATTCACAAGGCTGTCTTCGACTTCTTTCACCAGATCAATCACTCTGCGAATAACCTGGCCTGTCAAATCCTGATAACCCTGTGCCATTAATACTTCGGTCAAAAGGCTGTTAAGTTTAGAAGAATCTTTCGACATGTCCTTAAACAGGGCGTCGATATCCATACATAAACTCTTGAATTCACCGAGCTCAATCTGACGGGTCATAAGCTTTTGCCATTCAGGCTCAATAGCTGTGATCCGGTCTGATAAAGATTCAGCAATGGGCATACAGGACTCTACAGCGTCCATTGTAGTATTAGCCGCTTTTTCAGTTTCTTCAATTACGTAGGTGAGACGCGTTTGCGCATCAGGAATATCGTCATTAGCCAGACCAGCAATTCGCTCGTCTAACTGGAAGGTGTTGAGGGCGTCATGAAGTTGACGGGTAAGTTTGCCAACTTCAGCAAAAAGTTCGACAGACTCTTTGGCAGATACGGCCTCAAGCAGGGCGTTGGCGGAATCGTCATCGCCCTGCTCAAGATATGCTACCAGCTGTTTTGCTTCTTCGAGCGAAATAGGGACTTTTTTAGTAGGAGACATCCAGTAATCCTCTTCTCTGGCGGGAGCGGCTGGATCAACCTAAACGCTCAAAAATCTTGTCGAGTTTTTCCTTAAGTGTAGCGGCTGTGAAAGGCTTCACAACATATCCGTTTACACCTGCCTGTGCTGCAGCAACGATTTGCTCTTTTTTCGCTTCAGCTGTCACCATCAATACTGGCAAGTGCTTGAGTTTGTCGTCTGCACGAATAGCGCGTAACAGGTCGATACCCTGCATACCTGGCATGTTCCAGTCGGTCACGACAAATTCAAAGTCGCCTTGCTGGAGCATGGGGAGGGCCGTACTTCCATCGTCAGCTTCCTGAATATTGGAAAATCCAAGATCTTTAAGCAGGTTCTTTATGATTCGTCTCATAGTAGAGAAGTCGTCTACTACAAGAATTTTCATACTCTTGTCCAAAATAGCCTCCGGTGAGGATTATCAATCGTTATTAATATTAGTATGTTTTATTCTTCTGCCTGCCATGATTGCATTCGAGCTTTTAGTTTTAACATGGCCTGGCTATGAATCTGGCTGACCCTTGACTCACTGACTTCAAGAACTTCACCGATTTCACGTAAATTCAGTTCTTCATCATAGTACAGGGACAGTACAATTGCTTCCCGTTCAGGTAATGTTGTGATGGCATGCGCCAACGCCTTTTGAAACGCCCCCTGCATTAAATCTTCGAGGGGTGAATCATTACCTTTATTCTGTTCTGTGCTGATTACATCTTCTGATACACCCAGGTCTTCAATACCGACAAGTTTACCGGCATTCACCTCGTTAAGCATTTGATGATAATCATTAATACTGACATTTAGCTTAGCAGCAATTTCTGTATCACGCGCGTCTCTGCCAGTTTCTCTTTCAACTTGTGTTATGGCTTCCGTAATAGCACGGCTATTTTTATGCACTGAACGGGGTGTCCAGTCGCCCTTACGGATTTCATCCAGCATAGCACCACGAATACGGATACCTGCGAAGGTTTCGAAACTGGCCCCTTTCGAGCCGTCGAAATTTCTGGCTGCTTCCAGCAATCCGATCATCCCTGCCTGAATCAGGTCATCCACCAGCACACTGGCAGGCAAACGCGCCATCAGGTGATGGGCAATACGTTTTACAAGGGATGCATGGCGCTCGACCAGCTGCGACTTGTCGGTCTGCTGCTGGTAAGCTGCCGCTTTACTATTCAACGTTGGCTTCCTACTGCTTGCTTCGTCACCAGTTGTTCAATGAAAAATTCCAGGTGACCACCCGGCTGAGCCGGTACCGGCCAGTTAAGCGCTTTGGTGGCTAACTGACTAATCGCGACGGCCGCAGGAGAACCGGGAAATGCATCCACAATAGCGGTTTGCTTTCTGACTGCCCGACGAATATTTTCGTCGAAAGGTACAGTTGCCACCAATTCTAGTGCCACATCCAGGAATCTGCCTGTCACTTTTGATAATTTACTGAATAATTCCTGCCCTTCACGAATGTCCCGAACCATGTTTGCCACTATTTTGAAACGGAACACGCCGTGCTCACGGTTCAATATTTTAATCAGTGCATAGGCATCGGTCAGAGAAGTCGGTTCGTCACAAACCACGACCATGATGTCCTGCGAGGCACGGGAGAAACTCAGTACCATATCGGAAATACCGGCAGCGGTATCTACAATCAGCACGTCAATCTGCGACCGCAACTCACTGAAAGCACGGATTAATCCGGCATGTTCTGTGGGCGATAACTCAGTCATTGCCTGAGTACCTGAAGTCGCCGGAGCGATTTTAATACCGTGAGGTCCGGTTACCAAAACATCATCAAGTGTGCATTCACCGGATAATACGTGAGAAAGGTTCTTCTCAACACGCAGACCCAGCATGACGTCAACGTTCGCTAATCCTAAATCGGCATCGAGTACCATGACCCGCTTACCTTGCTTGGCCATAGCAATCGCCGTGTTTAATGTAATGTTGGTTTTACCAACACCACCTTTGCCGCCGGTAACGGCAATAACCTTTATGAGGCGTGATTGATTCATCTTTCGTAAGCTACTCGCTTGATCTTCGATCATACTGCCTGAACTGAATTAACTTCATGATTACGCTTAGTATGATTCAAACCGTACTTTTTATAAAGCTTTGCAGCGGCAGATACGAGAGATTTTGCATCAGCAACTTTAATATCTTCAGGTACCTGCTGCCCGTCGGTCACATAACTAACTGGCAATTGCTGTTCAACAGCAACACTTAAAACCTCACCCAAACTGTAGCATTCATCAACTTTCGTGAAGATACATCCGTCAAGCTTAACGGAATTATACGCTTCAATGATGCGTTGCAATGCAGGATATTGGGTATTTGCCTGCGCAACCAGGTATTTACGGACAGGTTGCATTTGTCCGTGATTAAATTGACCAAGTTGCTTAATTAAACGACTGTCGCGCTGACTGAAACCAGCCGTGTCTATTAATATTAGACGCTTATGGCGTAACTGGAAGAGAAGTTCGGCTAATTCTTCACTGCTTTGCGCCTTCCTTGTAGTACAGCCAATAATTTTGCCATACGTTGCCAGCTGTTCATAAGCGGCAATACGGTAGGTATCGATAGTGATCATAGCCACCTGATCAGCACCGTATTTTTGCGCATAGCGTGCTGCTAATTTAGCAACAGTCGTGGTTTTGCCTGTTCCCGTTGGACCAACAAGAGCAACCACACCGGTTTGGGTCAGGATATCATTACCGGAAACATTAAGGCGATTAGCCAAAAGGTTGAGAAGGTAAATCCATGCTTCCCGCTCGGTGTATTGAGACGGGGTGTAATGCACCAGTTGCTCAGCCAGTGAAGCGCTCAGCCCCATACCGGTTAAACACTGGGTCAGATAACTGTGTACAGGGCGCTGACGCTGCTTTTTGGCATCCATCAAGTCTGCGACCTGATATTGTAAAACGCTGCGAAGAGAGGCCAGCTCCTCTTTTATCGCATCCAGCTCACTGGCAGGGGCACCGGCAGACTGCTGACTTTCCGCCGCTTTAAAATCGGGATTCATTTGAGATACCGGTGCAGGCCTTTGTTCTTTTGCAGAAAATACATCAGCAAATGAAAACGCCTCTTCGTCATGAGATGCAGCGGGTTGTGGGTTGACCCCACGGGTATCTGCGGCAAATGCAGACGATGTTTGTGGTGCAGGAGAAACTGCAGGATTCTGACGGTCACTTCCGGCAGCCGCAGCTTTTTCTGCAGCCTGCTTTTCAAGTAACGCCCGTAAGGTATCCGGACCATCGTCACCGATAATTTCGCTGAGGCTTGGCGTCGCCTTTTGTGCAGCTGTTTTACCTGCGTCATGGCGGGTGTTGAGTTTTATTTTTGCTTCCGGCTCTTTATCGTAAGCGGCGACCAGCTCAATACCGTCTGCCACTTTGCGATTCGACATGATTACGGCGTCACTGCCCAATTCTGCTTTTACCTGGCTTAATGCTTCCCGCATATCTTTGCCAAAAAACCGTCTGATTTTCATCTCAACCTCTTCACTCACCCGGCGTCAGATTATTGACCCACAGAGCTGACAATTTTGATTTGTTTGTCATCAGGGATTTCCTGATAAGACAACACATGCAGGCCAGCTACCGAATACTTCAGGAAGCGTGACAGCACAGGTCTTAACATGCCTGACGTCAACAGTACCGCAGGCTCGCCATTCAGTTCTTGTTGTTGTGCGGCCTGTTGCAGGGATTGCTGGAGCCGGTCTGCCAGTCCCGGTTCGATGCCGGCGCCGTCCTCTCCTCCTGCCTGAAGTGACTGGTGCAACATCTGTTCCAACTCTGGTGCCAGAGTTATGACAGGCACTTCTTTCGCTCCCTGACTGATTTCCTGCACAATCAAACGCTTCAGCGCAATACGCACTGCAGATACCAGCACATCCGGATCCTGACTGCGGGGTCCGTATTCCGATAAGGTCTGAACGATAGTACGCATATCGCGGATGGGAACGCCTTCGAACAATAAGGTTTGCAGTACTTTTACAACGGTGCTCAGCTGCAAAATATCCGGTACCAGCCCTTCCACCAGCTTAGGACTGGATTTCGCCAGCATATCGAGAAGTTGTTGTACTTCTTCATGACCGAGTAACTGGTAAGCATTGTTGCTGAGTAACTGACTGAGATGTGTCGCTACCACGGTGGCCGCATCCACTACTGTGTAACCAAGGGTTTGCGCATGCTCCCGCTGATTCGGCCGTATCCACACGGCATCCAGTCCGAAAGCGGGGTCTTTAGTCGCCCGTCCTTCCAGCTTACCGAACACCTGCCCGGGGTTAATCGCCAGCTCTTCATCATGACTGATTTGCGCATCTCCGATGGTCACACCCAGCATGGAGATCGTGTAGGCATTGGGGTCGAGATCCAGATTATCGCGGATGTGCACCGGCGGAACCAGAAAGCCCAGTTCCTGAGACAGTTTCTTCCGCACACCTTTTATACGTGTAAGCAATTCGCCGCCCTGTGATTTATCCACCAGCGGAATGAGCCGGTAACCAACTTCAAGGCCGATAGTGTCAACTTGCTGTACGTCATCCCAACCCAGCTCTTTAATTTCCGGAGCAGGCTGGTCAGCACCACCTTCCATTTTGGCCGGCACAGCCGGTTTTTCTGCCGCTTTCTTCGCCTGCACACCCTGCCAGTATGCATAACCGGCAGCAATAGCAGAGAAACCCAGAAAGGCCACGTGGGGCATGCCGGGCACAATCCCCATGACAAACAGCACCGCTGCGGCAATATACAGAGCCTGCTGATTACCCAGCTGTGTCCGGATTTCCTTACCCATTTCCTGGGTTTCGTTTTCACGGGTGACGATAATTGCCGTTGCCACCGACAACAACAGGGATGGGATCTGGGCAACCAGACCGTCACCGATTGTCAGAATAGTGTAAACTTCCAGCGCATTTCCAAACGACAAGTCATGCTGAATCATGCCGATAAATAAGCCACCGACGATATTAATCATCATGATGAACAAACCGGCTACCGCGTCACCTTTAACGAATTTTGATGCACCGTCCATCGAGCCGTAGAAGTCTGCTTCTGCGGTGATTTCTTCCCGGCGCTTGCGGGCTTCATCCTGATCGATATAGCCGGCATTCAAATCGGCATCAATGGCCATTTGCTTACCGGGCATGGCATCAAGTGTAAATCTGGCGCTGACTTCAGATATACGGCCGGCACCGGCTGTCACTACTTTGAAGTTGATAATGAGCAGGATGGCGAATACCACCACACCCACCGCATAGTTACCACCAATAACCACGGCTCCGAAGGCTTCGATTACCTTCCCCGCAGCATCGCCGCCTTCATGACCATACAGCAAAACGACCCGCGTCGAGGCAACATTCAATGCCAGCCGCAACACCGTAGCAATCAGCAAAACCAGGGGAAATATACCGAAATCCACCGGTTTTTGGGTAAATACAGCCACAAGAATAATGACCAGACTGAGGGCGATGTTAAAACTGAAAAGAACATCGAGCAGAAAGGGCGGCATGGGCAAAATAACCATGCCCATGATCGCCAGCAAAACGACAGGCGCCCCCAGACCACTGGTGATATTTTGAATCTGGTTTTTGTCGAACCGCTGCAGATAGCCGGATAGCTGCATAAAATTTGCTCTCGCTAACAGAAAATTGACGCTTACTTCGTGTCTGTCAGTGTCAGTTCAACTAATGTGCCAGTTTGAAAATGTTTGCCTGCGTGCGCCCGGCGGTGTTTTTTGAACTATAGTTAAACCGGATGAGACATGCTCAGGACAACAAGTGCCGGAATACCCGTTAAAACAGCGACGTATTGCATTTAAGAACAATATTATTCCTGTTGTCGCCGCGACAGGCCTGATATTTATGTCTTATTGCACCTTTGCGGCACCGGCACAGGTATCTGCGCCCGATGATGCGGTTATCCACGTCATTAAGTCTTTTCATCAGCACCCGCAGGAAACCGTACTTGGTCTGGAGGAGATGCTTGATGATGTCCTGCCCGACTATACGCCTGCCACCATTCAATATCTGCTGTCGTACTTTTACATGAAACTGGGTGATTTCAGCCGCTCAGAGTCTCTTCTGGAACAGGGGCTTGAAAATGTAGATCAAGTAGGCGAACCGTTGCTCTATCACCGTTTACTGTTGCAAAAATCGCAACTTTACGAAAAAACAGAGCGCCAGGTGCTGGCGCTGCATTATGTCGCTGTCGTCAGTGAGTGGGCACAGCAGCATACTGTCACCCAGCTGTACATCGGTGCATTAATAACGGAAGGATTAATTCAGCAATCACTACAAAATCGTGAGGCCGCGCTGACAAAACTGATCATTGCCCACAGAATTGCATCGGAGAACGCGACTCAAATCCTGCCTGCTCACATAGCTGGTCTTATTGCATCGGTGTTTCAGCAGGCTGAACAGTACGACAATGCCCTTCCCTATTTGCAGGAGGCGCTGGAATTTGCCGTCACCAGAAACAACCGGGTCAATCAGCAAAACCTGTTACATAAGCTTGCTCTTTCTCACTTTGCTACGGGCGACGAAATTGCAGGGCAGCGTTATTTCGACGAAGCAATGACCATTGCCCGGGAACTGGCAGACAAAAATGCGCAGGTGGAATTACAACTTCTTGACGCTGACAGGTTAATGAAAAAGAAAGCCTTTACAGAGGCGCTGGCAATTTACCAACACTTAACAGCGATTCAGGAAATACTGCCATCTGAACAGTATTACGGGGACATTTTACGGGGCTTATCAAACGCCCATTATCATACCGGCAACTTCGGCACCGCACTGGACACACTGGCCCGCGCAGAAACGATTTCTGCATCAGCTACGCCTAAAGAAATGATTGAGTCACGGATACTGGAATCAAGAATTCAGGCGGCATTAGGCAACTACGGCGAGGCCTATCAAACCCTGGAAGACGCACGCAATAAACAAGTAAAACGCCTGAATGAAATCAGTGCTGAAAAGTTGTTCAAACTGCAGACTCTTTTCGACGTTGATAAGAAAAGTCAGGAAAATGCCGCCCTCAAAGCGATGACAAAAGCTCAGGAATTGCGGATAAAAACAGAGCGCCAGCGGGGCTTCTTTATGATATCAGCGCTCGTTTTACTTTTCAGTCTGTGCGTGGCACTGGTTATTTTGCAGAAAAAGCGCGCCAGGTATCAGCATAAACTGGAACAGATTGCGATGACTGACAGCCTGACATCTCTGCTAAACCGCCAGCATACCTTTAAATTACTGGAAGAACAGGCTGACATTGCCGGGGCCTGCGGCAAAAAACTAGCTGTCGCCCTGCTCGATATCGATTTATTCAAACAGGTAAATGATAATTTTGGTCACGCTGCCGGCGATGAAGTATTACGCACCTTTGGTGCTCTGGTCAGAGACAATTTCAGAAAAACCGATATTACAGGCAGAATAGGCGGTGAAGAATTTTTACTTATATTTCCTGATGCGGATATTACAGAGGCAAAAGCTGCTACAGACAAATTCAGAGCTGCCCTGAAAACGGCCGGAAATGCCCTTCCCTATGCATTGGGCCCGCTTACGGTATCCGGCGGGATAGGATACGTTACAGGACCTGATACGATGGCCGCAGAACTGGAAGCCATCGACAAAGCATTATATCAGGCCAAAGAAACAGGCCGCGACGCCATCATTGTTGTGGATAAAAGTACTGACGGGTTTACCGTCTGAGTTCAGGTGGGATGGGCAAGTCTTTCTTAAGTGGCTTAGGCCGTTTGCCCTTACCGGCTTTAAACGCCCGCAACTGATACACATACGCCAGTACCTGTGCCACCGCCATGAACAATTTATGGGGAATTTCGTGCTCAACTTCAGTGGAATAATAAATAGCCCTTGCCAGCATGGGTGACGGCACAACAGGCACTTCATGGGCACCGGCAATTTTACGGATGTGCATGGCCAGTTCATCAATTCCTTTTGCCACCACCACAGGCGCTCTGCCGCCATTATCATCGTATTTAAGTGCCACGGAATAGTGCGTCGGGTTAGTCACAACCACATCCGCTTTCGGTACTTCCTGCATCATCCGGCGGGCTGCTGCCTGATATTGCAGGCGACGAATACGTCCTTTCACCTGAGGATCACCCTCGGCATTTTTACGTTCGTCTTTCACCTCCTGCTTGGACATTTTCATTTCTTTGTTGTGCTTGTACAGCTGGTACGGCACATCAAAAATAGCGATGGGGATCATGCCCAGTGTCAGCAGGAAAAACGCCCATTCGAGCATATTCAGTGCATGGAACAAATTATTCGGGTACAACCCAAGGTCAAGATGCAGTGCTTCATCCTGAAAGTACATTAACGACACCAGCGCCATGGCACCGATAACAAAGAACTTGGCAATGGACTTGAGCAGTTCCACCAGGCCATTAATACCGAACATGCGCTTAAAACCGTTTAGCGGATTCAGTTTATTCATTTTCGGCGACGCCGATTCCCAGGTGAAATTGTATCCGCCCAGCGCAATAGAGCCGTATATACCGGCGGCCATCGCAACGACCATGTATAGTAAAACAGGCGCTGCCACCGCAGAAAAACCATAAACCCAGGCCCCAAACATGTGAGTTGCGTCATAGGTTTGATCACGGGAAAGTTGGAACATGTTCTTCATCATGCCGAAAATAGCCTGTGCGATGGTGCCTCCCATGACAAGAAACATGACACCACTGACCACCAGAACCAGTGTCGTAGATAACTCTCTGGACCGGGCAAGCTGGCCTTTTTTTCGTGCGTCGTCGAGTTTTTTCCCCGTGGGGTCTTCTGTTTTTTCCTGTTCGTCAGCCATCGTCTACCTCACACGGGACAGATCATCAGCAACTCGCACATGAATTGCTGAGCACGTTGCCACTGGGTGGCAAAGTGGGACGTAAAGTTATCGAGGGTAATCCAGATAATGATTAACCCCATGATTTGTGCAATGGAAAAACCAATGCTGAAAATATTTAACTGTGGCGATGCTTTGGTCATCACCCCGAACGCAAGGTTCACGATCAGCAGTGACACGATAGGCGCCAGCGATAACGTAATCGCAGACACAAACATCCAGCCGCCCCATTCTGCGATATCGCGGAACTGATCTGCTGTCCACCAGGCTTCGCCGATGGGAAACGCATCAAAGCTGATAACAATCATCTGGATCATGGCCAGATGGCCGTCAACGGTCCAGAAAAGTAACGTCGCCAGGATCAGATAAAACTGACCGACTGCCGGCACGTTAATTCCGTTTACCGGGTCGACAATGGAGGCGAACCCCAGACCGGTTTGCATGGCGATGATCTGACCTGCCAGAACAAAGGTGTTCAGGACCATCATAGAAATAAACCCGATGGCGATTCCAATCAGCAACTGCTGAATAACCATCAGAAAAGATCCTACGCCGACCAAATCGTCCACGGGTACCGGTTTAACGACCGGCATAATCACCAGAGTCAGAAAGATAGCCAGCAGGGCTCTCACCGACTGGGGGATAGATTTGGCACTTAATCCAATCATGGCTGCAAACATGCCGCTGATGCGCATAAACGGCAGCAACATATCAGCCAGAAACTGATTAATGGTAGATAAATCCACGTTCACGGAACGTAACCTTTACCCGACGACCTGAGGGATTTGATTGACCATATGAAAGGTAAAGTCCATCAGTTGCTCCACCAGCCAGTTACCTCCCCACGCCAGTGCCAGCAAGGTCACGATAAGCCTGGGCAGGAAACTCATTGTCTGTTCGTTGATTGACGTGGCCGCCTGAAATACTGCCACAATCAGACCCACAATCATGCTGGGCACAATCACCGCTGACACCAGCAGGATAACCATAAACATGGATTCACGGAGAATTTGAACAAAGACTTCAGGTGTCATGTGTTGTCTCCTACACGCCCATGCCGAAACTGGTTGCCAGGGTGCCGAATATCAAGTTCCAGCCATCCACCAGCACAAACAGCATTAATTTAAAGGGCAGTGACACAATCATCGGCGACAGCATCATCATACCCATCGCCATCAAAATGGAGGCCACGACCAGGTCAATAATGAGGAACGGAATAAACAACATGAAGCCAATTTGAAATGCGGTTTTCAGCTCGCTGGTCACGAATGATGGGATCAGAATGGTCAGCGGCACATCTGCAGGCTCATCATACTTATCTTCATCGCCGGCAATACGGACAAAGGTTTCCAGATCTTTCACCCGGGTTTGTGACAACATAAACGCCCGCATGGGTTCTGCTGCTTCTTCCAGCGCCTGGCGGGAGGTCATTTCCTCGTTCAGATAAGGTTGCAGGGCGCGCTCATTTACCTCCTCAAACACCGGCGTCATGATAAACATAGACAGAAACAGGCTCACGCCGATAAGGATTTGATTGGAAGGAGACTGTTGCAGGCCAATGGCCTGACGGAGAATGGATAACACTACGATAATACGGGTGAATGACGTCATCATCATAATAAACGCAGGAATAAGGCTCAGCGCAGACATGATGAACAATGCCTGCAACGTCATTGAATAATCCTGCGTGCCGTCCGCATTGGTGGTCACAGTGACAGCAGAAATCCCCTGCTGGGCACTGGCAGGCAGAGCCAGAAGAAATAATAGCGGACAGAGTGTCAGAAAACGGCACAACCATTTATTGTTTATCATTGCCCTCTCCTTTCACTGCCGGATTCATGGCGCCAGCCATAGCTTTAACCAGTTTCTGACGAAAATCGGCACCGTTACTCTCCTGTCCGTTTCCGGCAGGTGCTAATGGCGTTTCCAGTTTACTGAGATGATTGATGTTGTGAGCAGTCACGCCGATGAGATGCTGCTCGTCACCCACCTGAATAACCATAATGCGCTCTTTGGCACCGGCCATCATGCTGGCAACCACTTTCATCTGCCCGTTCGCAGCATGAGTGACATTAAACCGGCGCATAAGCCAGGCGAGGGAAAATATAATGCCGACAACCACCAGCAATGATAGAAAAATTGACAGTACAGACGTGGGATTAGTTATTGACTGGGTGCTTTGAGCACAGACCTGATGGCTAAATAACAGGGGCAGCAGAATGCAACCCCCTGTTTTAGAAAGCGTTTTAGCGAAGCTTTTTGATTCTCTCGATTTGACTGATAACATCCGTTAACCGAATACCAAACTTATCGTTGACCACTACTACCTCTCCATGAGCAATCAACGTGCCATTTACCAGAACATCCAGTGGTTCACCGGCCACCCGGTCCAGCTCGACCACGGAACCCTGGTTCAATTGTAGCAGGTTACGGATGCTTATCTGGCTGCGTCCCACTTCCATAGAAATGGTCACAGGAATATCTAAAATGGTATCGAGTTTCTTTTTCTCTTCCTGAGTAATCGGCGCATCATCGGTCAGCTCATCTAACTCAGCAACCTGAACGTCATCACCACCTTCACCTTCGCCAGCTTCAGCATCAGCCTGCTCGGCCATGGCTGCGGCCCAGTCGTCCATTCCGTCATTATCACTCATGACTTTGCCCTCTTACTAAGATCGTCACTACAGATCTTCTTCAAGTACTTGCAGCTCAGCGTCGTTATCAATAACGCGCCCGCCGCGGGTTAATAATTGCAGTTCCGATTTCACCGACGTCGGACGCGGGATCTTATCGGAAATTTTCAGTGCCAGCGCATCTCTGGAGCGTCCGAGCTTAGCCCGGAACGTGGGGAGATCTTCAATCAGCACAGTAATGTGCTCCGGCATTTCCACCGGAATGATATCCCCGGCTTTAAATTCCATAATTTGACGCAGCGGCACGTCCACATCCAGCATATGCGTGGTTAATGCCACTTTTACGTCAAGAATTTCGTCACGCAGTGCCTTACTCCAGCGTAAATCGGTGTCTTCTTTATCAGATTGCACACCCGCATCGAGTAATTCACGAATAGGTTCCAACATGGAATAGGGCAACGACACGTGAAAATCACCACCGCCACCGTCCAGTTCTATGTGGAAGGAACTGATAACTACCACTTCCGTGGGGCTGACAATATTAGCCATGGCCGGGTTAACTTCAGAATCCAGATACTCAAAAGAAACATCCATGACCGGCGCCCAGGCTTCTTTGTAGTCTTCGAAAATAATTTTCAGCAACATCTGAATAATACGCCGTTCAGTAGGCGTAAATTCACGTCCTTCGATTTTCGCATGATAGCGGCCATCACCACCGAAGAAGTTATCCACCAGAATAAACACCAGCCGGGCTTCCATGGTGATGAGCCCCGTTCCTTTCAACGGACGGAAGCGCACCATGTTCAGACTCGTGGGTACAAACAGCGTGTGAATGTACTCGCCGAATTTGATCATCTGGATGCCGTTGATAGAGACTTCGGCAGACCGTCGCATCATGTTAAACAAGCTCACCCGCAAATGCCGGGCAAAACGCTCGTTAACAATTTCCAGCGTTGGCATACGGCCACGTACAATCCGGTCCTGCGAGGAGAAATCATATTCCAGCGCAGATCTGTCGGAGGGTGCGTCCGATACCTCTTCTTCTTCGACATCATCGACACCGTGTAAAAGCGCGTCAATTTCGTCTTGTGATAATAAATCGCTCACTGTGATAACCCGTTATTGCATCACGAAACCTGTGAACAATACCTGTTCAACCACTTCTGACCCTGTATATTCCTTCATGGCCGACTGTACTTCTTCAAGGGCTTTTTCCCGCAATTCGATTTTGCCCGCTTCTGTGACCAGATCATCGGCATTACTGCTGCTGAAGACTTGCAATAAACGCCCCTGAATAAGCGGAATATTCACTTTCGCAGTTTCTTCATTATCAGTGCCCCTGACCAGTAACTGAATTTTAATCTGTACCGTACGCTCACGGCCACTGCCCGGAATATGGAACAATAAGGGTTGTGGTAATGCAACATATAAGGCAGTTCCCACTTCCGCTGAACCTGATGCCGGAGCAGCTTCCGGTGCTTCGCCTTCACCTTCGGCGGCTGCGCCTTCTTCGCCTTCACCTTCGGCGGCTGCGCCTTCTTCGCCTTCAGCTAATGCTTCTGCTGCGGGCTCATCACCACCGGCAAACAGAAAGAAATAAGCGCCGGCACCGCCACCAATCAATACCACAGCAATAATGATGATCAACATCATCTTACTTTTCTTGCCGCCACCTTCTTCTTCGATTTGTAACTCTTCATCAGCCATTGCGCTTTCCCCGTTAACCATTTTGGCGAGTATTATGGTGAATTACAGACAATTGGCAATAAGCATTGCGTATGTCTGCTCATGGTTAAGCATAGTCATCAATTCCGCCCTGTGCCTGGCGGGTAAGCGATTGTTCTGTTACTTGTGTGTCTTCGCCGGCTTCCTGTGCAAGCTGGCCATTTCCGCCCCCCTGCTGACTGCCTTCACCACCTTCACCGTTGCCCCCCTGTTGTTGCTGACTGACAAAAGATTCACCCAGATTAATTCCCTGCTCTGCCAGCATTTCACGCAGGCGCGGCTCGGCCTGAGCCAGAGCATCTCTGGCCTGCGCTGACTGTACGACAAAGTTTACCGTCGCGGCGTCACCGGATACATTTACCCGCACCTGCATGCTACCCAATTCCGGCGGATCGAGGCGGATTTCCGCCATGGAATTTCTGGCATTGACCATCCAGCGTACCTTCTCAGCCAGTTGCTGCTGACCTTCTGGTTGATGAATATTCACCGGCTTGTCTGCATCAGCGGCCTGTTGAGCGGCTGAGCGTTCTGTGCGGGCCTGCTGAATATCCGCTACGGTAGTATCTGAGCCCGAATGAAGTGATGCCAGAGCTGTCACTGTGGTGCCCTGCGCCAGTTGCGAAGCGGTCCCCGTAATGGCAGTGAGTTGTCTCATTTCAGTTTGCAGCATGACCTCAAGATTCTCCACCGGCGCAACGCCCGCTTCTTCAATGGCACCGGCGATCATCGCTTCCAGCGCTGATTGTTGTTCGCTGCCGCTTTGCAACTGAGCCTGAAACTGCTTAACAGCGTCGATGACGCCTTGTTTTACTTCTGCTTTCTGACCTTCACTGGCGTTATCGGGCAACAGTGCCACCACCTTATCAGCCAGGTTGTCTGTCACCAGTGTCTGTGATTCTTCTGATGATGACGCCAGTATTTTGGCAAACTCGCCGGCTGCACTTTGTGCGACAATGCCCGCTTCAGCATTCGCAGATGCACTGTTGTTCAGTGTTTGCTGTTCTTTCCCGCTTTGTTGATTATCCGCACCGGATTCGCCGCTCATTTCTGCTTTCATCAGAGAAACCAGCAAGGCAGCTTCTGCTTCCAGTTCACTTTCAGTCAATCCGGCATTTTCAGCATTCTCTGAGGCCGCTTTGTTCACATCTTTGCCTGACGCCTTATTCATTGCGGCAATCATGGCGGTAGCCAGCTTCATTGCCTCTTCATCTGAGATTTCTGCATCCCCGGCGGCAGTGCTTTCCTCTTCCTGTGCGGCAATCAGCGCGTTCACAGCTTCGTTAAGGGCTTCAGCAAGGGCCTGTAATGACTCACTGCCGTCAATTTCATTACTTTCACCTGTTCCGGATTGCGTTTTTTGCGCCTCTTTTAAGCCGGCGATCAGCGCTTCAAGCTCATCACTGCCATTACCGGCAAACAGTTCTTCGCCGCTGATCAATGCGTCAAGGTGCAGTTCCTCCGGCAACGCTTCAACACTGGTAGCCAGAGTGACATCACCTTCTACCTGTGCACCGGTGTTAAGTTCACCTTCGTTCAGACGCCGCACGGCATCAACAAAAGACAGCCAGTCTGTGGCATCACCGGCTTCGTCAGTGGCACTCTGCGTATCTGCAGAAGCGGCGATTTCCGCGTTTGTTTCTGACTCAGCCTCTGCTGCTACTGCGGCATTTGCGTCACCGTTTTCAGATGCATTACTTTTCTCAACGTCTGCCTTTTCTTTAGCAGATTGTTTTGCCGCAGTTTGTGCCGATTCAGTCACTTTGTGTTCGTCTGCCACATGGTTTTTATTCCGTTCCATGGGCTCACGGCTTGTTTGTGAATCACGGGAGGAGACACTGCGTTTATTGTCCAGGGATTTGGCATCTGTAGTATTATCAGGACGCTGACTGGCAGAAGAGGATTTTCTTGCCTGCTCTGCCGGTGTGGCAGCGCGGTTAAACACATCAGCAAAGGCCTGTTGCTGTCCGTCAGACGTCGATACACCGGCGGATGTATCGATATCTATCGGCAAAGCGGCAATTTCTGAACGCTGAGTGGCAACTTGTTGCATCATAATCTTAATCCTCTTCCCGGAAACCCCGTATTTCTGTCAAAAAACAGTGGTATTTGCGGGTTAGTTACTTTCACGTTAACAACTACGCAAAACCTGTTCCAGGTCGCCGGTTTCAGACTTTAAAGAAGAAATTAATTACAGCACCGCCGGATTTGTTCATACCGCAACAGCGGCACAGGCAGTTAGAATGGTGATTTAGTTAATTGATTTCTGTAGAATTTCTGCGAGGCATATTCATCAAGCATTTGCTGTTCGCGGCGGGCTTCAATACGCTGTGCTTCCTGTGCTTTTTTGTCGATGAGCATATCCACCGCTTTACGGCGCTTTTGCTGCTCAAGCCAGGCCCGTTTTCGCTGTTCAGCGACCAGTGATGCCTGAGAAATCACATTCATTTGCTGCTGACAGGCTTTATCCAGCTTACCGACAAACGACAAATGCTGATGGTAAGCTTTCGCCGCCACGCCACCTTTGCCCGTTGCCTGTATTTGACGGACATAATCAAGACGGTACTGTTGCAAATTGCTGAGTTTTTGACGCTGTTGAGTAACGTGCTGTTGAGCAAGCTGAAACTGCTGCGCAGCTTTCTGCTCTTTTTCCAGTTCGAATTTTGCAACCAGTGCAAGCTGACTCATTGACGTTATCCTTTACCTAACCCGCCGGCCAGTGCCGACATGCCCTGCAGACACTCATCATAGGGCAGAACGTTTTTCATGCCTTGCTGCAGGAATGCATTAATAGCCGGTTCCGCACGGATAGCGAGATCAATACGGGGATCAGAGCCTTTCGCATAGGCACCGATAGAAATAAGATCGCGGTTTTGCTTATACGTGGAATACACCTGACGAATACGCCGCGCCTGCTGTAAATGCTCGTCACTGGTCACCATAGGCATCACCCGGCTGATAGACGCTTCAATATCAATTGCCGGATAGTGGCCACTGTCTGCCAGCGTACGTGACAACACCACGTGACCGTCAAGAATAGCCCTTGCCGCATCGGCAATGGGATCCTGTAAATCATCGCCTTCGGTTAAAACTGTATAGAAAGCAGTGATTGAGCCCTGACCGGCACTGCCATTACCGGCACGCTCAACCAGTGCCGGTAAGCGTGCAAACACAGAGGGCGGATAGCCTTTAGTTGCCGGGGGTTCGCCTACGGCGAGCGCGATTTCCCGTTGCGCCATGGCATAACGGGTCAGAGAATCAATCAGCAGCAATACGTTCATGCCCTGGTCGCGGAAATACTCAGCAATCGTCACGGCTGTTTCACAGCCTTTCAGGCGCATTAACGGTGAGGTGTCTGCCGGTGCAGCCACAACCACGGCGCGCTGACGTTCCTCTTCAGTAAGGATATCGTGGATAAACTCTTTAACCTCACGGCCCCGTTCTCCCACAAGACCCACGACCACCACATCAGCTTCACAGCCACGGGTCATCATGCCCAGCAACACTGATTTACCCACACCGGATCCGGCAAAGAGTCCCATCCGCTGCCCTACGCCGACTGTGTTCAATGCGTTAATTGCACGTACACCCACATCCATAGGTTCAGAGATTGGCCGGCGTGTCAGCGGGTTGATGGGTGGTTTGGTGGTGGGCACGCGGGTGTCGGTTTTTACCGGTCCTAATCCATCAAGAGGCTGACCATTACCGTCGACCACACGACCGAGCAGACCCATACCCACAGCCAGACCACTTTCACGGTTTAACGGCAACACCCTTGAGCCGGGTACAATCCCGCGCACCGCTTCAGTGGGCATAAGATAAGTAATATCGTCGCCGAAACCGACGACTTCAGCTTCAATTTCCCCTTCAATGGTCTGCACCATACACTGACTGCCAACAGGCAGCTGACAGCCGACGGCTTCCAGGGTGAGACCAATACCACGAACCAGTTTTCCGGCGGCAACCACGGGAGGCTGGGGGATCTGGTCGACAAGATCTTCAAAATAACTGCCCCAGGGACTAGTCATCTGATAGCCCCCGGTCGAGGAGGAATTTGTTAAGTATGTCTTTGCAGCGGCGCTCTACAGACACATCAACAGCATTCTGTTGGGTGGTAATATCGCAGCCGCCACGGGACATTGCCGGTGATTCAATAAACTGCCAGCCTTTCTGTTCCACTACGTCTTTTCCGTAATGCTCTGTGACCAGTTGTATGTCGTCGGGGTGCATGGTGATGTGATAATGGGTTTCGTTCACCGGCAGGGCTTTTAATCCTTCTGCCAGCGCCTGCAAAATAGCGTCTTCACCGGTTTTCACTTCGGTGCGGATCACTGCCCTTGCCAGTGATACAGCCAGCCTGACCAGTTGTTTGCGGGTATCATCATTTACCTGCGATAACGGCGCAGTGAGATTATCTGCAAGAGATGTCCAGTTTGCAGCCAGTGCATCTATTTCAGCCTGAGCGGCCTCCAGACCTTCGGCTTTGCCGGCCTCCAGACCTTCACCATGGCCCTGCTCTTTGCCTTCGGTATATCCCTGCGCTTTGCCTTCCTCAAAGCCGGTCTGCTTGCCTTCGTTGTAGCCCTCATCATGGGCTGACTGACGGATGGCTTCAATTTCTTCAGCAGTAGGAGGCAGGATCTCTTCTTCTTCCGGCTCCGGAGGTTCATATTTCCAGTCGCTGCGGCGATTCAGCGCATTTGTGCGTTGTAAATCCTGCGTTGATTTTTCGTCAGACAAAAACGGCAAATCCCAGGATTTAGCCTCGTTAAATTCGTCATCTGGTGTTGAATTATCACTCATACAATCTGGCACCCGTTAACTGCACAAGCACTTATCACAGGAATTCTTCGCCACCGCCGCCGCCCAGCATAATTTCACCGGAGTCAGCCAGACGTCTGGCAACAGACAGAATTTCTTTTTGCGCAGTTTCCACTTCAGACAAGCGAACCGGCCCCAGTGCTTCGAGATCATCCAGCAGCATTTCAGCAGCACGTTTGGACATGTTACCGGTGATTTTGTTTTTAAGCTCTTCGTCAGCACCTTTAATCGCTTTGAGCAGTGAATCCTGATTAACCTCGCGGAGGATGGCCTGAATACCTCTCTCATCCACGTCAATCAGATTATCGAAGACGAACATCAGATCCTGGATCTGCTGGCTCATTTCCTCATCCTGCTCACGGATAGCATCCATCAACTGACCTTCAATGGAGGTATCGAGGTAGTTCATGATATCGGCAGCAGACTTCAGGCCGCCCATTTTCGCTGCCTGAGTACCAGCCTGACCGGCAAACTGTTTCTCCATGATCTCGTTCAGTTCCTGCAGTGCCGCCGGCTGCACTTCTTCCAGGTTGGCAATACGCATCAACAAATCGAGACGCACTTTTTCCGGGAACTGAGACAAAATCTCGGCACTTTGCTCCGGCTCAAGGTAAGACAATACAATAGTCTGGATCTGGGGGTGCTCGTTCCGGATGATGCTGGCAACCTGTTTGGAATCCATCCATTTGAGTGAATCCAGGCCTTTAGCACCACTGCCCATGAGGATTTGGTCAATCAGGTTTGCGGCTTTATCTTCACCTAATGCCGCAGTCAGCGCCCGTTTAACGAAGTCCTGGCTCTGGAATCCGATGGTACTGTAATTCTGAATTTCTTCGATGAAATGCTTATGCACCGCCGTAATTTTCGGCTGTGTCATGTCTTCGATTTTTGCCATCTCACCACCGAGCTTCTGCACTTGCTTCGGCTCCAGGTGTTTTAAAATTTGCGCGGCATCTTCTTCCGATAAGCTCAGTAACAGGATAGCGGCTTTCTCCACCCCTTCTAACTTACTGATATCGTAACTTTGTTCGCTTTGAGCCATTTCATCAGGCATTACGTTGAACCTTAATCATCCAGTGTCAACCAGCCCTTAACAACCTGTGCAGACAGCTCCGGCTCATTGGCCACCAGCGCACGCACGGCTTTAAGAACATCTTCATCTTTATGCAGATCCGGCAGCATCAGTGAGCCGTCCGGCGCGAAGCCAACCTGTGCTTCGTCGAAATCCTGACTCAGCATGCTGATAGTGTCATCACCCAGGTCGAGACTTTCATCTGCATCAAACTCGTCGGTGTCTTTCGATTCATCAGGATTGATAAGACGACGTAACATGGGTCTTATCACGAAGATAATCAATACAATGATGATCAACCCACCCACTACCAGTTTAAGTATAGGTAAGATTTCCGGACGTTCCCAGAAAGGCACTTCTTCAACACCTTCTGCATCCATCCGCGTGAACGGCACACTGACGACTTCCAGGGAATCTCCGCGGGCGACGTCGAACCCTATACCACCCTGCAGCAGACGGCGGATATTTAACAGTTGCTCCTGACTTTTCGGTGCGGTGGTGACACTGCCGTCTTCCGCAACGGTACGGTCGTGATCCACCGCCACAGACACACTGAGACGTCTGATCACACCGGTTTGCTTTTTGGTATGGCTGATAGTGGTATCCAGCTCATAGTTTTTCGTGGACTCGCGGTTGCTGCGTCCGGGAACCGGCGCTGACTGACCATCCTGTCCGATGGCGTTTTCAGGAATATTAGATTCCAGCGGCGGCTGGTTACTCAGCGCGCCCGGGATACCGCCGGCGATAGAGCCAACAGAATTTGATTCTACCGTCATTTCACTGCGTACAGCAGGAAGGTCCGGATTGTATGTACGCTGGGTTTGCTCCATAGCCGTAAAGTCCATGGAAATATCAGCCTGCGCCGTGTAGTTACCGATCCCGAGAACAGGGATCAGAATGGCGTCAATTTTCTCCAGATATTCCTGTTCACGCTGACGCTCGATTTCATATTCTTTCCGCGCCCGTGCGCTCATGGAATCCTGCGAACCGGAATTCAGCAGACGTCCATTGCTGTCTGTAACGGTAACCCGTGACGGCTCCATGCCCTGCACAGCGGAAGCGACGATATCCACCACCGCATCCACTTCTTCACCGGCAATCACTTTGCCACGTTTGGCCGTAAGCACAACGGTAGCACTGGCTTTCTTTTCCCGGCGGGCAAACACATTTTCTTTTGGCATAGCCAGTAAAACACGGGCTTTCTGAATGCTTGCCATGTCTTCGATTGTGGCTGCAATCTGTTGTTCACGGGCGTGTTTAAGACGCTCCATTTCTACCCGTTGAGATACACCGAATCCCATGTCCTGCATGATGATATCGGTGCCGGCATCTCCCGCACGGGTAAGTCCCTGACGGGTCATTCCCAGGCGCACATCCTGAAACTCGTCGCTGCGTACATATATGGTATTACCTTCCAGCTTGTATTCGATTTGACTGGCATCCAGGTAATCCAGTGTTTCGATAAGCTCTTCGGTTTCCATTTTCGCCAGCGGCCGGAAATCCGGCTCCTGTGCCCACAATAAAATGAAAATGGCGATGGCCACACAAATCACCAGTACAACGACCAGTGCCATCTGGCGCACCATGTCGGCACTGCCCAGCGTGTCCATGAATCCGGATTTGTTCTCCGCGTCTGAACCGCCGGTTTCGCCGGTTGAGTCGCTGACTGTCAGGTTAGTACCTGTTGCTTCGGCCATGACGTACTACTCCACTACACCGGCATGTTCATGATGGTTTTGTAAGCTTCGAGCACCTTGTTACGTACCTGAACGGTCGCTTCAAAGGCAATGCCTGCTTTTTCTTTGGTCAGCATGACTTCGGCAAGACTTAATGACGGGTCGCCCATCTCAAAGCGTTGTTGCATTGATTTTGATTCCATCTGCATGTTGTTCACACCTTCAACGGCCTGTTTCAACATGGCTGAAAAATCGCTGGCAGAGGCATTTTTTACTTCGAGTGCCTGTTCGGGCATCTCTGTAGCCTGCAGACGAGTCTGGCCGATCATTGATTGCATCTCCTGATACAAACTGTTGGCTTTAACGTCCATACCCCACTCCTCACTATATTGCTTATCGTCAGAAAGCTGTCTGACACTGGTTCTTAAACAGACAACAGCAAAAGCAATACCAACTTTTATTTTTCAATTTAATCAGCAAGTTAGAAAGAATGCCAAATTAATGACACAGGCAGGAGAGAAAAACGAAAAAAGCCACGGCGGCTGCCGTGGCAAGAGGCTTTAGTGTGAAACACACACTTGCAATGAATACATTGATGCAATATTAATCAGGCAGGAACGTCGATACCTTCTTCCCGCATTCTGGCCAGTTTGTAGCGCAGGGTACGGGGACTGATACCAAGCTTTTCAGCCACTTCCTTACGTTTCCCTTTACACAACTGCAGGGTATCAAGGATTATCTGATGTTCCTGATGACGCAGCTCAGAACCGAGCTTACTGTCGTCGGTTACCACTTCATCAGCCTGAATACTGTGGCTTGCCAGTGTAGCAGCCATATCAATCATCAGATCAGAGGATTCGATAACTTCACCGTCACACAGGATTAAAGCGCGCTGGATAACATTTTCCAGTTCCCGCACATTGCCCGGCCAGTCATACTGAACCAGCTTGTTTCTGGCGGCACCGGACAAACGCAGCGTACTTTCACGCTGACCGCCGGTATGACGCTGGATCAGGTGTTCGGCCAGCGGAACAATATCACCCGGTCTTTTCGCCAGCGGCAACCAGACCACCGGGAAGACATTCAGGCGATAATATAAATCTTCGCGGAACTCCCCCGCCTCTACAGCCTGACGCAAATCCCGGTTACTGGTGGCAATGACCCGGACATCCAGTGCAATAGTTTTGCGTCCGCCCAGGCGCTCGACCTCTTTTTCCTGTAATACACGCAGTAATTTCGCCTGCAGGGCCAGGTCCATTTCGGTAATTTCATCCAGCAGAATAGTGCCGTTCTGCGCCTGCTCAAATTTACCGGGACATGCCTGAACCGCGCCGGTAAAGGCACCTTTTTCATAACCAAACAATGTGGCTTCCAACATATTTTCAGGAATGGCCGCGCAGTTGATTGCCACAAACGCCTCCGCAGCTCGGGATGACTGATCGTGGATATAACGGGACAGCACTTCTTTACCGGAACCGCTTGGCCCCAGCACCATTACTGTGGCATCAGAACCGGCAACCTTGCGTGACAACTCCAGCAATCTGAGACTGCCGGGATCTGCCGCAATGGGCGTACGGGACTCAATTTTATGTGCCGGTGCATAGCGGCTGACCAGATTCAGCAGTACCTCAGGAGCAAACGGTTTGGACAGATAATCTGTCGCTCCGTCACGCATGGCCTGAACCGCATCATCAATGGTGGCATACGCCGTCATCAGCAATACCGGTAACTGCGGATAACGGGCTTTAATATTTTTCAGCAGGGTCAGACCGTTCATGTCACCCATCTGAATGTCACTGACGACAAGATCAACTTTCTCCGCAGCCAGCTGAATCAGTGCATTTTCTGCAGAAAGCGCAGCAATAACCCGGTAATCAGCCAGTTTCAGCGTGTCATTTAATGCTTCACGCAACCCCGCGTCGTCTTCAACAATCAAAATAGTAGAGTGGCTCATACAAGGTCTCCTGTATTCTCAGGGGATAAAGTGGTCCGGGTAACAGGCAGCGTCATGGTGAAGCACGCTCCCTGTCCCTCTAAATTAGTCACACCAAGCCGGCCTTTGTGTGCATTCACAACAGATTTCACTACCGCGAGTCCCAGGCCCGTGCCATGGGTTTTCGTAGTGAAAAACGGTTCAAAAATTTTCTGGCGCACAGCTGCCGGAACACCCGGCCCCTCATCAATAACAGAAACAGCAATGTGTTCACCGCTGCAAACGGCATTGACGTAGACCGTCCCGCCGGCTTCACTGACCTGACAGGCGTTATGCACAAGATTAAGTAACGCTCCCTGCAGGGCTGTAAGATTGCCGGTAAGTGTGGCGTCAGCACTGAAACCGCTGACGGATAAATTCACGCCGGCCTGACGGGTCATGGTTTCTGCAACAGGAACAATGGCATCTTCGAGTTGTGCAGGTGTCAATACGGACACGACCTGATCTTCACCGGATTTGGCGAACAGCAGCATATCGTTTACCTGACTCTCCAGTTCTTTCAGACGGTCGGTGAGTTTACCGGCAAAATCGGCTGTGGCCGCTTCCCCGAGGCCTTTGCGTTTCATATTAGCGGCGTACAACATCGCAGCAGAAAGCGGCGTGCGGATTTGATGCGCCAGTGACGCCACCATTTTGCCCAGCGCTGATAAGCGCTGCATGTGGCTGACTCTGGCCTGCAATTGCCGGGTTTCGGTAAGATCGGTCAGAACAATAAGCTGGCCCGGCTCGTTATCAAGAGGGGTAATGGATAGCTTTACCCGGCGGCCGTCAATTAATGACACTTCATGGCCGTCGTCCGCACGGGGTTTAAATGAACGGGCAATAATGGTTCGCCAGAGCTGGCCCTCGAGGGGTTCACCTAACAGTGACTTAGCCTGACCGTTCGCCTGACGCACAATCCCCTGCCCGTCAATGACGATGACGCCAGCAGGCATGACCTGCAATAAATGAGATAAACGACTGGCCTGCTTTTTAAGCACATCAATATCATCACTACTGCTTTCCGCCTGTGCAGAATGCGCGTAATGATAGTCAGATAAGTGTACGGATGCTTCGCCGGCAGCGGCTGCGTAGCTATGCCCATCGTATGTCATGATAACCCTCGTCAAAAAGCAGACATTACGTCCTGACTGGGTTAATGCATTTGATGTGCCAGTATTATTTTATATTTAAAACAGTAGGTTACAGAGGTTTTGTAAAAAAGGTTAAAGTCAATTATCTGACGATACCGACTCTTCGCGCTGAATTTCATACTTGCGCATCTTTTCAACCAGAGTGGTTCTGCGCATGCCCAGTTTATCAGCAGCGCGGGCAACAACCCAGTCCTGCTGATCCAGAGCCTGTATGATCAGGTTAATTTCCAGCTCCGACAGATACTCTTTAAGATTTACGCCCTCTTCCGGTAGCTGGGAAGACTCCGCGCCTTCTTCACGGGGGGCAGCATAAACCGAATCTTCAACCGGTGAACGTAAATCTTCTGAAGCAGCTGACTCGGCGAACAATTCATTGAATGCATCGCGTTCCAGCAACTCTTCCGGATAGTCCGGCTCGTAAGCCTGAATTTCACCGTACTGATACTTAGGCGGCAAGTCCTGAATATCAACGATTTGATTAGGGAACAGTATACTCAGCCGCTCTACCAGATTAGACAGCTCACGGACATTACCCGCCCAGTCATGTTCCATTAAAGAGGAAATAGCCATTTCGGTGAATTTAACCACCGATACGCCGTCACCCTGAATACGGCTGATTAATTCCTGCAGTAATAACGGGATGTCTTCGCGGCGTTCACGAAGTGCAGGACTGTCGATGGGAAACACGTTCAGGCGATAATAGAGATCCTCACGGAACTTATCGTCTTTAATCATGTTTTCCAGATTACGGTGGGTGGCAGCAACAATACGTACATTGGCTTTTATCGGTGTATGACCACCAACACGCTCAAATGTCCGTTCCTGCAATACCCGCAGCAATTTAACCTGCATTTGCAGCGGCATGTCACCTATTTCGTCAAGAAACAGTGTCCCGCCTTCTGCCAGTTCAAAGCGTCCTTTTCGTGCACTGATTGCACCGGTAAATGCGCCTTTCTCGTGGCCGAATAATTCACTTTCCAACAGTTCACCGGGTATGGCACCACAGTTAACAGGAATAAACGGGCCTTCTTTACGCTCAGACATAAAGTGAACGTTACGGGCGATAACCTCTTTACCGGTACCGGATTCACCCAGAATCAGCACGGTGGCGTCGGTCGGGGCAACCTGCTCTACCAGTTTACGTACAGTCTGAATTTGCTGGCTGCGACCAACAAGGCTACGGAAAAGACGGGTTTTCAGGCCAGCGGTTTTTACCGGGCCCGGACGGTGACGAGTGTATTCCTGGCAACGATGAATTGCCTGAGTCAGTACCGGGTAAGTAATAGGAAGTGTAGCGGTGCTGACCAGATTGCAATTCGGTGCAATAAGGCCATCCTGCGCCTGAATAGCGACAAACGGGATGTGGGGAAACTGCGCCACCAGGTTTTGAACCTGATCAGCTCTGGCGTAATCAATCATGACCGCTTCAACGGTATGGGTATTCAGATAGCCGTAGCTATCCGCAAAAGATTGCCCGTAGCAAGCTTCCCCCATGAACGTGATAACGGTTTCTAATTTTTGAATGAGTTCGCCGTCATCACTAACGAGCAGAATTTCCTTCATCTATTCCCCGAGAACGCATTTTTATTATTTACAGTTTAGCGCATCTGCATGATTGTAGCGGTAAAAGATCAGTTCGCAAACACTGATTCTTGTTCCTGAAGCAAAAAAAGCAGGTTTAACCTGCCTTTTTGATTAAAACGTAATCACACCCGTTCTAGTTTAACAATGCCAGAACCTGTCCTTGCTGTTGGTTCGCCTGTGCCTGCACAGATGTAGCAGCCTGACCCAGTACGCTGTTAGAAATATTTTCTGATACCGCCTGCGCATAGTCCAGATCCTGAATACGGCTGCGGGCTGCAGACACATTCACATCAGCTTCACTGAGGTTTCTTGCCGTACTGGCCAGTGCATTCTGTGTCGCACCGAGATCTGCGCGGAATCCGCCCACAGACTCAACGGCTTCATCAGCCGCCTGCAGCGCAGCATCCAAATCACCGGAGGTGATATCAATATTCAAAATACCGGACAGATTGCCTGCAACATCAGAAGTGCGTACACCCACGGACTGATCAGGATTTGCCCCGACCTGAAAATTAATTTCCCCTTCAGCACTCAGCAGAGGCTTGCCGCCAAAGGTCGTCTGATCGATTGTTTGCGAGATATTATCCTGCAACTGGGTAATTTCAGACTGTATCGCCTGACGATCGGCATCATTCAGTACGCCGCTGCCGGCCTGCAAGGTGAGTTCGCGGATACGGTTAACATCGTCATTAATGCCGGACAAGCCACTTTCCGCAACCTGCGCCAGCGAAATACCGTCATAGGCATTATTGATTGCCTGACGGTTGCCTTCTACCTGAGAAGTAAGACGGTCGATGATTTGCTGCGCAGCGGCACCGTCGGCAGCACTGTTAATGCGTTTGCCCGACGCCAGTTTCTCCATCAGGCTGGTTTGTTTTTCCTGCACCTGCTGAAGTAATGATGTTGTCGATGACGAATTGCTGTTGAAATTGATCATACACGCCTCCTCTCTGACGAAGTATAGCAGATCTGTGATAACACAATGGTTAACTTTAAGGTTATGAGGATGAATTACAAGGTATGGATTTCTATAACCAAGTTCACAGGTGTTGCCGGCTGTTTACTTAACCGGATATTGATAACCGGCAGCCCTCATCCGGCAATGAAGATTCTTATAAATCAATTAACTTCACCGGCTTGCCCTGCCGGGGAGTTCGGCATAACATTTATGTTTTCCGATGATTAAAGTTCCCGTCAATGATCATAAACGATATAAGAATTCACCTGCATGCTGATGAAGAGATCCAGAAATCTATCGAGGCCGAAAATGCAGAAACATTGATCAAGACATACAAAAAAGGCCTGCAAACGCTGAAGATCAACATGCCTCAGCTCGCCTCTCTTGTAGAAAATGAACGTAGCAGCAACATATCCGTTTTTTGTAATAAATTTGGCGAATTTAATATCATTGATTACGGCGCAGGGCAGGCATTCTATGGTTTGCATCCTGAACAGGAAGTGTGCTCCCATGTAGACAGCTGGGCCAGCCATGCAGCCAAAAAGTATTCTCTTACATCACCACCGTCTCCGGATAAATCTTCACGACTGGAAAACGCCCCCCTGGTAAAAGGTGACACCATCGACACACTGGTTAGTCTCGGGCTGGGCGGCGGAATACATATTGAATACTTATTAACTGAATATTCAATTCGCCACCTCATTATATATGAGCCGGAGATTCAGTATTTTAAAGCATCACTGATGATGTGCGACTGGAGCAGAATATTTTCTGTCGCCCGGGACAATAATACCCTGCTCTTTTTCATGCCACAAAATAACGGCAACACCATTGTTGATGACCTGCTTGAACTTAAACAACACGAAAACATTAACGACTTCTACCTCTATAAGCATTACAGCACGCCGGTTTCCGACGCTATTTTCCGTGCTTTCAGCGAAGATGACTGGGCGGTACTTTCTGCACAAAACCTTAATGTAGAAAAGTACATTCGCCGGGATGTACTCAAGCCCGCATGGTCAACCGTTTATCTGGACCCTGACACACACGAAGCGTTAAATGATACCGCCCCCCGGTTTGTTGAAAACCTGAAGGCGTTTAAGAAGTACTTTCCGGATATTTTTGACGAATTTAAGGAATTTACCCCGGCATACTGGTTTCCGGTAAAATGCGAAAACGGTGACATTAACTTACTCGATAAAACAGATAACACGCTGCTTTTATCGAATCCGCGCACAGAAGGTGAGCTTAATCAGCAAAACTTTGCCAGATATCCCCACAAGGATGGTTTAATCATGGGATACACAGGAGGTAAGTTAAACGACTACCTCCATTATCAGTATGTTGAAGAAACAGAAGGCTTGCTGGACAAACTGCATGAGACAAAGAGTCATTTACCTGAAGAGATAAAATCTCTGATTCTTTTTGGCCTTGGCTTTGGTTATCAGCTTGAAGCATTGCTCGCGTCCCACTCTGTGAATAAGCTATTTATTTGTGAACCTGACCGCGACTTCTTCTACGCCTCACTATTTGCCATCGACTGGCAGGCAATTTTCGATCAGACAGAAGCCATTGAAGGCAGGCTGTATGTCAATATAGGTGACGATGGCAGCAATCTGTCCAACGATTTAACTCATCAGTTCTATGCCGTCGGCCCTTATAATCTGGTCGACACATATTTCTATCAAAGTTACTTCAATCCCACCCTGTCTCACGCGATAGCGAACATGCGTGAGCATCTCCAGTTGCTCATCAGCATGGGCGAATATTTTGACCATGCCAGATTCGGAATTTCGCATACCAAAGAAATGATTTTGCGCGGTTCGCCCATCCTCACTAAGAAAGCACTGCGGCCTGTTCCGGTTGACATTGCCGATGTCCCGGTATTCATTGTGGGTAACGGCCCTTCTCTTGATGCCAGTATTGAGGCAATAAAAGAGTGGCGGGATTCTTCCATTGTTATCTCTTGCGGCACTGCGCTCATGCCACTGGAAAAAGCCGGCATCACGCCTGATTATCACGCGGAAATAGAACAAAACCGCTCCACATTCGACTGGTGCTCAAGAGTGGGAGCCTTCGATTACCTAAAGAAAATCACTCTGATCTCCTGTAACGGCATCCATCCTGATACTTCAGATCTTTTTGGTAAAACACTGATTGCGTTTAAAGACGGTGAGTCTTCAACAGTATCCAGCCTTGAAGTACTCGGACGGGAAAATTATACCGAACTTAAATTTGCCTACCCTACCGTAGCCAACTTAGTGAATAACCTGTTCTGTGAACTTGGCTTTACTCAATTATATTTGTTCGGTATTGACCTGGGGTTCGCCGACGACACCTATCATCACAGTAAGGACTCGGGTTACTACGACGAAGACGGTAATGAAATTTACGATTATCGTGAAGCCAACAACACAGCAATTAAAACCAGAGGAAACTTCCGTCCGTTCGTTTTTACCAAATACGAATTCAAGATGTCCAGAACAATACTGGAACAGGTTTACTCAAAATATCCGGGGGCAACCTGTTACAACACCAGCGATGGCGCGTTCATCAATGGTACGTCTCCACTGGCTCCGGATTTAATATTAACTACATCAACTCCTCAAGCCAGGGAAGCTTCCCTGACCTTCATCGATACGGTGGCCTTCCGGCCCGTTAGCAATACTGCACAATTTACAGAAACATATAATGAGCGCTATCAGACTGACAGTTTCAGAAACGAAGCAGAAAAATTACGGTCATTAATAGACAGTACAGAGGCTACCGCCACAGCAGTGGAAAGATTGGTTGATGCGCAAAGAAAGCTGATTTTTGATTCCTATTCGAATGGCAAGTCACTGCTGTTCTATCTGCTTCACGGCACTGTGAACTACACCAATGCCTTTTTGATAAAAGTTATCGCCTCAGACGAAGCTGAAACCCTGCTGCCTGCAGCATTGGAAAGCTGGAAGAAGTGGTCGGAGATTCTGATTGATGACTACCTTGAAGCACCTGATGCTTATGATTTGATATCTTCTTTCCGCCACTTACGGATAGTGAGTTATTGCAATAAATATACGCTTAACCGGTTGTGCGAGTTTTATATCCCGACGTCGGATGGCATGTTTGAAAAGATTTACAACGGTACTTTCGAAAATAAAAATTGCGTTGAAGAAACCGCGCAGAAAGAACTCGTTATGTTCAATAAATCCTGGGACGATGTAAGTTTCGCCAGAGCTATTGCGATTTGTACAGATTCAAACAGTGACTTACTTTTCACAGGTACATGCAACTGGTCTGATATAGACCGCTGGCGATCTGCTTTAAAAGACAAATTCCCGGACGCGAGTTTTTATTATTACCCCTCAGAACATGACGACTCAATAGATGATGAAAACCGGCTATTCAAGGGAGAAATTCCTTTTTTCGCTCCGCTGTTTCACGCCAGACAAATGCCGTTAATGCGCAAAGGAATTGCTCACGCATGTTTGTTTGTAGAAAAGCTCAGATTTGTTGCAGAGCCTGACGAAATAGCAATTAAAAGCATGGAAAAGCAAATTGCTCAACTTTCAGGTTCAGATTTGTTTTTGGATTTCGGCAACTATCTCGCCATACCTTTAAATCCCGGTGACTATCATAAGATTGCTGTCGATATAAAAGGAGACCGTGGAGTAATCAGGAACAGAACAATTCAGTTAGAAGACATTTTTTATATGATTGATGAAACTGTTTATCTGAGACAAAAGAAGTGGCTGGCTGACAACACTTAAAACGTAAATGCAAAACTTCTCTCTATAAAACAAAACCCCGCAACAGCGGGGTTTATATTTTCCTGAGATGCCTACCTTACCATTTCAGCGGACTCGCGGTAATTCTCTGCAGCACTGGCTACCGGTACTCCATACATGGGAGGCCATCGCGCACCTTTTTTGAAATCGTGACAATGTTATCGAAGAAACTTATCGAGTGAATATTCTTGTATGCTATTGAAACATCCAAAGATTGATATTTATCTTCATTATCAACGCGGAATCTTGCAGGAACAAATTCTCCTTTATAAGGTGACTGTAACTCTCTTGCCAGATCGTAGGCCATTTCCATAAAGTTGGGATTAGTATCATTGAACGCTTTCATGTAGTTCACAAACACATCCTCAACGAGATAAACCCCGTTGTCAGAAAGGCCATTCAAAAACAGATACAGGAAGGAAATTTTTTGATGTGAGGCTATATGGCTACCGTCATCAATAACAATATCAAACTGGCCATGTTTGGATACAACATCTTCAAGAAAGCTGACAGCCCCCTGATCACCTATTTCTACATAAATATCATCTTCAGGGACTTCACATGCTTTACACTCAGGTTTGATATCGACACCAACAATATAAGCATCCGGGAAGCTCTGTTTAAGCATGTGAAGCGAGCCACCATGATGCACACCGATTTCGAGGATCCTGACCTTCTCTTTATTTCGGAATTTTGCGAACACTTCTTCGTAAATTTCCAAATAGTGAGGCCACTTGTCTAATTTAACTTTCTCCGCGTCTTCACGATAATAGTACGCTTCAAATGGATTATTCTCATCAGAAGCACCTTTCCTTTGCGGAAAGGTCAGTGTCGTAGTTTGTTTAAATGCTGAAAATAGTTTTTCTATATGGGAATCTGTCATACCCTGACCTTAATTCAGTCTCTGTTAATCGTTTGAAGCCAATGCCGGGGGGTTACCTCACAAACATGCAGCTTTGCATTTTCACTGCTAATACAGCAATCAGTGCTTACTTTTCACTCTGATGATACCGTCCCAGAAATTACTGTCCGTACAGGTTTTGCAGGGCGTAATGTCTTTTCCGCAGCCGGTTTTCTTTTGTAGTTTGCCGGCAAAATCCGAATAGTAGATATCATACAAAGAATTTTCCATGATATTGCCAAGATGCAAATCCATATTTACATCCAGATTGCAAGGTGACACATTACCTTGCCAGTCTAACTGACAAAACTTTATATCCCATACATTACACGTTCCGCTGGTAATGGACGGATCGGCAATTTTACCGCCGTAAGACAAAACGGGCTTCACAATAATTTCGTCCCGTACCCCAAGGTAAGGTTGCCAGTAATCCATAAACCGGGCGGACTGCCCCTTGTTGTACTGACTCTCCACGAAGACTAATCTGGTAGGTGAATGATCAGGCATCGAGAACCACAATTTCATCTTCTCGTGAATTGCTTCCAACCTGTTCTTTTTTATACTATTTCCCTGTAAGTCTTTGACTCTGCCAGGGCGTGCAATGTCAAATACGTCGTCATCAATAGCATCGATACTCAGCCTGACCTGATTCATTCCGGCCTTAATCCATGTACGCATGGTTTTTTCATCCATCAGCGACATATTAGTATTCGTTACCAGTTGATAACTTTTACGTCTGGCCAAAATTTCCAGAAAATCGTGGTACTTTGGATGTAACGTCTGCTCACCAAAGAAGTTGAGTTCAACCACTTTGGCAACCCGCTCACATTCGTCCGCAATTCTGGAAAAGACCGCAGAAGATATGTTGCCAATTGCTCTGTCATACGTGGCTCCTGCTGGCTGAGGTTGCTTTGAGTAACGGTATGATTGCGGGCATATAGGACATCTGAAATTACACGCATTTGTAAACTCCAGTCCAACGATAAGGCGCTGATCCGGCGCCACCACAGGCGACTGTTTCAGAAGCGTTATTTCTTGTGACATAAAAATGATCTGCCGGTCGCGGAATAACTTCTGAACTCTGAAACCTCCCACTCAGGGTGCTTGCACATCCATTCATTCAGGGCGCGCTTTTCTCCTTTAGAGCTGTCACCCCACATAGAGTCATAGTCATCCAGAAGTAAAATGAAATTATCTGCCAGATGGGGGGTCGCAAATTCAAGCGCATGCAGAGCAGCAGGATAAACATCGCAGTCAATGTGAATAACGCCGAATTGATGTTTCACTGCTTCATGTTTGTCCGGCGTTTCAAGAGAGTTATCAAAGTCACATTCAACAAGTGAAAGACGACTCTCCTGTCCGCCTGCCACAGTAAAATTCAGCAAAAAGGTCTCTTTATTAGCGTAGTAATCACCGGTTTGATAAAAATAGTCTTCGCCCGGGGCTTTCCCCAGGATACCTTTGAATGAATCAAATGCGTAAAAATGTTGCAAAGTCTGACTAAAAACTTGCCAGGCTAATGTACAGGTTCTGCCATCAAACACCCCAAACTCACCGTATGCCAGATTGCTCTTGTCCAGTTGCTTAATACCGTTTATATAGTCATCGCACAACTGAAACATGCCGGCATATGAAATGCCCCTGCGGCGTACGTCGGGTTTGGTAAAGAATACATCTCTGGCGTTTCCAAAGACCACAGGAATTCCTTTATCTTTATAGTCTTTGAGTTTTTTACTGGTAGCCAGTGCTGCCTGCAGGTCTGACTCAAAAACAATTATCAGTGCAGGGCAAAACCGCCTTTCCATAAGTTTATCGAAATGTACAAGCTCAACTTCCGGGCGATTTTCTAAGCCATTTTCGACGAGAATTTGCTTTGCCAATCGCAAAGCGTCATCGCAGGAAGCAACGATAACCTTGTCTGAAAAGTCTGTGTTGACATAACGCGTTAAAGCTCCCATTACCCCTCTCCGAAAATGTATACATTGTCTTCGCAGGTCCCTTCGCGGATTAGTGTGTTTTTAATGTCAAGACAGTGGTTCAAGCTGGCCACTATAATAAAGTAGTCGCCGGAATCTCTGGCGGCTACTTTATAATTTCCGATAAGTGTTCCGGGCTCCGCAAAGGAATCGAAAAATTTATCGACACGTACATGATTTTCAGCCAGAAGAGCTGCCAGATATTCACCAAACTCGCATGCCCCGTAGATAACAATTTGCTTACCCTCACCGGCGTGCTTTTTCGCCAGCGCCAGCATTTGCGGATATTTCGGCGATGTTTTACGGGTTAATGCTATTGAACCGAAACCAAGAAAACGCCGGTTGTCGAAAGGAAATGGTCTCAGCTCGTTAATTTCTTCACCGATGACTTTGTGATTATTCTCATAACCGTAGCAAGCGTTATATTCACTGAAATGCTGTGTTATCCATTCAGCTTCACGTCCCGTGATCAACGCCTGTTTAAAAGCCACCTTATCCGATGCCCCCGAATTCAGAGACTCAATGAAGGAGGCGTTCGATTCTGCCACATAAGATATGGAACTTAAGTCCGTATTCGGGTTCAACATAGCTTTATCAAATGTTACAGGCAAGGCCTCCATCACTGCACGAAGTTGCGCTTCAGGCGACTCAATAAATGCCTCAAACTGAATCACCGGATAGCCAGAGTCCATAAACAGCTTCCAGTCTTCAAGAAAGCGCTGCATCCGTAAAAAAAGAGGAGGATCTTCAGCGGTCAGTCCGTTCAGGCCGTACCATTTTTTCTTTAACGACACCCATACATCAAACGGGTTCCTGACGACCATCAGCGGATAAGGCTTATAACCATGCATTTCATATACACTGGCCACCTCCTGCCAGCGAAAGGCAATAGTCGTCATTTTCACCCAGGTTACCGGCGTGGTCACCGCTGACAGGTTAACTTCGATTCGGTCTGACGCCATATCGAGTATGCCATCCAGCTCAGGATGTTTTAAGAAAGCTGCCGAGACCAGCGTTGTACCACCGCTTTGTGTTCCTGTTGCCAGGATCATTGGTTTCATGTTCAGAACTGCCTTTATCTGTTATTTGCCGGCATGCGACTCACGGCTTCAGCCACGCTCCCAGTATTTTCTGTGCGCAGCGTAAGTATTGTGTTCAATGTCATGCTCACGGGATGCGGTTTCCCAGAACTTTTCATCCCAGTCTTCGCCGTAATGCTCAACAAAATACTCCGCAGCGAAACGCTTTGCATTAGCGATATATTCTTCACGTGGGATAGTCTTGGTGGACTTGTTACCGTAGGTCGTCCCCCCAAGATGATGATAGGTTAAGAAATCATAATATGCGGCGAACCAGCCGTCGGAATAAAGCCGGTAAGTGTATTCATGGATAGCTCCCCAGCAATATTTAAAGGTATGATTTAAAAAGCCGTATTTACTCACGACTTCGCCGCGAATGAACAGCATCAGGTAATCCGATGTGGTAACCGGCCGGAGCCCTTTATCCTGAGGGATCGCCCCCGGATACTGCGCACCGTGTTCGGCAGGTGACATCATGGCGAGGCGTGGATTTTCCTGCATAACATCAATCATTTCCTGAATAAAATCCGTCTTGTCTTCGACGAACACGTCATTCATGCAGAAAAGATAGTAATCATAGGTTTTTTGCATGTTCAGGTAGTTCAGCCCCACATTATGGCCGAAACACTTACCTTTGAAGTCGTCATCGGTGTAGCAAATGGTATTAAACTCACTGAGGTTTGATACTTCCGTACCACACTCAACTACCAGAATATCTTTATTGGCAAAACTGTCGTTTCTGAAGTGCTCTACACTGCGGGTAACAAGATCCTTCCTGTTCCGTGAAACAATGATAATCGCAACGCTTGGACTACTGCTCATTTTTCCACTCCCGGTGAATCACTTCCACGTCTTTCCCTGCGGCCCGCAGGCGTGCAGCTACGTGCTCTACAATGATAGCGGAACGGTGACGTCCGGCATTACAGCCAAGCGCTACACGGGCATCATCATCGAGGGTTACGATAACGTTTAACATAGGAAGAAGTGCCGAGATAAAGTCATTTACTGCCGGCTGACTCAGTACATAGTCCACCATTTCATCATCTGGCTTATCGAATAAATTCCAGCGACTTTCACGGGCAGGATTTTTGGCGAAACTGACGTCAAAATAATAATTCGAGTTTGGGATACCATATTTAAACCCAAAACTAATAAGTGTAATTTTTTGCATATGGCCCCTCGAACCTATGTTCACTCAGCGATTTAATCTTCAGGCAATTATACCTGTCTGTCATTTCAGATCAGGCTGTGTATTAATGTTATCGGCCGGAACCTGCTATATCTTTACTTTTGATACTTCACATCGCCTGATCAATGACTTACCGGGCGATTTTTAAACAATTTCAATGTCCGGGCAGATCTCCGAAAGAACCGGCAGTATGGAAGCTCTGTCTGAATCCGGTGAAATTACCACCAACTCCACGGTGCTTGCTGCGAGACTTGCAGGTGCTTCAACTTTCAGGTCTTCCACAGAGGTAAAACACTGCCATCCGAAATCTGTTACAAGTGCAGGAAATATCCCGGCAGCCTTTAGTATTTCAAGTAAGCTGCGGCCTGAATCTGTGATACCGAAAAGCGCAAAACGATGATTATATTTCTTTGCCTGCACCAACACCCGGATGAGATAGTTATCCGGAAACGTAATTTCCCTGTCTTTAAGGTAAAAACGGGGGTCCGTCAGATGCATTTTTGAAGCTTCTGTCTCCTCTCCCGCATCAGAAATTGTTTTAATTTGAGAGCTAAAAACGCGGGTTTCAGGCTCACTGTCAAGAAGATGCTTTAAAGCATTCATTTCTTTATTGCTGATTTTAAATCTTGTTTTTGCGAGCTTTTCATTAAAATAGTGCAGTACCGGCGCAAAATCTTTTCTGATATCACCTTCGGTGTTTTGCAGAACGAGCACCATACCTACAAGAAAACTGAGCAATTGCTCTTCAGTTAAAATCCGGTTCGCGCGAATAGCCGTTGAAGCGTTATAAAGCCAGACAAGTGCCCGCGTGCGATTCATATTATGTTGTTTTGATGACATACTTCCGGGACGTTTATAGTACACAGCACCAGTATCATGCACTGTGCAGATGTCTTTTCCCCCAACGATAAGTCTGAAAACTAAATCGTAATCTTCGTGTCCTCCCCGTACACGTTCGGAAACAGCGAAGCCGCCGGTTTCCCTGACATGTTCTGTCTTGTAAAGATAGATATGAGGCGGGCCAAAATTAATCAAAGAGATGGCTGACAGCGGATCGCGAAAGGCAGGGTAAATTTGATTAGACATCCCTGACACTTCATTTACC
Source organism: Alteromonas sp. (assembly GCF_984505615.1). Classification (NCBI taxonomy): domain Bacteria; kingdom Pseudomonadati; phylum Pseudomonadota; class Gammaproteobacteria; order Alteromonadales; family Alteromonadaceae; genus Alteromonas; species Alteromonas sp. Next base: position 161,904 of record NZ_CFHOXV010000002.1, on the reverse strand, counting down.
TCCTCAAATGCAATACAGCTGATCGTATCCGCTTTGTTTCGCAATGAGGCTACCTGTAATTCAATACATCTGGGCGTTAAAGCATCATCGGCATCAAGAAACTTAATGAAATCGCCGCTGGCTACCTCAAGGCCAGTATTTCTGGCAGCAGATAATCCTGCATTTTCCTGTCTGATCAATGTCACATTATTGAAATCAGTAGGGATGTGAATGGCAGGCTCACTCCCATCATCGATTACAATCACTTCGAGATGACTGAATGTTTGTTCTTTTAAAGATTGCAACGCCCTTCTCAGGAAAGCTTGTTGCTGGTAACAGGGAATGACTACTGTAACCAAAGGTGAATAATTGTAGTTATCCGGCATTATGCAGTCCGTTGATGTTCAGAAAGAAATAACAAATGGAAAATGCACACGCAGGAAATCACTGATTTCCCGGCGATAGGCGACAGAAGCGATGATCACGATCTGGACATCACACATTGAGATATCTTCAGGGTTCTGCACAGGGATTTCCCCTATCAGCTTAATTTTATCCCAATTTCTGTCAAAGATGGTCGCGACATTGAATCCGGCACTTTCTATGATTGAAATGAGTCGTTGCCCAAGTTCTCCTGCTCCGTAAACAGCTATTTTCTTACCCTGGTTTTCATTCAGTAATACGAACAGAGCTGTCAGATAATCGTCCCTGAAATCTGCGCTGGCGCTCAGAAGGCTGGACCGGTAATCAATAATCTCCTGGGGTTCCCAGAAACCGGAATAAGCAAGCAATTCCCTGTTACATTCTGACAGGGCATTGATCAATGTATCATTTCCTTCAGAACCTGCGAGTTCACGAATCACGGGGGTAAATCGAAAACCGGCAAAATGGTGAGGATTCGAGTTTACATAATCAGCCAACATTAACCCGCATTCAGAAAACTGATCCGCGGTTGTATCTTGTGAAATCCTTTTCAACTGGCAAAACCCGCTGAATATCGCGTGCAGCGTTTCCTGACTCATTTCAGCACGATCAAGCAGCATTTGTACGTTTTGCGTCCAGACGGACAACCTGACCGCCTCCGTTTGTGCGTCAGCAAGCTTTCCGGGACGCAGAATAACACCAGCTTTATGACACGCAGCTAAACAAGTTCCTTTTATTAACAGCCGCAATAATAAGTCATAGGTACTCATAGCGAAGTCATCACTAAAAGATTCATCAAAGCCGTCTACAGAAAGCAAATCTCTGGCGGAAAAAAGAAAGCACTGAAGCGGGCCGGGGGACACCATCAACGCATCATGCAAAGGATTCCCGAAAGCGCTGATAATGTCTGCCGTTCTCTTATTATTTTCATCTGCCTCACGATACCCGATATAGCTGAACACACCGGAATCCATATCGTATATTTGATCAATCAAACAATCGGGAAGTAACTCATCTTCCGCGTTAATAAACTTAATCAGGGAGCCCCCCGCAGCTTTCAGACCGGCATTCAGGGCTTCACCCGCATTCTGATATGTTTGATGAATAAATGTAACCGGCAAAGCAGAACTGTCCATATCAACTGATTGCGGCTGGTGAAAATTACCGGCCACTATGACTTCAACGTGACGATAAGTTTGCTCCATTACGGATTTAAGTGCCCGGTTCAGGCAAGCATCATTTTGATTACAATAAATTATGACAGAAACTAAATGTTCAATTTTCACTGTGACTTACCTGTCGGGATTAATTTTCAACTGTTCATCATCCGGCGCGATAATATCTATACCGCAGCATTCTTGCTTTTGTGCTTCCAGCATAATGGTGTCTTTTATTTCCTGCTGAAATGCCTGAGAGGCAATTACGATTCGCCGGCAACCCTGCTCAAGGGCGGCTCCCACGCTGACAACTGTATAACCCGCCACCTGATAGTGTTTTCCCAGCCCGGCTTTGCGATCAATCAGATGGCTTACAGCGATACCGGCAGCTCTTAACGAGGGAGCCAGAGCAACAAAGAATTCACCGGCACCGTACACGCCAATATTCCGCCATCCCAGAGACGCCATTCTGTTGATCAGAAAATTAATTGCCTGCTGCTTATCATTTTTTAACAGCCCCATAAACCGGGGAACAATATTCTTATCCTCTGTTGCCAGTACACCGGCTGGCCAGTGAAGTTCACCCTTCTGCCATGCCCCGCCGCTGGTTACCTGAGCGACAGCCTGTTGTCTGGCAGAGTCAGCTTTCAGCTTTGTTTTCTGCTCTTCATCAATCACATAGAATTCGTTTTCACTGCCAAAGTTATCCTGATGCTTCAGTTGTGCAAACAACGTTGCTTCGTCTTCACAGGGCATCATGAGATAACGCTTCACTAGCAGTGCAGCCTGCGAGGCCGGGAGCCCAGGAAGCTCCATCTTATGAGCCATATCCATATAAGTCAGGCAACCTTCAAGAAATGCATCGCAAAAAGCACTGTTCTCTGGCAACGCCCTGCCCGTGACCGGTCTGACTTCTCCGTCATCATCGACATAACTCAGTGTCGAGCCTTCACTCCCGAGTAACAAAGCTTCAATACATTCCGGCGACCGTGCCAGACGTTCAGCAATACGATCATATAGTCCGCCGGGAGGCAGAAAAACACTGTATGTGGTTTGGTTGAGGAAACGGTAAATTCTGTTCGTGGCAAAAAACAAAAAATTGGCTTTGGCAGGGCTGCCAAAAATGGATTCAAGAGAATGCTGAATAGTCCCGCCATCTCCAAAATCCACTACGGCACAGTCGCCGAAATCCGCCCTTAACACATCACGCGTATAACGCAAAAACAGAGATTTTTGGGTAGCCACTTTTTGCTGTATTCTTGCACTGTTTTTGTGTGCTTTTTCCAGCAAGACCTGTCGTAATGCCCGCCCGTCTACCATCATGTTTCCGGCGCTGCGCAAGCAGACAGTAGGACTGAGACTGCCAAAACCCTCAGAACTGAGATAAAAATCATCAACAAAGTTCTGCAGCGTGTATCCATTGTAATGAATAAGCGTGTCTACGGCCTGTTCCAGCCAGTCTGCTTTTTCAGTATTAATTCCAGCCCAGAATGCTGACAGGCGGGACACATACAGTGATTCCACCGTAATCCAGTCTTCACCCTGAAGTGCAAAATACTTTCGCAGCAGTGGGGTAAAAAACGCTCCCTCCCGCATGACACAGAGAATATGCCTGATGTTTGCAGCTTCACATTGTGCTCGTAGCCAGCCGGCAAAAGCCTGCATTACCGGGCCCCACACGAAGCTGCCTAAGTCACGTGCAATATACTCTGCTCCCCCTTTTTCGCTGTGTGCCGGTTGTTCAAGACAACTCAACGTACGTGCAGCGCCGGAGACGCCGGGCTCCGGAGACAGGGCCATTTCCATCCGGGTAATAAAATGCACATCGATAGCCGGTGAAAAATGCAGAGCGTCGAGTCCGGCCGCCAGGGCTGCTTCCACATCTGAGGCTTTATTATCACCTGCATGCAACCAGCTTTCCGGGCTGGCTTTCAGTACTTCTTTTACGTGTAAAAACAATTTACCGCTTTGCTTGGTAACGCCGGTTTCAGAGGATACGAAAAGCGGTAACTGACAAAGATCTTCATTCCCCCTGAAAAAAATCTCACGGATTTGTGCGGCAGAAAAGTACATATCGGAAATGAGTGCAACCTGAACCCCCTGCTCTTTAAGTTGCCGGATCACATCAACAAGCGCTGTGTTAACCACACTTATCTGCGTTTCCGCCTCACACTCAGCCAACGCCAGTGCACTGCGTAATGCAGGAGAAAAGGGCATAGCTGAAAAAATTTGCTCAAACTGTATGTCTTCACGTCCATTGTGTCGCTGTCTGGCCAGTGCTTCAGCGTGGACACGTAACGAGGGATAATCCGGAGCAGGCACCCCGTGTCCGGCAAAAATGCTGCTATCTATGAGACTGAAAACCTGAAGGGGATCTGAGACGTGCCTGAAAATCAGGGTATCGAATATATCGAATGTAACGGTTTTTATTTGCCTGCCGGTGACACGCTGAAGAATGTGCCGGTAAATATTCATATCGACGTATCCGCGACTGAAGTGCCGGCACGATGGAACGCCACATAGCCATCTTCTAATTGCCTGCGGATGACAGGCCCGTGTACCTGTGCAAACAGCTGCTGGTAAGTATGATAAGCATGCTGAATTGCAGTTACTTCCTGCACCTGACAAACATTAAAAAAACGATCAACGACATATCCGCCTGCAGGCACTTCTGTCACGTCCAGAATATGACTGACGACATGGATCGCATCCTGTCCGGCTTCTGAACCGGCATATTGGGCACAGCTGATAATTCTGGCCTGAGGCCAGACCTGAAGGATTTGTCCTGTCACTGCAGTATAATTGTCAGGTTCATCACACACCACCAGTCTGATCCAGTCCTCACCAATGGCATCCCGCCAGCAATACTCAGACTTAGCCAGAATATTCTGTGGCTGAGCGTACCACTGCCCCATGGCAAAATCATAGACAGACAGATTACTGCTGAGCGATTGTGAAGACTGTCCCTTGCGACTGGCCCAGAATGCTTGTCTGGGGAGCTCACTTAGCCTTACAGCGATAAATGAATCAAAAGACTCTTTGGTCAGATACTTCGCAAAATACCTCAGCCGGTTACGCTCAAAGTAATAATTACTGAATGTATTGGTGGCGTGAACTGCTCCCATCTTATGCTGAACACGGGCACTGGCAATAGCGTGGATTTCATAACCGGCCAGCTTCACCCGGGTACACCAGTCCATATCGTCCCAGTAGATAAAATGAGCCTCATCGAACACGCCCGCTTCGCGGATTATCTCTGTACGTGTGACCAGGCAGCATGCGGGCACATAATCGCAGACCACAACGTCCGGTAGCGAAGTATCATCTTTGTGACCTTTCAATGGCGTTTTCACACCATAGTTTTCCCGCTCAATAAATGCACCGAGTTCCTGCAGAATAGCCGGATTATCCATGGTGCAGATTTTGGCACCGGCAACGCCTACCTCAGAATGTGTCTGTAAGTACGCAACCAGTTTGGGTAAGGTGTCGGTGTCGAGAAGAATATCATTGTCCAGCAAGGCCACATAATCGCACCCGGTTTCCACTGCTGCACGCATGCCGGTGGCAAAGCCCCCTGCTCCGCCGGTATTTTCTGCTTTTGCAATCAGCGTCACCTGTTTGCCGTACTCGTTTTCAATCATCTGCTGACTGCCGTCGGTGGAGGCATTGTCCACCACGATCACATTGATACTCAGTGAATCAGATTGTGTGGCCAACAGAGAATCGAGGCAGCCTTTCAGGAAGTCTTTTTTATTGAAGTTGCATATCACTGCGGTCAGGGAAACAGTCATCATGCACTACCCTGACGAATAAAAGCTTTCACTTTTGACGGGTTTGCCCGGTTGCCAAACGCAAACCGGTGACGTTCATCAAAGAAATGCCCGGAGGCAGCAGATTTTTCTATCCACTCAACAAATTTCTCGTCGTTATCACGGAACAGAAAGTACAGTGCAGCGGCAAACTGATGATGGGCAATACCCTGCTGAATAATGTCCGGCTCTACACCAAATTGTGCAGCCTGTTCACAGGCAAGACAGATATCCCGCAGGCTTTGCTCACGGCGCTCTGCGCTACGCTGCGTTTGCGCGCCGAAGCTGTCAGGATGAATACGGTAACGCCCCAGTACGTCCGGCATGTAGTCGATGCGGGCATTCAGGAAACCGGCGTTTAAGATATAAAACGGATAATCCAGAATAATGCGGCAGTCTGTCGCAATGGTGCAGGCAAGATGGTTATGCCGGCGGAACATCACGCTGCTGGCCTGCATGTAGGTGCCGTAGCGGATAAGGTGAGTGATGTCTGACTGTGGTGGTATGTGCTGCCAGTTGTAGAAAGTCTGGCTGTACAGGCGAATGGTTTCATTAGTTTGCGAATCGAACATATCAGACTCATGAAACACCATCTGGCATTCAGGGTGATTGTCGAGATAGTCCACCTGCTTTTGCAATTTACCCGGTAGGGCAACATCATCGCCGTCCAGATAAGCAATGTACTTACCTCCTGCTTCACCAAGCAGGGTTTTCATATTTTCAGCCAGTCCCGCATTCTGCGTTTTAAAGATGGCTTTTAAGTGACTGAACTCCTGACACAGCGCTTCAATTTCTTCGCGGGTGTTATCAGAGGATGCATCGTCACACACCAGCACTTCATAATCAAAATCGACATGCTGATCCAGCACTGAACGCAGACACTCCCCGATATAACGCTCAAGATTATAGGCCGGTACAATGACTGACAGTTTCATTCAAACACCACTTTTCTGCCTAACTGGCTAAATAAATCATATCCGTCCCAGTCCGGAGAAAAAGCAAGTGCATTCCCCAGAGGTACTACCCTGTCTATTCCCTGTATCGGCAACGCGCGGATAATCTTAAAAAGTGCTTCTTTTTCAAAGCCGGCATATGACAAAGTCTGCCAACCTGCGTGGTCGTAACCGGCAATGGCCTGTACATCATCAATATGAATACAGAACAGCGTACTATGCCCCTGATGACGTTCCAGCAAGGCATGGTGCCAGTGATTAATATGTACAAGAGACAGTTCACCGCATTGCTCTGCTGTACTTGCCGCACCATCAGCAATACACCACTGGGCAAGCACCAGTTGCTCGTTGCGCTGCACCATTGAAGGGGCATGCTGAACCGCGATGCCCGACAGGGCGCGGGTCAATGTGTTCCAGTTTTGCTTTTCTCCCGTCCAGAACAGAATACGGGGAGAAGAACAGGCCTGTTGCTGAAACATATCGCATTCACGCCACAATGCTGATGCCATGGCTTCTGCCTTTTCATCAGCACTTTGCGCACCGTCACTGTTTAATGCATCCACGTTTATCAGTGCTGCTGAAAATCGATCGGCAAAACTGATATCCCGGCATCTTGGCTTACAGGATAACCCGCGTATTTGCCTCACGCTGTCGTCTCCGCCCCATAACACTCTGGCATCCGCCAGCATGCTCACTGACGGACCGGCAGGGTCATCCCGCTCAAAATGGATAAACTGATTGCCGGCATGGATGGCAGCATGCTCCGGTAGCAACAGCAAGTATCGTAACTTTTCCAGCAGAACCGTTTGCACATCGCTGTCTCTGCCTGATACCCGTACCAGATTTCTGTTGCCCATCAGCAAGGCGCAAATCCAGCTGTAGATGAACATGGTGTCCACATTCGCCGGTGTGTAATGCACTACCAGTCCCAGCGGACGGTAACTTTGCTTTGCTATATTGGCTGTCAGCGCATTCAGATTACCTTGTCTGAGCCAGTGACCCAGCGCTATGAGTTCAGGATACTGGCGGCAATCTGATGATGTCATGAGCTGGCGCGACAACGCAGTAGTAAATACCAGCACGTCAGCGGCACTGACAGCAAAATTTTGCGCACTGATTGCAGGTAAAGCATCAGCGGATACCGGTTCCTGCCGGATTAAATCTTTAATCACACAGCACCTCCGGCTGTATCACTGCAACCCCGCAATTCTGCTTTCGGCAACCGTCCGGTGACTTCGAAATATCGTCCTTTACGTCCGCAGGCACAATCATCTTCACCCAGAATTTTGCCACGATCTTCAGTCAGTAAACTGTAACCGGGATAACTGTGAGGCAACGCCGATATAACCTGAATAATACCGGGTTCGTCAGGGCCGCAGGTTGCCAGCGTACGGGGATCGCGGATCACCACATCCGCCAGCGAAGGTGCATGTAAGTGACCTTCTTCACATTCCACAAATACACTACCCACCTGCTCTGCCATGCCGTAAAAGTTATGCACTTTTGTGATGGCGGTAACGGTACGCACGGTGTCTTTAAACTGACGGTTACTGACCTGTTTGTCCTGCAACTTCTTCCATCCGCCACTGTGAATAAGGATCCCTTTAGATAAATTAAGCGCAATACCGTCTGCTTTAAGCGCTTCCACGAAGTGTAACCACACCATAAAGGTAAAGCCGAACACCAGCACCGGTTGTCCGGCATACTTATCTGCAAATTCCTTGACCGCCTTATGATTCAGCGTCATATCAGTGTTCAGTGCATAGGTATGTCCGCGGCCAAAAAAAGCCATGCCGCCGACGCCGGCTCCCCGGGCTGAGAGATGAGGACTTTTGAGTACATCCGGCGAATCAATGATCAGCATAGGTAAACGCTGTTTACCAATAAATTGCTGCATGATGGTAACCAGCGCTTTCGATTGTCTGCCGCTGGTTTCTTTATCCAGAGTCACCTTCGCCGTCACCTGACCGGTCGTTCCGGATGACTGCAAGGTTTTAAACACATTTTGGGGTGCCACACTGCTAAGATGCATCAGTTTGAAAAGCCGCACAGCCAGATTAGGTAAGTCGCTGTAATCATGGAAGGTCTCCGTGGACGAAGCGAAAAGCTGATGATATGCATCACAATGTGTAAGATGATGCTGATGCAGCAATGACGTGACATGACACAGTAAGCGACTTTTCTCTGCCTGAGGCAGGCCATACACGGGTTCGCTGAGCAGCAGGTTATAAGCGTCTTCATAAGACTTTGGAAAAGGCGCAGTATCAGCCGTTATCATGCTTATCCCTTCCTGCTTTCAAAATAGCCTGATAATCTGTTTTTCCGTTACCCAGCAATGGCCAGTCTGAAAATGCCCGTACCGTTAAGTAGGCAGGCGGCGCGGATACCAGAGATTTAAGACGACTTTCAGCTTCTGACATCTCACTTTCACGACATACTGTGACAAGAAAGTTGTCCTCACCGGCCACTTTAACTTCCAGACCCTGCTCTGCAAATAACGCTTCCAGTCCGTCCAGATTCACCCGTTCACCGGCCAGTTTAATAATGCGTTTCAGGCGGCCTGTTATGGTGTAGTCGCCGTCTTCATCGAAAAAGGCTAAATCACCGGTATGTAACACAGCGGAAGGAGAAAACACTGCCAGATCGGTATGATCAGACACATACCCCAGCATGACATTTTTTCCTTCATACAGCAGTTCACCCGTTACGCCGGGCTCACTGATAAGCAGGCCATATTCATCACAAAGTGACAATTTGCCGCCCGGTATCGCTTTACCTGCTGCTGAAGGTTTGCGTAACACGGTATGTGGGTCGAGATATGCCATTCTCGCGGTCGCCTCTGTTTGTCCATACATGATGAAACATTGCTTGTTGTGTTTATCGGCATATTCAGCGAGGGTTTTAACCCCGGCTTCTTTGAGCTTGCCACCCGCCTGTGTGAAATAGGCAAGTTCCGGCAACAATTGGCGGTTAAACCGCAAGCGCAGCAGCATTTCATAAAAAGACGGTACGCCGGACAGTGACGTCACCCCTTCATCTTTGAGCAACGTCCAGAATGCACGGTCCATAGGCGTGAGTGAAGTCAATCTGACTGTCGCCCCTTTTGCCAGATGGGTGTTTAACACTGACAACCCGTAAGAATAAGAGAGGGGCATGGTAAGCAGGGTTTTATCTTCTGACGTAACTGGCAGATAACCACAGATAGAGGCCGTATTCGCAGCAAGGTTTTCACGGGATAAAGCAACAAATTTTCCACCACCGGTTGAACCCGATGTGGTAAGCAAAAGTGCCAGTTCCCCGGCCACAGGTATGCACCGCTGGTTTTTTACGGTCAGGCTGTTATCTGCCACCAGCAAATTGGGGGTGAGCCTGGTGATTAATGCCTGTTGTCCCGCTGCGGACAAACCGGGGTGAAACAGCACCACAGGAAAGCCCGATTTCAGACAGGCCAGGTAGCAACTTACAGAATCAACATTACCGCACATGGCCAGTGCCACTAACGGTCGCTCCACGGTGCTACTGAGTTTTTCCTGCCACTCTGCAATATGCCTTTGCAGCTCAGCGTAAGAGCAGCTCCCTTCGTCTGTGATCAGTGCCGCCTTTTCACTGTTGCAGGCAAACACATCCTCAGGGAACACAACGCTCACGGATAAAATAACCCGTCCACGGGCAAGGTATGACCCGTCGTATAAGCCGACTGACGGGACAGTAAAAATACAACAGCCCGCGCCACATCACCGGCACGGCCAGCCCTTTTCATGGTAATTCTGGCTTCAACTTCAGCCCTGGCATCCTCTTCATAATGCGCGGTAAGTCCTGTATCGATGAAGCCCGGAGATACCGCATTCACACGGATCCCCACTGCCGCCAGTTCTTTCGCCAGCGATTTGGTTGCTCCGCTCAGCGCAGCTTTACTGGCACCGTAGGCACTCATGCCTGTAGCGCCCATTTCGCCAATCTGAGACACAATGTTCACAATACTGCCATGTCGGTGGCGCGCCATTAAGCGGCTGGCCAGTTGCATATGCTGATAAGGGGCAAGGAAGTTCACATTCAGCTGTGACTTTAACGCGTCCATACCGCTTACGGTAAAAGCGGCTTCTTCCATAATGCCGGCATTATTAACCAGGCCGGTTAACGGACCGATATCACTTTGATTCTGTTGTTTCTGAATTTGACGAAAGGCGTCTTTAACCGCTTTTTCGTCAGTCACGTCATAGTTCAGCGGGATCACCCGTGATTCATACTGATTTACCAGCGCAGCCAGTTTGGCTTCATTGCGCCCGGCAGCAAATACTGCGGCACCGGCCTGCACACACTCGTTTACAATGGCACGGCCGATATCACCGGTAGCCCCTGTTACCAGTACCGAGCCACCTTTAAGCAGGATAGATTCAGAATTGGACGTCATACTTTGTCAGGATCTCTTTCGCTTTGCCCACGGAACTCATATCAATAATGTCGTCGGTATCGAGCATGACATCAAAGGTGTTTTCCAGCTCGGAGATCAGGATCATGTGTGCAGTAGAATCCCACTCTTTAATAGTATTGTAGGTCAGTTCATCCGTGACCCGCTCTGCACCGATCCCCAGAGCCTGAACAAATGACTGTACGAGCTTTTGCTGATTATCCACAAAAAACCTCTTTATTGACTAAGACTTGCGCGGACGCGACAAGAAAGATTTCAGTGTAACAGTTTGCCGCTCATAGACCTCTTTTTGCAAGCGCAAGCGAACAAAATCGTCCTGACCGCTGATTTCATAGCCCAACTGACGGTTATATTTCAGTGCGGCGTCGTTATCCGGTTTTACCGCCGCCGAAAATTCGGTCACGCTGAAGTGGGAAAAACAATAATCATACATCGCCAGAGTGGGAGCGAAAGCCAGAATGTTACCCTGATAATCGGGTTCACCAATATATAAACCGGGCTCTAATACCCGGGCGGAGACTACCGTTTCTCCGATGACCGGCACTTTCACATTGGTTGAGCCAACAGGCCGCCCTTTGTATTCAATAATCCAGTGCATCTGAGACGGGTCGTGGCTGATTTTTTGAAACCATGCAGCTTGTTGTTCCGCAGTGATGAGTGATGTAGACACCATCTTCTCACGCACGTAGTCGCTATTCCGCCACTGCCTTAATTTATCCAGATCTCCCTCTTCCAGCGGCCTTAAGGTAACCTGCCAGGCTTCAATACGTGGTGCTGTAACCAGAGATTCCTGCCTCATGGCTGAATAACCTCTGCGATAGCATTAAGGACATTAAACGCCCCCTCAGCGTGATACTTACCTTTTACTGCCTGCTGCATGGCTTCCAGCTTACCGGGTTGCTGCCAGAGTGCATGCACTGTGCCGGCAATTTCATCAAAAGGCACATCACCGGTACAGTCAAAGGTGGTACACCAGCCTTCCTGCTGAGCCTGCTCAGTCGCCGTTCTCTGGTTTTCTGCCACCATCAGCAGTACTGAAGGTGTTTCGCATACGCCCAGTTCAAACTGACTGCCTCCGGCGGCACTGACAGCAAGCTTACTGTGCCGCCACACATCGGCCATATCCTGACAATTGTGTATATGCTGAATCGCCAGCGGACTCGCTTTTATTGCCTCATTCAGCGCACTGATATCATTAAACGCCGCACCGGTAATTACCCGCACCGGCACATCATTAAGTACATCAGACAACGCATTAATTAACGGGACGGTCAGCCCTTTCGGATCGCTGCCGCCGATACAAACGGCGATGCCAAAGCGCTTGTCCTGAGGCGGGTTATCGCCCCGTTGAAATTCAAGTCTCATCAAACGGTAATCGGGTCCGGAACAAATTTTTACTGCCGGGTTAATTTCCTGATAGTGTGCATCCAGTGACGAAGTGGTGCTGTTTACCACCAGCGAGGCCTGCGCGACCTGGCTAAGCTGTCCGTCATCCATGACCATCACAGGGATCCCTGCCCCGCGCAGTCCGCTCAATGAGGCAGCCGGAATATCGTAGCCGTCAACCACAACAACTGAGGCATTCATGCGCTTTGCCTGTTCTGTCAGCCAGCGACTTTCGTCATCATCACTACCACAGGGCACTTCCGTCACCGGATAAATCCAGTCGTTTCTTGCTACAGCCAGCGCCCTGCCGCCCTTATCTGTAAAAAAATGGCAGGGAATATCGTAGCTTCCGGCCGCCTGAGCCAGTGCCAGCGAACGCATCAGATGTCCCATTCCAATCGCGGGCGACACACTGACTCTGAATACTATAGGTCTCACTTAAAGATTCTCACTTCAGGGCGCTCATTTCTCCAGATGTTCCCACTTGAGCGCGGTGCCTTTTTTCAACGCGGTACGGGCTTTACTGCCAAGGACTTCCTGCCAGTGCTTTGGCGCAAGGCCAAAAGCCGGCCGGACAATTTTCAGGTTAGACTCATCCAGCGTGTCACCAATATTCACATCTGCGCTTATATAAATTGAGCGGCGGTATTGTTTTGCCGCTTCCTCAGCCTGACTGCCTCCGTAACGAACCTGCCCCATGCCTTGCCAGGCACGTTCAGATTCAGTGACCAGCAGTTTTAGTTCTGCAGGCTCCAGTGAAAAAGCCGCATCCACACCACCGGCGCTGCGATCCAGCACGAAATGTTTTTCAATAACAGTGGTGCCCAGCGCGACGGAAGCCACTGCCACCCCGATACCGCCGGTGTGATCACTCAATCCCACCTGACAGTGAAAAGCGCTGAGCATATTGGGAATAGTGTTCAGATTAGTATTGCCGGGGTCTGCCGGATAGGTACTGGTACACTTCAGCAGTACGATATTGTCACACCCGTTGCGGCGGGCACAGTGAACGGCCTGCTCAATTTCAGCAAGGCTTGCCATGCCCGTAGACATGATCAGGGGCTTCCCTTTACTCGCGGCCCTGGCGATAAGGGGTAAATCAGTCAGCTCGAACGACGCAATTTTAAAACACGGCACGTCCAGACTGTCGAGGAAATCCACAGCTTCACCATCGAAGGGAGAGCTGAAAGCGAGCATACCCAGCGCCTTTGCCCGGTCAAACAGTGGTTTGTGCCACTCATAAGGCGTTGCCGCTTTTTGATATAACGCGTGCAAAGATTCGCCATGCCACAGACTGTCTTTTTCTGAAATCACAAAATCGTCGGTAGCAACGTCCAGCGTCATGGAGTCGGCGGTGTAGGTTTGCAATTTAATAGCATGAGCACCGGCTTCAGCTGCAGCATCCACCATCGCACAGGCAAGGTCAAAGTCCTGACTGTGGTTGCCGCTCAGTTCTGCGATAATGAACGGAGGTTCATCCGGGCCGATTAAACGGTCACCAATTTTTACATCATGCACCGGCATTCCCCTCTAAGATATTCATCACGCCCAGTGCGATCTGCTCAGGTTCAACAGCCACATCTGACATGTCAGTGGCATACTCGGGCATCAGCGTTCTTGGATCGACATTGCCGCTGATAACCAGAGACGGCGTGCCGGTGGCCGTTGCCAGCCACTGCGGCGCAGAAGGCACGGTTATCAGTAATTGACTTGCTTTGAGTTGTGATAACGTCTGACGCATAGAGCAACGCCCGTCAAAACCGGTCCAGACATGAACGCCCTGTGCTTCAAGAAGCGCTTTGAGCGCCTCTCCGTGAGGGTAATTCCGCTCCGCAGTTCTTGCGCCGGTCGCCATGGCAACCACAGGCTGGTTGAGACCGGCAAGATGACTGTCGGCTTCCACATCAATGGTCATGTCCATGTCGATAGTACTGAATCCGCAACAACGTCTGAGATAAAATTCAGGATACCCCCGCTCAGGTACCTGCCCGTACTCCCACCAGGTTGTATGCCATTGTGCCATGCTCATCCAGCTGCTTTGCATATACTGAGCAGGTAAATTAACGTAATCCGGTGACAGAGTTTGCTTCTGAAATTTATCAACGAGTTCAGCCACACTGATACTCATGGTATTACCAATTACTGGTTCACCGGCGTCTTTTAAGAAACGGGCGAGGAAACACGGCATAAACCAGGTGTCGAGATTGATGATCTGAGTATATTCTTCAGCCAGAATCTGTTCAGCCAGCCCGAGAAACGTTTGCATGGCATCTACGATGTTTTCCGGCCACTCTCCCTGTTTCAGCGCGTGAACGGTAATGTCCGGTTCTGCCAGCTTCAGTAACTCCTCACCGGCGGCATAAGTCAGTGCGTGAATACTGGCTCCGGGGAATTTTGTTTTTACGTAGCGGATAGCCGGGATCCCCACACAAGTGACATCGCCAAGTCCCAGCATTCTGATTATGAGTATTTTTTCCTGCATAAATTTATTCTGTCTTAATATACGCGCGGTACATGAGTTCAGCCCTTTCCCAGTCTTCCGGGGTATCAATATCCTGTACCAGATGGCGGGGCAGGATCACGGGAATACTGGTAGGCGCAAACATAGGCTTATCTGTCAGCCAGGCAGAAGCTTTCCCCCAGTAAAACTGGCCGGCATCGTGAAAACTCTCGGTCAAATCCTGAGAACGGGTAGCCATTTTGCTGGCATCGAAAGGAAGCACCCCTTTGCCATGTAACCGGATTGCCCGTTGGATCGGGAAGGGAAACGTTGTGACTGAAAAAGCAAAGTGCATGTCAGAATTGTCGTTCAGCCGTGACAACCCTTCTTTCAGGTATGTGGCACTTAAAAAAGGCGCTGTGGCATAGATACAACATACGTTGTCGACCTGCCCCTTATCGTCCTGATAAGTATCAATAGCATGACACACTACCGGCGCAGTGCCGGTGAAATCATCAGCCAGCGACGCCGGGCGACGGATAACATAACTGGCACCGTACTTTTCTGCGATAGCGGCAATTTCTTCGCTGTCGGTAGATACGACAATATCATCGAAAACAGTGGCTTTCAGCGCCGCTTCTATAGAATAAGCAATGAGCGGTTTGCCAGCAAAATTCCGGATATTTTTACCTTTTATCCGTTTGCTGCCGCCCCGTGCCGGAATAATGGCAATGTTCACAGTAATACCTCTTTCAGACAGTCAATCACCTTTTGCTGCTCGCTGTCTGTGAGTAAAGGATATAAGGGCAACGTCAGTGCCCCGCGGTAATATTGTTCACTGACAGGAAAGTCACCTGCGCCAAACCCCAAAGCCTGATAATAAGGATGAAGATGTATAGGGATGTAATGAACATTTACGCCGATACCAGCGGCTCTCAGGGTATTAAAAATGGCTGTGCGCTGCGCCGGGTCCACTTCAATCATATAGAGATGCCACGCACTGTTGTTATCGAACAACGGACGTTTTACCGGCAATGACGCCAGTGCCTCATGATATCTGGCTGCTCTGGCGCGTCTTTCTGCGACAAAACTGTCCAGTCTGCCCATTTGTGCCACACCTAACGCCGCGTGCAGGTCACTCAGCCGGTAGTTAAAGCCTAAATGTATTTGCGCGTAGAACCAGGGTTCATCGTCATGCCCGGCCGGTATGGTTGCCGGCTCTTTAGTAATACCGTGACTGGCATACAAACGAAGTTTATCCGCCAGTAGCTGGGAACCCGTCAACACCGCCCCGCCTTCTGCTGTGGTCACTGATTTCACCGGATGAAAACTGGTCACGACCATGTCGGAGTAAACACAAGAGCCGACACGGTTTCCCCCGGCATCTTTACCTCCCAGCGCGTGGGCAGCGTCTTCAATGATCGTAATATTCAGCGGGCGACATAAATCAGCAATCGCTTTCATGTCACAGCTACTACCAGAAAAATGCACAGCAATAAGCACGTCAGGCACGTTACCGGCAGCAGACGCTTTTTCCAGTTTAGCGGTAAGGGCATCCACACTTAAATTACGGGTGACAGGGTCAATGTCGACAAAATCCACAGTAGCCCCGCAATACAACGCTGCATTGGCAGAAGCCGCAAAGGAGTTCGGGACTGTCCATACTAAATTTCCGGCCCCCACGCCGGCGGCCAGACAAGCAATATGAAGTCCTGACGTGCCGCTGTTACAGGCGACCACGTATTTTGCCCCGGTATAGTCACACAAGGCCTGCTCAAAGGCCGGTACCTGCTTGCCCTGGGTCAGGAACTCATTTTCCAGCACCTGTACCACGGCATCCACATCTTCTTTAGCAATAGTGTGTTTACCGTAAGGGATCATGAGGTGAGCTTATCCAGTTCACGAAGCTCTTTCACTGACAAAAAATGTGGATTTTTACCGGAATGATATTCAAACTTTTCTTCTGCGGCTTTACCACGCTCACCGGTGCGATTTTTGAAGTAATCCACATTCTTATCAAAAAAAGTAATTGCCGGTGCGATAACAAAGTGGTCATCGAACTCAATAGAATGATGTGCCATTTCTTCAGGCACCATGACCTCGTGAAGTTTTTCACCCGGGCGTATTCCGATGGTTTCGTATTCCCGTTTACCGCTCATGGCTTCCACCAGATCGACGATACGGATTGAGGGTATTTTAGGAACGAAGATTTCTCCTCCCTGCATGCGGGAGAAGTTTTTAATCACGAATTCCACCCCTTCATCCAGAGTGATCCAGAAACGGGTCATTTCCGGATGAGTCACCGGCAACTTGTCCCGCCCTTCACTGAGCAACTGACGATAAAAAGGAACTACCGAACCGCGGGAGCCGACTACATTGCCGTAGCGTACTACCGAGAATCTTGCACCGTTGGCTCCGGAAATATTGTTGGCTGCCACAAAGAGTTTATCCGAAGCCAGCTTCGTTGCGCCGTACAGATTAACCGGATTGGCAGCTTTATCGGTGGATAACGCAATGACCCAGGATACTTTATTTGCGATGCAGGCATCGATGACATTTTGCGCGCCGTTGATATTGGTCTTTATACACTCATTAGGATTGTATTCTGCCGCCGGTACCTGCTTCAGTGCTGCCGCATGGACCACGTAATCCACATCTTTCATGGCAGTGATCAGACGTTCTTTATCTCTGACATCACCAATGAAGTAACGCATGCAGCTGTCATTAAAGCGCTGCTGCATTTCAAACTGTTTCAATTCATCGCGGGAATAAATGATGATTTTTCGGGGTGAGTAATTTTTGAGTAAGTGACTGACAAACTTTTTCCCAAAAGAGCCTGTACCACCGGTAATCAAAATATTTTTATCATTGAACATATTCGTGTTCCCACAAAGCGTGAGCCCTAAGGCTGCAAGTCAAGATTCAGCGCATCGTACAGCCAGACTTAACGGTATTTTTTTACCGCCTTCTGGCTTCTCAGAAATTGGCTGACATCGTCTTTGGCTGATTTTAGCAAAGTCTGCGCCATTTCTTTTAACATATTATTGACGGTAACTTCCTGTTCTGCAAAAGATCTTGCCGTTTCTGGGTCTGAATTTCTAAGGTGGGATTGAATAACCGTATCACGCCGGGTCATCAAAGACAGCAAAGTACTGTAGCGGGCTTCTTCGTCATCATCCGTCAGGCACTGCAGGATTTCAGCATTAATGTCTGCCAGCGCCTGAGGAGTAAACTCATGATTTAATTGTATATTCACACGGCCTGTCGTTTTTGACGCTGTGCTTCGTACGCTTCCTCTTTAGCGGCTTGAGGAATCTGTACCCAGGCATCACGAATGGGAGTTAACAGGCTAATCACTTCATCTAGGATCTGCAAGTCATTCCGTACGTGAGCTTCCCCTGTTCTCTCAATCATATACTCATAAAGTGAGTACATGTTTTCTGCGACTTCCCCGCCCACATCCAAATCCAGTGTGTCACGAAGATTCATCAGAATTGCCGTCACGCGGGAAAGAAACTCAGATTTAGCGGCAAATTCTTTACGCTCCATTGCGCCTTTTGCAAACGCTAAACGGTCCAGTGCGCCTTGCATCAACATAAGCGTCAACTTATGGGGGTCAGCATTTGCGATATCTTGTTTCAGGTTACCCTTGCGGTATGCGTTTATGCCTGTCAGTGCCATTATAATTCCTCACTTATCACAGAGATGCCAGCAGTGCAGAGCCTGTCGAATTCAATTGCGAAACGGTCTGGTCGAGGGCCAGATATTTATCCCGCAAAATTTGTTCGTAGTTTGCCATTCTTAATTCCAGACGCTCACGGTCATCATAAAGCTGATCCCGGTCATCCTTCGCTGCACGCTCTCTTAAACTGATTAATCCACTGTATGACGTGTACTGATCAGTGAACTCATAGAGTTTAACGGCAATACCTTCGTTTTCATCAGTAAATAATTTGGCTATTTCGTCAAAATTATCTTCAAGTGCATCTTCAAGGCGCTCATTACCGGAGCCCAGACCGAAATCTGTGTCACCGATTTCCAGCTCACCATCGGAATTAAGCTCTACACCCAACTGGAATAAACCGCCAAGCGCAGAGGATGAAACACTGCCGCCGACAATCGAACCCAGTCCGGTCATGATGCCCCGCATCAGCGAGTCGCCGGCGAGATCACCGTCATCTTCCAGTTCAGATTCACCGTAACGGGTAAGGTTCTGCAACTCTTTGATAACGCTGTTATAGGTGTCGACAAAATCACGGATCTTTTTATCCAGGCCGTCACGGTCGTAACCAATTTCTAATGTTGATGTCTGAAAGCTCAGGCCATCAGCCGATTTTGGTGACACGCGCTCCGCTTCAAAAGAAACGTTCTGGATAGTGTTTTCAAATTCGTTGGTACTGCTCTCTACCACGATACCGTCGATGGTAGCCCGGGCATTGGTCGCAGACGTGATATTAGACGAAGAGATTAAACCGGCAGAGGTTGAGCTGCTTGTTGCTACACGGTTGAGTTCTGCCGCACCGGTGTCATTGACAATTTCCAGATCATTACCGTCTCCGGTTATGTCAGATGTGAAAACCAGCTTGGGGCCGGCCGATGTACCCGTGTCGATAATATTGGCATTCACACCAAAGTTATCTTCACTGTTGTTAATGGCTTCCCGCAACTGCGCCAGGGTCATACCGGCAGACACATTAATGGTAAAGGAATCGCCGGATGCCCCCACATTAAACGTCAGGGAACCTGATCCGGAACTTAATATTGTATCCGAAGAGGAAGTAAAGTTACCGTCATCAGTGACAATACGGCTTCCCGTTGCCAGTTGCTCCACGGCCACTTCATAACTGCCCCGTAAGGCAGAGTTTGATGCTTCTGCAGAAAAGATATCTACGTCTTCATCAGGATTGGTAATAGTAGGCTCACGACCATTGATGTCGTTATCGCTGCGCAGTTTATCGACTGCGTCTTTAAAATCGGACAATAAGGATTTAACCTGCCCGAGACCAGAAATTTCAGCTTCAATACGATCTTCACGCTCATTCAGGCGCTCTTCTTTCGGCGTCCTTTCGGCCTCAAGCAGTTGCGTGACCAGATCGTCAAGCGCAAGTCCGGAACCAACACCTAACGATTGAATAGTCATTTGCTTACCTCATTTAAACTTTGTTGTTTACCAGCACTCCTACACTGCTGCCAACATCTTCCTGCAAGGTTTTAATCCGTTCCGCGAGCTTTAACACTTCATCGGAAGGGATTTGCCGGATGACATCACCAGACTCAGAATCTTTAACAGTAACCACTGAACGATTAGTATTTTCGTCAACGGAAAATGCCAGGTTTCGATTCTGAACCTGTAGGAATGCTTCTACCTCACGCGCAGCAACTTCGATGTCTTGCTGAGCCTGACCCTCTCTGCTTACTATATCGGCAGCATCGGTCACACCTTGAGCATTTCGGGAAGAATTACGCTCTTCCTGTTGCTTCTCAGTTGCTGATGCATCCTGGTTTGCAGGGGCAGGTGTTTGCACACGTTGAGACTGCACTTCTGTAAGGTTTGAAGCAGCAAAATTTTGGCCAACTTGTAAATTTGCAATTTCCACGTTTACCTCCATTCTCAAACGGCTCAGACGGGAAACAGAACTCCCTGTTTCCCCTTAGCCTTTCAAGTACGGCTCTCTACTATTATCCTAGCAGAGACAGAGCTGTTTGTGGACGCTGATTAGCCTGACTCAGCACAGAAACAGACGCCTGCTGGATGATCTGATTACGGGTCAGTTCTGCAGTTTCAGACGCAAAGTCAGTATCACGGATACGTGAACGTGCAGTTGACAGGTTTTCAGAAATACTGCTCAGGTTACGAATAGTAGACTGGAAGCGGTTTTGCAATGCACCCAGGTCTGCCCGTGCAGCACCGATAGTAGAAATAGCGTTATCAATGGCCGTTAAAGCGGACGTTGCACCGTCTACAGTAGCAATTGACAATGTACCAACGCCCAGACCTGAAGCACCGTAACCACCGGTGCGTGACAGGTTCACACTGATAGTCTGACCGGCATTTGCACCTACCAGGAACGCGGCAGAATAACCGCCTTTCAGCAGGTCAACACCACCAAACTGAGTGTCGGTAGAAATACGGGAAATTTCAGTTTGCAGTGCTGCTACTTCTTTTTGCAGCGCCGCGCGGTCAGCTGAGCTGTTAATACCGTTTTGTGACTGAACAGCAAGCTGACGGATACGCTGTAAACTGGTTGTTACCTCAGCTAACGCACCTTCAGTAGTCTGCGTTAATGAAATAGCATCGTTTGCGTTACGCACAGCCTGGTTTAAGCCCTGAACCTGCGTAGTCAGACGATCGGAAATTTGCAGACCGGCTGCGTCATCAGCAGCACTGTTAATGCGGAAACCTGACGACAGTCTTTCAAAAGATGTGCTTAGCTTATTGCCTACATCGAACAACTGACGCTGTGCGTTGAGAGCAGAAGCATTTGTATTTACGTATAAAGACATTTGAATACCTCCTGGGGATCCGTTGCATACAATGCTACAATCAAATCCTTCCTGTTCAGATTCTCCGGGTCACTACTCCCATTGAATCCCCTCTTAGCGAACACATTCGGTGAATCGCATTAAAGTAATTAAATTACCCCTCAGCTATAGGTATCGGCGACTTCTTGAGGATCTTTAGCTTTTTTTCGAAAAAAATTTAAAATAATTTCAAGCCATTGATTTATAAAGTTTTTATATGATTAAAAACAGCTAAAAAGTAGTTTTAGAGGAGTATTGATAAAGATATTTAGTTTGCGAACGGGCAAAAATGTGCAAAATAGAAAAGTATAACTGGCACAACTTGTGTATCTGAGAAAATACATAACTGATGCAAACGCCAACAATTTGACAATTAGTTGGCACAGGAAATGCTAAGATTAAAATGAAGACTTCAGGTATGAAAATAATGCCGCGGGATTCATCATCGCCGTTTGATGAAAAAGTTTCGCTCTTAAAAAGAGAAGCAAATTACGGTGTTCCGGTACATCCTATAAAAAAGGCCGGAACAGATGTTCCGGCCAATTTGCTCACGTTAGGAGATAGAGCAAACTTTTAAAATGTTTCCAGTCGGCTGGCAGGAAAATTAGTAGAATTAACTGGCCTCTCAACCAACACTTCTACCTCTCAGTCCTGTTAGCCGGCGTTTTCTTGCTACGGCCCCCACCCGGGGGCCGTTTTTCATGGGCTGGCCTCTCATTTCCTACCCCCCATTTTTTACCCTTTATAATTACGCAGGGTATAGCGCTCTATTCCTTATTAACCTCCGAGCAGAGACAAAGCTGCCTGCGGACGCTGGTTTGCCTGTGACAGTATAGTTGTACTTGCCTGTTGCAGGATCTGATTGCGGGTAAGCTCTGCCGTTTCGGTGGCAAAATCTGTATCACGTATGCGGGATCTTGCCGCTGATACGTTTTCCGAGATGTTGCTCAGGTTGCGGATAGTTGACTGAAAACGGTTCTGTATCGCACCGAGATCTGCCCGTTTAGCATCAATATTGGAGATAGCCGCATCCACCGCTGTCAACGTCACCGAAGCGTTAGACTCCGTAAGCACGTTAAGCTGGCTATTACCATTGGTCAGTCCCGAGAAGCCATAACCACCGGCACGTGAAATATTCACACCAATTGTTTGCCCGGCGTTCGCCCCGACCAGGAAAGCTGAAGAAAAGCCGCCCGTCAAAATATCCACACCGGCAAACTGGGTAGTTTGTGCGATACGGGAAATTTCAAACTTAAGCGCAGATACTTCTTTTTGCAGTGCCAGCCGGTCCGCAGAACTGTTGATACCGTTCTGGGATTGAATAGCCAGTACACGAATACGCTGTAATGCGTTGGTAATTTCCTGCATCGCACCTTCAGCGGTTTGAGCAAGTGAAATACCGTCATTTGCGTTACGAACTGCCTGATCAAGACCCATGATTTGTGACGTCATACGGTCAGAGATTTGCAGACCTGCAGCATCGTCGCGGGCACTGTTGATACGGAAACCGGAAGACAAGCGTTCGAACGCAGTTGTCAGTGAATTTCCAGTGTTAAACAATTGTCGTTGTGCATTCAAAGATGACACGTTGGTGTTTACATACAGACTCATGGGTCTCTCCTAACAATTTAAGTAAGTGTTGTATTTATCTTTTTTATCAACACCGGTTTTTTAAAATCTGGCACAGCGTATGCTAGATAAGCTATGTCAGTGATAATTCTCTGACACTTCCGGGTCACTCCCGGGAGTTGAGCGTCACGCTCTGCTGACAGGCAGGTATGTTGTTCCAGACCTCATACCTCTCACTACCTCCTGGCTTCATTCCTGCCGGTCGGCCCCATCAACTAGTAAGCACTTACTATCATTTTCAATCCAAATCTTCCCTAACCTTTATTCTTCTAATTTTATAAGGAAAATTGTTTGCTCTGATGATAGCCGGCAATGTTCGGTTGTTTTGCCGGAGTAAGCGGGCTTGTCAAAATATTGCCACTTACCTGTCATCTCCTAACGATTTTTGTTGCCGGATATGTTGCTCTTATTCTTTTCCGGCGGTGACAAATATTGTTTTTATTCTTGTCACTTTATTGTTCTTCTGAAGGTAGCCGGATGATTATTATTTTTGTACCGTGCCCCTTTGCTTTATGTATCGTACGGGGACGAAATTTCCTTTAGCCTTTTTTTAAAAAAAGCAGAGAAAAGAGATGGGATTTTTGGAGGATGATTGATTTTAAAGGAAAAAATGGCCGGACAAATTGTCCGGCCAACCGCTCTTCGTTAGGAGAGAATGAGCGTATTCTCACGCAAAGGGCCTTACGAGTCACTACCTCCCGGCTTCATTCCCATGCGTTTTCAGCTATACGGGTGATTAACCCAGTAACTGTAAGGCTGCCTGAGGACGCTGATTAGCCTGTGACAATACTGTAGTACTTGCCTGCTGGATAATCTGGTTACGGGTCAGGTCAGCGGTTTCTGAAGCGAAGTCAGTATCACGGATACGTGAACGTGCTGCAGATACGTTTTCTGAAATGCTGCTCAGGTTACGGATAGTAGACTGGAAACGGTTTTGCAGCGCACCTAAGTCAGCACGTACACCACCAATCGCAGAGATTGCGCTGTCAACGGCGTCCAGCACGCTTGACGCGCCGGCAACGGTAGCAACAGTCGCATCGCTCATGCCCAGGCCGCCGGCACTGAAGCCATTTATGCCCGCCAGATTGGCAGCAGAAAGGTTTACAGAGATAGTCTGACCGGCATTCGCACCAACCAGGAACTGCGCTGAGAAACCACCGGTTAAGATATCGACACCGTTGAACTGAGAGTCCGTAGAAATACGGGTGATCTCTGTTTTCAGTGCAGACACTTCTTTTTGCAGCGCCAGACGGTCAGCAGAACTGTTGATACCGTTCTGAGACTGAACCGCAAGCTGGCGGATACGCTGAAGCGCAGTTGTAGTCTCATCTAACGCACCTTCTGCTGTCTGTGACAGAGAAATCGCGTCATTGGCATTACGGACGGCCTGATTCAGGCCCTGAATTTGGGTAGTCATACGGTCTGTGATTTGCAGACCAGCGGCATCGTCTTTTGCACTGTTAATCCGGAAACCAGATGACAGACGCTCAAAAGAGGTGCTCAGGGAATTACCAACATCAAATAATTGACGCTGTGCGTTTAATGCAGACGCATTTGTATTAACGTACAAAGACATAAGTCTCTCCTACACTCTCAGTCCAGCAGGGCTGGCTGCCGGAACTACCGGCGATTACAAATTAGTAGTCACCAAAACCTGAGGGGTAATTGATGAACTGGCTCTCTCAGTAGTGTTATCGACATGGGGGGATTTCCCTTTAATAAAAAAATACAAAAATTGCCGTAGAGCGGCAGACATTTGCCGCCTATACTTAGTTAACACGTTGGTTTTATAACTATTTTCTATGTCCGAAAAAATTTTAAAAATTGATCGTCTTTGCCGCATATCCAGCCCGTATGCCCACTCTGCCTTTACCGGACTGATAGAAAATGGTGAAACATTTCTTTGCTGTTACCGCCAGGCACTGACCCATGTCAGTGATGATGGCAGGATTGAGGTGACGTCGGTGACCGGTGACGGACGGGTGACAGACAGACAGCGATTGTCGTTACCGGGTTACGATTTGCGGGATCCTAAACTTTCCCGCGATGATAACGGGCGATTATGGTTAATTGCATTTGCCCGTCCGGTGACTCAGGCGACACGGGGAAACCGTTTTCAGATGGTGAGCTGGTTTTCCGGCTCCGGAAAAAGCTGGTCCTCTCCCCGTTTCTTCGGAGAGCAACACTGGTGGATATGGCGGATTATATGGCAAAACAACAAAGCGCTGGGCCTTGCTTACCATGGCGGTCCTCAGCAACTGACGTTATTTACCGGTCATCCCGGCAAAAATATGCAGCGTCACCCCATACCGGCGATGTCTCTGGCAAGAGATAAGTTGGGGTACCCTAATGAAAGTGACATGCACATTAGCAGTGACGGTGTGATTACCGCACTGGTCAGACGCGATGCAGACAGTTTTACCGCGCAGTTAGGCACAAGCAAGCCACCGTATAACCGCTGGTACTGGCGGGATTTAAAAACCTATATTGGCGGACCTGCCATGGTAATGTTGACGGAGGGATATGCACTGGTAGCCGGAAGACAATGGACGGGCAAAAAACTGGTGACACAAATCTGGTTGCTGGATTTGGCGAAGGCTTCACTGGTGCCCTGCCTCACTTTACCGTCCGGTGGAGATAACAGCTATCCCGGCCTTGTGATTCAGGACGACACACTGTTTATCAGCTATTATTCAGGCCACGCCGACGATGAAACCCGCGTGTATTTCGCACGGGTTTCAGGCGTTAATAAGTTAAGAGATATAATTAAACAGGGAAAGGTTTGAGACTTTCGGGAATGTTGCCAGGGCTGCGCTCAGCGCAGCTTCCTGTTTAGCAAACTCTGCTGACGCTTCTGCATAATCAGTTTCTTCAATCTGTGCACGGGCATCTTTTGCGGTGATTTCTAAGTCCAGATTAGTTTCATATATCGACTCCGCCACGTTCATCCGGCCCCCCAGCGATGAACGCTCAAGATTAATACGTTCCATGCCATTGTCCAGCCCCACCAGCGCATCGCCGAGGGCATCCGTTAACGCATCGCCGCTTAACGAATCATTAATCAGCTGATTAGCGATATCATTCAGCGTTTCGGCCACGTTTTTCTTCACCGGCGTATCCAGAGAGAAATTCACCGTGTCTCCGGTGGTTCCGTCAAGGGTAAATGCCATCCCTTTAATGGTGAACGGCTCTCCGGACGTGAAATCTACTGTACCTTCCACGGCACCGGTACCGGTATTCGTTAACTGTACCTGTCCGGTACCCAGTACTGTCAGTTGGTAATTATTATTTGCCGCTGTCACCGGGTCATAGTTATTTTCGTAAAACTGATCAAACGTGCCCTGCTCTCCCACCTTCGCCGTTTGCACGGTGGCGCCGGCAGAACCGGTTACAGTGAAATCAAAACGACTGAGCACATTTTCAAACACTTCCTGTCCGGACGTGCTGCGCTGCACCGTCACACTGTCTGAAAGCTTCACTGATGTCGCCCCTGAATCGCCGGTATAGAAAATAGCATTACCGGTGGCTGCGGGATTGAAGGTGAAAGCCTGCTGCTGCGACTGATAGCCGGCGAAAATATAGTTGCCGGCAGCATCCTGCGTGTTCATCAAATCGAACACCTCATTACGGATTTGTTCCAGTTCCACGCCGATTGCCCGTTTATCTTCGTCGGTCATGATGCCGGAGCCCGCCTGCACGACCAGAGTCCGTGCACGGTTCAGCGAATCATTAATATTGGTCAGCACTGCTTCCTGTTGTTCCAGGGCATTGGTCAGCAAGTCATTGTTGCGCTGATACTGAGTAAGCTTATCCAGTTGTTCGGTGATACGGATAACCTTTGCAGCTCCCACAGGGTCGTCACTGGGACGATTCAGTTTTTTCCCGGTCGCCAGTGCTTCCTGAGTATCTGCCAGGCCTTTTTGGTTATCCATGATGGCGCGGATATTTTGATCGTAAATCTGATTAGTTGAAATACGCATAAGTTACATTACCTCGCTGCCGATAAAATCGTATCGAACAACTCCTGAGCCGTGGTGAGAATGCGGGCTGCTGCAGCGTAGGATTGCTGATAGCGAACCAGGTTCGCCGCTTCTTCGTCCAGACTTACGCCGGATGTGGAATCAAACCAGTTTTCCGACTGAACTTTCATCGCCTCAGCGGCATCCAGAGAAATTTGTGCCGTAGCAGATTTCTCACCGACCCGTCCAACCAGCGACGAATAAGCATCATGAAAAGTACGCTGTTTATTCGAACTGTCACTGCTTAATTGTACAAGGCTTTCGCGCTGTAACGCCGCCATTTCTTCGGCGTTAGTATTGTCAGCAATCCCGTCAGTATTATAGGTCAGATTAAAAGAATCTCCCGCAACAGGAATACCGCTCAGGCTGACATCGTAACCGGGATAATCATCCAGCGCACTGAACGCGGCCGGCCAGGCGGGCCCTGTGCCATTCGCTTCCGCCTGTGCCAGCAAATTGTCGAAACTGGTCACACCGGATACGTTGGTTATGACGTTACCTGCATCGTCCAGCACCTGAAAATCACTGGCAGAGGTAAATACGATTTGCGCCGGTGCACCGACAGTACCACCCGGTGCAGCTGCCGCACTGTGTATACCGCCGGCGCCGTCAAAGGCAGACGCCTCAGCGCCTAAGGCAGCATCAACGGTAGTATTACTTATGGACACTTTACTGACCGTGGCATCACCAAGGTTAGATAAGCTGGCTTCTGCCCGCAGTGGAGCAGCAAAGGCGAGATCTTCCGGCCGGTCCGTTGCCAGCGTCAGATCGGATGCCGCATATTTAGACGGCTGGATCAAAAATTCATTGTCGACGCTGTAGCCCGTAGCAGCCTGAAACTCGACCTCAATGCCACCCGGCAATTCGTTGAAACCGGCTCCGACTGAGATCCCGGTAAATACCACATCAGCGCCGGAAGCGTCTTTCTTCGGCGTACCATCACCATTTAACAGCTCAACCGTCACTGAAGTGGGAAAGCCTGCGCCGTTTACCGCATCCACGGTAATTTTATAATCTGCGTCGGTAAGCTGATTACCCTGCCCTGCCGTTACCTGTGCCCGTACGGGTAAGTTATCCGGTGTTCCGCTGAACGGTAAACCGGTAAACTCCGGCATGGAAAAAATATCACCGCCAAGCTGCAGGTCTAAATCCATACCAAGACGGTTTTGCTGGTTCACTGCATCAGCCATCGCCAGCGCCATCTGACCAATATCCCGTTGTGCCGGTCCGAGAATTTCGTCGCGAAAACGGAATAAGCCCCCTAGCGAACCGCCAAGATCTTTTTCATTCACGTTGATAGCAGTATTCTGCTTATTAGCGAAATTGGTAGTGAGTTGCAGCTCTTTGAAAGTCAGATCAGCATCATTGCCCAGCTCGAACAGATTAAAACTGCCATCTTCCAGTACCAGTGACTCCCCGGATGATAAATTCACCACCACTGAGCCATACTGGTTTTCACGCACTTCCACTGACATCAGTTCAGCCAGTTCGTTGATCGCCTTGTCACGTTCGTTGAGCAATGCTCCGGGTTCTTCGCCGCTACCGCCTCTGGCTGTCAGTACGGCGGTATTTAATTCACCGATACTGGCAATCAAACTGTTCGCCCGTTCAATCTGGCTGGTGAATTCCAGGTTCAGCTCTTCTTCTTTCGCTTCCATGAAGTCAGATAACGTGCTCATGCGGGACAACAATCCGGAAGCCTTACCCAGCACCGCTTCCCGTGAAGCAAGGTTAGTCGGGTCATCAGACGCTGTTTGTATGGCAGCAAAAAACTGACTCAGACCGTCAGCAATGGAGTTGGCTTCACTGGCCAGCAGGTTATCCAGCGAGTTGGTTTTCTCCACGAAGGTTTCCAGCTCACCAACAGAGGTAATATCACGGCGTAACTGGTTTTGCGCAAAAATGCTGATAACCCGTTCCGTTGTGCCTTTTCCCACACCACCTAAAATTGTACTTTCAAATACCGTGCGCTCGCGGACGTAGCCTTCCGTGTTCACGTTGGCTATGTTATTCGACGTTGTATTCAGCAGTTTGCTGCTGGCGGTAACCCCACTGTTAGCAATATTAAAAAGGTCAGTGCGGATCATGGTGTGACACTCCGTAACAGAACATCAAAAGGTTGAGCAGGTCCGGTATTCATGGCTGATATCCCTGTACTGCGTCACTGCGGTAAACAGCCATCACTTTACTGGCGTATTGCGGATCGGTGGCGTAACCGGCCTGTTGTAATTCATTAAAGTATTGCGATGCATCTGCACCGTTTGCCACAGCCTGCTGATAACGGGGTTGAGTACGGATAAAATCAACATAATCAGCCAGTCCGGACTCCAGAGAGTCATACTGACGAAAAGCTGCTTTGCGCCGCTCGGGTACACCATTACTGAATTCCAGCGTATCAACTACGGCCTGGTCACCCTGCCACTGGTTGTTGGCTTTGATACCAAACAAATTGTGCGTGCTGTTGCCGTGCTTGTCGTGAATAACATACTGGCCCCAGCCGGTTTCAACGGCAGCCTGTGCAATAATAGCTCTGGCATCCGTACCCAGCGCTTCTGCGGCTTTTTCTGCGTACGGATAGAGGGTTTTCACAAAATCCTGCTGGTCACTGAACATTGCGGCCTTGTAGGCGGATTGTGAACCGGCAGACGCGGAGTCCAGCATTGTTGCCTGAGCACGGCTTACTGCTTCTGCCCTTTCACGATTGATTGACGACAGGTTGCCGTCGGAGCGCAGGGTACTTGCCGGACGGTAGTCCGGGTCCTGCTGACCAAGTTGCTTCACAATTAAATCAGCCAGACCAAGCCCGCCATTACTGGATAAGTCCACGGCAAGCTGTTGATCGTGCATATCGCGGTAGAACTTAACCTGCTCAGAGTTAAACGGACTGTCCTCATCAGCAAGAGCATCCTGGGCTTTGCGCATAGACTTCAGCATCATTTGCACAAAAATCGCTTCAAACTGCTGTGCCGCTTCCTGCAACACTTCACCGTTACCACTTGCCATGGCTTCACGCAGGTTATTAAGCCCGCTGATATCACTGGCATTACGGGCCATTTCTAACTGGCTTTGGGAAGTGTTTTGCAGATTCATCAGATAATCACCAGTTCACCACGAAGCGCACCGGCCTGACGCAAAGCTTCAAGGATTGCCATCAAATCGCCCGGAGCGGCACCCACTTCGTTCACGGCACGTACGAGCTGGTCAAGTGTTACGCCGGGCTCAAACTTGAACATACGGCTGTCTGCCAGATCCACATCCACAATAGACTGGGTCGTCACTACGGTGTTTCCGTCTGCAAGGGCATTCGGCTGAGACACCTGCTGGTTTTCAGCAATCGTCACCGTTAATCCGCCGTGCGTAATTGCTGCAGGCAGCAGTACCACATCCTGACCGATAACAATGGTGCCGGTACGGCTGTTAATAACCACCCGCGCCGGAGCATCAGCAGGTTCGAAATCAAAATTCTCCACCGTCGCCAGAAAACCGACCCGCTGACCAACATCACGGGGGGCGGTAACACGGACAGATGCAGCATCAATAGGTGTGGCAATGGTATAGCCCTGATCCGGTTGCGCACCAAGACGTTCATTAATAGTATCGGCAAGCCGCTTTGCAGTAGAAAAATCCGGATAGTGCAGATTCAGTGTTAAGGTGTCGCCGTTAGCAAAACCGGAAGGAACAGTTTGCTCAACAAACGCGCCGTTCGGGATGCGGCCAACAGTAGGTGTATTCACCACAATGCGTGATCCATCTCCGCCCTGGGCACCGAAACCACTCACTACCAGACTGCCCTGAGCAACGGCATAGACTTTTCCGTCAACCCCTTTTAAGAAGGTTTGTAACAACGTGCCGCCTTGCAGGCTGCTGGCTTCACCCACAGATGATACAGTCACATCGATAGACTGACCGGGCTTGATGAACGGCGGCAGTTCAGCATGTACGGCAACTGCTGCCACGTTTTTAATTTTTGGCTTGGTATTCGGATTCAGGCTGATACCGAAGTTGCTGAGCATGGTGCGGAAGCTCTGTTCGGTAAACGGACTTTGTTCACCGGTGCCCGGCAGACCCACAACGAGTCCGTACCCCACCAGCTGGTTGCTCCGCACGCCCTGGATACTGGCCACATCTTTAATGCGTTGTGCGTCAGCAAGAGGTGCTGTAAATATCACAGCAGCGACAAGGAGAAATCTTAAAATTGGCATAAGTCGCTCCTAGAAAGGCCACACGTCGGAAGAGAAAAAGCGGGTAAGCCAGCCCTTTTCCTGTGCCCGTGCAAAGCTGCCTGTACCGCTGTACTGAATGCGGGCATTGGCTATCTTTGTGGACACAATCTCGTTCTCAGGGCTGATGTCCGCTGGACGGATAATGCCGGTCAGACGGATATATTCATCGCCCTGATTCAGCGTCAGCCATTTTTCTCCCCGGATCACCAGATTCTGGTTTGGCATCACATCAACCACGGTAACCGAGATAGCCCCGGAAAGGCTGTTGCTCTGGTTCGCCTGGGCGTTGCCGGTAAAATCATTCGACGAATTCAGGCCGAACTGAATAGACTGGCTTCCAAGATTAATGGTATCGCCACCCAGGCCGGTTATTGGTTGCACATCCACGCCGGTACTTTTCGCTGTTGTGGTATCAGCCGTTTTCGACGCCGCGGTATTTTCACTCAGCGTAACGGTAATGATGTCGCCTACCCGACGCGCGGTCACATCAGAATACAAACTGTTTGCCATGTACGGGCGGAACAGTGCCCCGTCCTCTGTGATCTGCTCCCGGGGAATATCGGGGATCACCGGAGCAAACGCAGGATCATTCGCCTGGGCCGGTGGCTGCGGGGTGCTGTTACATCCCGCCAGCATTACACTGATTGCGATAAAGCCAAAAATTCGCATGACATCACCTGTTAAAGCTGCTGAATCACCTGACCAAGCATCTGGTCAACGGAAGAAATTACTTTTGAGTTCATCTCATATAAACGCTGACTTTCAATCAGGTTTACCAGTTCTTCCGTGACGTTCACATTGGAGGTTTCCAGCGTGCCCTGAGAAATCGTACCCAGGCCCTGTAAACCCGGCACGCCCTGAATCGGCGCCCCGCTGGATGCGGTTTCCACAAACAGGTTTTGTCCGGTAGGTTGTAAGCCGGTGGGGTTAACAAAATCAGACACGTTCAACTGGCCCAGCACCTGAGGTTCAGCCTGACCACGTACTGAGGCAGAAATCTCGCCATCCTGAGAAATAGTAATTTGCTGGGCATCTTCAGGAACAGCAATTTCCGGCTGTAACAGGAAACCGGCACCAGAGGTAACAATCTGGCCCTGATCGTTTAACGTAAACTGACCATTACGGGTATAAGCAATGGTGCCGTCAGGCTGCAGAATTTCAAAATATCCGCGGCCCTGAATAGACATATCCAGTGCATTTTCGGTAGTCAGCATATTGCCCTGTGTATGAGCTTTTTGCGTGGCGACCACTTTTGAACCGGAACCCAGCATCAGGCCTGAAGGCAACTCAGTGTCGGCCGACGAACGTCCGCCAGGCTGATTGATATTCTGGTACAGCAGATCTTCAAAGATCGCACGATCTTTCTTGAAGCCTACTGTTGAGGCGTTTGCCAGGTTATTGGATACCACGGCAACGTCGGTTTGTGCGGCGTCTAGCCCAGTTTTACTAATCCATAACGCAGGATGCATATCGACCTCCTGACCACCGGCAACAGCATGTGGTCGTTAGTTAAAAATTAAATTATGCGAAGTAGCTGATTGCCCTGAGTCGACAGCTGGTCAGCTTCTTTCATCAGCTTGACCTGCATCTCATAATGGCGTTGCAGACTGATCATATTGACCATCTCATCAACTGCGTTCACATTGGAACTTTCCAGCATGCCGGTTCTGACCATGACATTTGCGTCGGCATCGACTGCCGCGCCGTCTTTGGTTCTGAACAGACCGTCATAGCCTTTTTCAAGGTTATTCAAATCGGGGTTAACCAGCTTTAACCGGCCCACCTCTTCCGACACATTCTCCGGTGCGCCAACAGGGCGGGTGGAAATGGTGCCGTCCATTGCAATATTCAGATTATCCAGTGGCACAGGCAGATAAATTGGCCCGTTGTCACCCATCACAATATTGCCGTGCATGTCTGTGAGCATGCCGTCAGCACCAAGCTGAAAGCTGCCGTCACGGCTGTAAGCTTCCTGCCCGTCGGCGCCCTGAACGGAAAACCAGCCGTCTCCCTGGATAGCAACATCCAGATCGCGGTTGGTCTGCACCATCGCACCGGACTCATAGTTATTAGACGGACTTTCTGTCATGGAAAATACGCGGGTCGGCAAACCTTCGCCGTATGCCGGCATAGCTCTGGCCTGTTCAAGCTGTGCACGGAAGCCTGTGGTTTGCGCATTAGCCAGATTATTGGCGCGCACTCCGGTGGCCAGCAGGTCTTGCTTGGCGCCGCTTGCAGCAATATAGAGTAATTTATCCATGACTGACTTTTGACGTTTTTATGAACCTTACAGTGACAACTGCAATTCAAATGCCAAAAGTAAATTGACGTAAAGAAGGGAAAGTTTGACGGTTTGCTGACAAAGTTTCCTCGCCTGACAACACGGGCGGAGGATAAATTTCAGCGTGCAGAATGTGAGTGAACGCCCCGCTGCGGAAATAAAACAGGCCGGAAAACCGGCCTGCCTGAATGTTATACCACTGACGTATTAACGGATATTCAGAATTGTCTGGTTCAGCTGGTTGTTGACCTCCAGCGCCCGTGAGTTCGCCTGGAAATTACGCTGAGCGATAATCAGGTCAATCAGTTCGGTAGTCAGGTTAACGTTCGCCTGCTCCAGAGCTGATGAATTGATTTCACCGTAAGTACCGGTTGTGGCTTCGCCAGCCAGTGCCTCACCGGAAGCAATTGATTCTTTCCACTGGGTGCTGCTTTGCTGGGTCAGGCCCTGCTCGTTTGAAAAGCGTACCAGCGCAACCCTTACAATAGGCTCAGAAGTACCGTTCGAGAAGGTCGCCCGTACCAGACCGTCAGCACCGATATCGATACCCGTCAAACGGCCCACCGGTAAACCATCCTGCTCCAGTGAAGTAACCTCAAACGCTGACGCAAACTGCGTCGGTTCGTTGGTGGTTGCTCCCGTCGGATCAAGGTTAAAGTCTATTGCAATTTGTTGTGACGGATCAGAACCGTTTGACAAAATAGTTCCACCTAAGGCTTCTGTTTGAATCTTCAGGTTAGTCTGAGCCACACCATCCGGCGATTCAATGCCCACAAAATCACCGCCCTGACTGAAAGACATTTTCGCCACGGTGACTGCTGAACCACTTGCAGTACCAACCACGTTCGTCGCCGTTGCCGGGTCTGAGTTAGTCCCGTCAGAGTTCACCAGATCGACGAGATTGTCATCGATGGCAGTAGCAACATACCAGTCATTAGTGGTTGTAGCGGCCGGGTCTTTGATGAAATAGTAAGTCATTACATGGCTGTCACCCAGTGAATCGTAAACGGTGACTGATGTGGCCGCGTTATAAGTCAGCGGATCGTCCGGATTAAATAATGTGGGGTCTAGTGCCTGATCCCCTGCCGGCAGGTTCATCCGGATATCCACTTCGCTTGTTTGTTGCGGCGAACCGGATGAATCAGGAATGCGTACGGGGATAGTAGTACTTAATGCTACAGATGAACTTGTGCCATCTGTATTTACCGGAAACCCTAATAAGTTGTCACCGTTACTGTTCACAACGAAGTTATCTTCATCCAGCTTGAACTGTCCGGCACGGGTAAATGAGAAGTCCCGTGATGTGATTTCAGGCACAGTAGCAAAGAAGCCGTTACCTGTGATCGCAAGATCCAGAGAAGTATTAGTAAACTGTAAACTACCCTGAGAAAACTGCTGTGCCACATCTTGTGTCAAAACACCGTCACCGACTTTTGTTTTCCCGCCTGCCAGCAATGACGATGCATAGACATCACCAAATTCTGCGCGGGACTCTTTAAAGCCCACCGTGTTGACGTTCGCGATGTTATTGGCGGTTACGTCGAGATCTTTCTGCGCGGCTGCAACGCCACTAAGTGCAATATTAAAAGACATAACTCTTTCTCCTGTTAACTGCCTATCTGGATGACGTCGCTGAGGTTGATACTCACATCACCCGCCAAATTCAAAATAATGCCCTGACTGCTGCCAGTCATGCTGACACTGCCTACCTGCCGGTTAATAGCAGTAGGAACGGTTGTCCCTTCATTGTCGACGGTGCCGTTAGCATTAACCACATATTCTCCGGCCGGCATAGGATTGCCGTTTGTGTCTGTTCCGTCCCAGTTAAACTGGATATTTCCTGCCGCCTGCGTACCTGCATCAATGGTCTTAACAATTTCACCATATTGATTTTCGATGGTGATCTTCAGATCCTGCACGGTCTGATCGTTAACCAGTACGCCACTGAAGCCGGCACCTTCTTCTGCCATGTAGCCCACATTACCTTCCACCAGCACCTGCTGACCAATCAGACTGGAAGCCTGCAATGCCTGGTTGGAGGTCATAGACGCGGCAAAGGATTCGAACTTTTCATTCAACTGGGAGATCCCGTCTGCCATCGTGAAAGATGTCATCTGGGCAACCATCTGATCATTGTCCACCGGTTTAGTTGGATCCTGATTCGCCAACTGCTCTGTAAGCAATGAGAAAAAGTCTTCCTGAGTCAGGCGCTGTTCGCTGCCATCGGCAACGGCTACACCTTCTTCCTGCCAGTAGAGCTCTGAATTTAAGCCGGTCGTATTTGAAATAGTACTCACGAAAATACCCTCTGCTCAGCGCGGTTACTGACCGCGACCAAGCTGCAGTACCTGACGGAAAATACGTTTGGTTGTATCAGCAACCTGAACGTTTGTTTCGTAGCCTTTCGAAGCGGACATCATATTTGCCATCTCTTCGACAATGTTGACGTTGGGCTTATAGATATAACCGTTTTCATCAGCCATGGGATTGTTCGGTGCATACTCAATTTGCAGAGGTGCATCGCTTTCCACTACGCCTTTAACCTCAACACCCACGCCTTTACTCTGTTCATCTGATGCTCTGGCAAGTTCTGCGGCGAAAACCGGATAGCGTGCCTTATAGGTTTCTTCGTAACTGCTGCTGACGCTGTTAGCGTTAGCTATGTTACTGGCGGTGGTGTTCAGACGGACACTTTCTGCTTCCATACCGGTACCGGAAATGGACATGACATTAAACAGGCTCATTAACTTTGCCCTCCACTTAAGGCTTTCTTCATACCTTTCAGTTTTCCTTCGAGAAATTGCAGGGTTGCCTGGTATCTCATTCCGTTATCCAGAAAGGCATTTCTTTCAGCCTGCACTTCAACGGTGTTGCCGTCCCCGGTGTCGGGCTGATTTGGGATTCGATAATCGATGTCGAAGCTGTTGATATTAAGACCGCCACCAATGTGATTTTCATGAGTGCGCAGCAAAGAGCCCTGGCGCTGTTCACTGCGGGCGCTTTCCATGGCTTGCTTAAAGTCTATATCGCGGGCTTTGTAGCCGGGTGTGTTTGCGTTTGCCAGATTACCGGCAATCACTTCCATCTTCTGCTCTCTGATATCCAGCGCTTTTTTATGGAAACCGGTCAGATTGTCTAAGTTGATGGCCATGTAAAACACTCCACAGGCAAAGATTTCAACAACATCGAATTAAAATGAGACTCAGAGTTTGAATCGTCGTTTTCTTATTGTTGAAAACTTTGCAAATGAAGTGCCAAGTATTTTTTGACGCCCCGGGCGGGGCGTCAGGGGATTATTTATTTCTTTGATAGTAAAGGCCGGGATGGCACTTCACCATGGTAAAGTGAGATCCGGCTTCACCGATAGATTCCGAAGCGCCGAGGAACAAAATCCCCCCGGGCTGCATCTGGGCGGCAATTTGTTGCAGTATCTTTTGTTTCACCTCTGCCGGAAAATAAATCAGTACATTACGGCAAAATACGATGTCGAAGCGACCCAGGGCTGTATAACTGTGCAGCAGATTCAGGCTTTTGAAAGTAACCATTCTGCGTACTTCCTCATTAACCTGGACCATACCCTCACTGTTGGGAGAGAAATAGCGTTGTCGGCGTTCTGCCGATAACCCCCGGGCCAGAGAAAGTTCGTCATACACACCTTTGTTGCACTTCTCCAGCATGGCCGACGACAAATCTGTGCCGGTAATTTCCACACCTGCTCTTAAAGCGCCGGGTTTTTGCCGCTGAAATTCCAGTACTGACATAGCGATGGAGTACGGTTCCTGTCCTGAGGAACAGGCAGCACTCCAGATCCGCAACCGGCGATTTTCACTGGCGTACTGCGGCAAGATATTATTGATAAGTAATTCGTAGGGATAATTATCACGAAACCAGAGGGTTTCATTGGTGGTCATGGCATCCAGAACGGATTGCAACAGATTACGGTTCCCACCGCGTACCACTGCTGCAATCAATCCGTCCAGGCTGTCGTAGTCGTATTCGTACATCAAAGACGACAAGCGGCTACGGACAAGATATTGCTTGTTGTCGCCTAACGAAATGCCACACTGTTGCTGCAGAAAAGTTCCGAACTGACGGTAACTGTCGGCAGACACTTCTTTATTTTTCAAGCTTCCCTGGCCCCGTCAATCAGTTAGACAACCATTTACCTACAGCAGTAGCAAGTTCATCAGGATGGAATTTTGCAATGAAATCATCGGCACCGACTTTTTGCACCATCGCCTGATTGAATACCCCGCTTAACGACGTGTGCAGAACCACTTTTAATTTCTGCAATTCAGGGGTATTTTTAATTTCAGCCGTCAGAGTGTATCCGTCCATTTCCGGCATTTCTATATCGGAAACCAGTACGCCCACTTTATCTGTAACGTCGCCGGTTTCAGCAGCAATCTCTTTGAGACGGTTCAATGCTTCCAGGCCATTCTTAGCCAGCTCCATTTTCAGTCCCAGTGCCGTCAGCGCTTTTTTCACCTGACTGCGGGCAACAGAAGAGTCATCGGCAATGAATATAATCTTATCTTCCTGAGCAGTGGTATCCAGCCCGGCGATAACATCTTCACTAACCTCGGCTTTGAGCGGAGAAATTTCGTTAAGAATTTTTTCTACGTCCAGAATTTCCACAAGCTCTTTATCCACTTCCGTAACGGCAGTGAGATAACTGGCGCGGCCCGTACCCTGCGGCGGGGGCATAATGGCATCCCAGTTCGTATTGATAATGCGTTCAACCGCGCCAACCAGAAAGCCCTGTACTGAGCGGTTGTACTCGGCAATAACGATAAATGCTGTTTCGAGGTTTTCAATCCGTCTGCCGCCTGTTGCCATGCTAAGGTCGATAACAGAAATGGTTTGCCCGCGGATATGCGCGATTCCCCGTACCAGTGAATTCAATTTAGGCATTGCTGTCAATGGCGGGCACTGCAGTACCTCCCGCACTTTGAACACGTTAATACCAAAGCGCTGACGGCCGTTAAGTCTGAACAACAGTAGCTCCAGCCTATTCTGCCCCACTAACTGCGTGCGCTGGTTAACGGAATCAAGAATGCCTGACATACATCACCTCTAATTTAAATTGGGCACGAACATTGCGTTTCACCATATCACTTAATGTTTAAAAACAGAATCGCCAAAAAAGTGACACTTTAACCGTTACGAATCTAAGGGTTCTGCTTTTAATCATAGTCAAAATACAATGAACTGAACACGAAAAAAGTCATCATGCAGAAAAAGTTATCGAAATTATTGCAGAAATCTTTAAGCAGGCCGCTGATGGTTATGTTGCTGATGATGCTAAACATAGCCAGTATTCCGGCATTTGCCCAATCTTCAGCGCAGATGCGGGAAAAAATTCAGCAGGAAGCTCAGGCTTATCTGTTAAGCGAAATTGGTGACGCTCACGGCGACGATAATATTCAGGTAAGTATTGTACCTGTTGATGATCGCATTCAGATCCCCGTCTGCCATACTCCTTTTCAGTATCACGCAGACAGCAGCGCCCTCACCCAGTCCTATATTTCAGTGAGAGTGAGTTGCGGCAACAACGACTGGTACCTGTTTACCAACGCACGGGTTGCGCGGACCCGCACGGTGGTGGTGACCTCCGGACTTATCAGCCCGGGCACAGTGCTGACATCAGCAAACCTGAAGCTGGCTGAAGTAGACATTAACCAGCTGCGGCACACCAGTTACATGTCGCAAAAAGAACTTATCGGTGCGAGGATGAAAAGACGGGTCCGTGACGGTCAGCCTGTACAGGCAAATATGCTATGCTTTGTGTGTAAAGGTGATCGCATCACTATCCGTGCTCAGGCCGCGGGAATGCAGGTGAAAACGGCCGGCATCGCTAGACAGGACGGGGTAATAGGCGATAGTATTCAGGTAGTTAACGCATCGTCGAAAAAGACGCTTATCGCTGAAGTTGCCAGCACGCAAACAGTGGTTGTGAATTTGTAGCCTGAAACAGTAAAAAATACTGAAAAAAGGTTAAAGATGCGCCAGTTCAGGCCGATAACGTGTATGAGGTGTTATTGGTAGTGGAAAAAATTTATGGCAATCAACAATGTTAACAATGGAACCCCTAAGGCGCCCATTGACAATGCAAAGCTGAATAATCAGCAGGCACAGACACAAACGGCGCAGCAACAGGAAGCTGCGGCGAAAAATACACAGACGACGGCTCCGCGCCAGGATTCTGTCTCACTGACTCAGTCTGCTCAGCAGTTAAGTCAGGTGCAGAAGAAAGGCACTG
Source organism: Alteromonas sp. (assembly GCF_984505615.1). Lineage (NCBI taxonomy): Bacteria > Pseudomonadati > Pseudomonadota > Gammaproteobacteria > Alteromonadales > Alteromonadaceae > Alteromonas > Alteromonas sp. The sequence goes on along the minus strand of NZ_CFHOXV010000002.1, from coordinate 122,392 downwards.
AGGCGCCGGTCAATCAGGAAAAGGTCGACAAACTGAAGAAAGCCATTCAAAGTGGTGAGTATAAAATCGACCCGGATTCCCTGGCGCAGAAAATCGCACGGTTAGAAGCGCAGGTTTTTGGCATTAAATCGTAGAGAGTAATTTATGTCGCAGTCACTGGTACAGGCACTGGAGCAACAGATCGCAAACTTAACGCATCTGGCAACTTTGCTTGAACAGGAATTGCACCTGATCAGCTCCCGGGATGCTGAGGCATTGATGAATCTGCTCAAGGATAAAGAGCAAACCCTCGATACCATTCAGCAAAGTGATATTGCTATCAGTAAGCAGTACACTGCACTTACAGCGGAAAAAACAGCGCCAGACGATGTTTCCGCCTTGATTGCCCAGGCCAAAAAGCTTCTCGAAGAGTGTCAGTACCGTACATCAGTTAATCAAAAAGCCGTTGAACAGGGTCAGCTCAGGTTGACCCACCTGCGTAATTTAATGCTGGAAGTCCGCGCCAAAGAATCTCTGACCTACGATAAAAGCGGAAAGCCGAAAGGCTCCGGATTAGGCAGAGGCGTGAGCGCCTGATAATAGTGAAAAGTACCAAAAAGCCCGTGAAAACGGGCTTTTTTGCTTTTTGCAGAAGACCGGAGTCAGTAAACCGGCTCAGTAATAAGTAACGTCTCTAATCCTTTTAGGCTTAGCGGTTGTCAGGTAAATATCGTACACCTTACGCATGTCCAGCTCTAACTCAGTAGCGTAAGTATCCTCGCCCACCGGATAACTTTTTATCACCCTCGCGCCGCGGATCACGCCTTCAACGGATGCTTTTAATTGCGAATCCTGCATTACCATGTTTGCCACCGACTGGGAACCATTCAGTCGCTGACCGTATACCTGCTCAGCCAGTTCGCGGTAGGCATCCAGCTTTGATGCTTTCATTGCCATCAGAGAGCGGTCATTTTCCGTCTGACCCATTTGCTGCGCAACCGGTGCATATCCTATCGCTGTCAGCACGGGGTAACTTTCCGGCTCCACCACTTCCCACTCAACATGCTTATCAATAAGCCCTGAGCAACCACCCAGCAGTAATACCAGGCTGACGCCCGTAGCTCTTGCTGATTGCAGGATAATAGATTGCATAACCCACCTGTAGTTCTTAATCAGTTTGCTGAATGTCGCTGAACACCATTGTTCTGCATCCACAGCAGATTGTTTCTGTTACCCGTTTCCAGCAATAACCGTGCCCTGATGTTCCGCGCCATTTTTCAGACGCAATTTCAGGAACGTTTTTTGCTCTTGTCTTTGCACATAAAGCCGGAAACGCTGCTTTGCCAGCGGTTCCGCTTCATTTTAAATATGATTGCGGTGATAAAGATGACTCGAATTGACAATTTGCTCCGGCCAGCGGGGATTAAACTGTTTCTTACAGGGCTATTTTTATTACTGTCGTGGCAAACTTCTGCCGCCTGGTATGAAGCCAGAGGACAGGCACTCATCCAGGGCGGAGATAAAATTGCCGCCAAAGCAAAGGCCACCGAAGAGGCGATCAGACAGGCAATGATTTTTGCCGGCGCTTCGGTGCAAAGTGTTCAGATGCTGACAAACGGACTGTTGCAGGAAGACAGGCTTCAAATCAGTGCCAGCGGAGAAGTGAACAACCTTGAGCTTATTGATGAGAAATGGCACAGCGATTATGTGACAGTAACCATACGGGCTGACATTTTCCCGCAAACCGCCTCATGCAGTGCTGCTGACTTTCAAAAAACCCTGGTCACCACCTGGTTTCCTATCGAACACAGGGCGCAGGCACAGGACGGACAAATCCACGATTTATCCGAACAGGCACCCAGACACCTCCAGCAATTATTTAAAGCCCGCTCTGAATTAACTTCACTGGCTCAGATAGTGCCCTACACTGTCAGATGGAACCGCGCGAATGTGCTGGCTCAGGCACCTGACCTGGCCCGTCAGAGCCGCTCACAATACATTCTGGCGGCAACCATCACAGATTTGAGTATGCTGCGTCCCGCTCACTCTTCACTGGCATTCTGGAAGGATGATGATGCATTGCGTCAGTTTTCTCTCGATGTATCTCTGGTAGACGGTATGAACGGTGCCGTACTCATGCAGAAAAATTATGCTACCGAAGCCGTGTGGGAATTCGATCAGTTCTCACAGATTGATGTCAGCAGCTACCGGTTCTGGCAAAGTGAATACGGCAAAGCCGTCAACCGGTTGTTTACCGGTGTGGTGGAAGACATTGATGATATGCTCACCTGTCAGCCGGCTACCGGCCGGGTACTGGCCGTCAGAGGCGATGTCTTGCAGGTATCCATTGGCCGCAGCCATGGTATTCAACCCGGTGACGAACTCACCGTCTATAAAACCAGCCAGGTGCGCGATCCGCAGGGCATGACATTTTTGCAATATAACCTTTATCCGGTGAAAGTGCGGGTAACCAGCGCATCCGTTGACAGCGCTACGGTTGAAGCGGTTGACGGAGGAATTCTTGCCAATATCCAGCCCAATGATTTTGTAGCCAGACGATAGAAAACACGGTAAATCAGAGAATTGCGGGTTCAACTTCCATTCAGGATAGCTATAATAGCGTTTCTCCGGCAGTTCCGGACCGGATGTCCCTATAGTTTAATGGATAAAACAAGGCCCTCCTAAGGCTTAGATGTTGGTTCGATTCCAGCTAGGGACGCCATAGCGTTAAGCGACATATTCTTTGTGTTCGAGGTCAGCCATGCACCACCAGTTCGACGATGATGATTTACGTTCTTTCATGGAAGAGATGGGCGATGTACAACGGATAACTACAGACGACAAAGTATTCAATCACGACGCACAGGACAGCCTTGCGAAAAAGGCCAAAAGAGCCGCACTGGCCAAAGATAATCCGGACATATTTAATCCCCTCAGCATGGAAAACGTGAAGCCCGTCAAACCCGACGATTTCATTGCTTTTCAACAACCCGGCATTCAGGACGGTGTGTTTAAGAACTTACGGCTGGGTAAGTATGAACTTGAACAGCGTATATCCCTTAAAAACCTGACCCTCGCTGAGTCCAGAGACTTACTTTACAAGCAACTCAAAAACGCCCATGAACGGGGCACACGCGCTCTGCTTGTTCAGCATGGCAAAGGCGAAAACAGTAAGCCGGTTCCGGCAATGAAAAAAAGCTACGTAAATCACTGGCTCGCCGAACTGGAATTCGTCATCGCGTGGCATACCGCACAACCCGGTCATGGCGGTTTCGGCGCAACCTATGTATTGCTGAAAAAACATCCGCAACAAAAGTTAATAAACCGCGAAAAAAATAGAAAAAGATAAAAAGATAATGTGGAAAAATTGCGATAGTGATCTATGTTTAAAGACCGGCCGTTGAAATGCTATGTGAGGCGGTTTTGAAATGTGTTTCAGGTATTGCGTCTACACCGGTAATCATTCTGGTGTTTACGAAATTGACTAAACCGGAAGTTTTTGAAGACAGTACTAACCCACTCCGCAATGCGAAGAGTGCACTGTTAACTGACCCTGCGACTAAACAGCAATCAGATTGATTGCGAGCGCTTTTCGCTCACTTTTAATTCTGCGGAACTTGCGGAAGAACTGAATACAGCGGTCAGAATCATAAACAAGACTGCGACAGCGACACCGGTTAAACCGAACCCCTTACCAGAACGATACATATTCGTCTCTTATTATCTAACGTTAACTGCGGATCCCTAACGATCCTAACCAAACAACCCGCTTCCATTGCTACCTTTTATAAGTCTTCCTGACACGCCTAATGTAAAACAGTGATTTACAGATCACAAGAGATCGGTTCAAAAATTTGACACTGAAACAACTTATTTTTGGCGCTCAGTATATGCAGACCACGTCCGGTTAAAATTGTTCCGGAAAATGTAAAAATTAATTAATTTCCGTAAACCTTTGTAACTGAGCAGGAATGGTTAAGGAGATTCGGCTTCCGCAAACAGCGAGTGCGGCCGGGTTTGAAAACTGAAAAGGCTGAAGATCTAAGATTTCGCAGAACGGATTCCGTTGCAAAAGTTAAAAACCGTCAGCCGCAGGGAAGCGGCTGCCGGGCCCCAGGGATGGGTTCACGGCGTGTTTTTAACTTGCAACGGTCTCCGTTCTTCAGCGAAATCGGAACAGGTTGACTAACCAGCGCTCGCACAAAAAAAGAGGGGCTGCGTTTTAAAAACCGTTTGCGGCAAGGGCGCCGCAAACGAGCTTAAATTGAGAGCCAGAGAAGGCTGAAGATGTGAGCTTCCGCAAACAACGAGTGCGCCCGGGGTTCAGAAACCGTCTGCGGCAGGGATGCCGCAGCCGAGCCCCATGGATGGGTTTATGCGTGTTTCTGAACCCCGGTCGCGCCGCGCAATGCGGAAGCGACTATAGTGCTGAACAGGTTGACTAACCAGCGCTCGCACAAAAAAAAGAGGGGCTGCGTTTTAAAAACCGTTTGCGGCAGGGACGCCGCAACCGAGCCACCAGGGATGGTTTCTCGGCGTGTTTTTAAAACGCAGCCCCTCTTCGTGCGAGAAGCGGTTTTACAACCTCAACCTAGCCGACAAATACGCGGGCGTTGCGGAAGATGCGCATCCACGCGCCGTCTTCCTGCCAGTCGTCCGGGCGCCAAGAGTTCGCTACTGTGCGGAATACACGCTCCGGGTGAGGCATCATGATGGTCGCACGACCGTCAGCTGATGTCAGACCCGTGATACCTGCTGGAGAACCGTTCGGGTTCGCAGGATAGGTATCAGCTACCTGACCGTAGTTGTTCACATAACGCAGTGCTACCTGATTTGCGCTCTGTACCGCACTCAGTGCGTCAGCAGAGGCAAACTCCGCCTGACCTTCACCATGTGATACCGCGATAGGCATCATCGAGCCTTTCATGCCCTGCAGCAGCACAGAGTTTGACTCCATTACTTCTACCATGGCAACGCGGGCTTCAAAGCGCTCAGACACGTTAGTCACAAAGTGTGGCCAGTATTCTGTGCCAGGGATTAACGATTTGAGGTTAGACAGCATCTGACAACCGTTACACACGCCTAAGCTGAACGTATCGTCGCGGTTAAAGAAAGCGGCAAACTGGTCACGGGCCTGAGCATTGAACAGAATCGACTTCGCCCAACCTTCACCGGCACCCAGTACGTCACCGTAAGAGAAACCACCACAAGCCGCCAGACCTTTAAAGTTGTCCAGAGACACACGGCCGCTGAGTACGTCACTCATGTGCACGTCGATAGCAGTAAAGCCAGCGCGGGTAAATGCCGCTGCCATTTCCAGATGAGAGTTAACGCCCTGCTCACGCAGAATTGCTACCTCCGGCTTCACACCTTTCGCGATGTAAGGCGCTCCAACGTCTTCGTTTACATCGTAGCTCAGCTTCGCGCTCAGACCCGGATCTGCCGCATCCTGCTTGGCAGCATGTTCTTCGTCAGCACATTTCGGGTTATCACGCAGGCTTTGCATATTGTGCGTGGTTTCGGCCCACATGGTACGCAGGTTCACGCGGGTATCGGTAAGCACGGCTACGTCACCACGAACAAATTCAACCATGTCAGTAGAATTCAGTGTACCAATATCGTGTAGCAGTTCACCCAGACCGTTCGCTTCAGCAATGGCTTTCACAGCTTCAATGTCGCTCTCTGCAACCTGAATAACCGCGCCCAGTTCTTCGTTGAACAGTACCGCCAGATCATCTTCTGCCAGACCATCAAGAGAAACCGTTACACCAGTTTTACCGGCAAACGCCATTTCCGCTATGGTTGTAAACAGACCACCGTCTGACCGGTCGTGGTACGCAATAACCAGTTCTTTTTCAATCATTGCCTGTACGGCATTGAAGAAGCCCAGCAGGGTTTCTGCGTTGTCCACATCAGCCGGTTTGTCAGCCAGTTGCTGATAAACCTGTGCCAGACAGCTTGCGCCCAGACGATTCTGCCCCGCGCCTAAGTCAATCAGCATCAGGCGGGTTGCGCCTTTATCGGTACGCAGTTGTGGCGTCAGCGTTTTACGGATGTCTTTTACTGCACCAAATGCGGTGATCACCAGCGACAACGGAGACGTTACTGCCTTGTCAGCGCCGTTTTCGTCCTGCCATGCTGTTTTCATCGACATAGAGTCTTTACCTACCGGAATCGTCAGACCCAGCGCCGGACACAGTTCTTCACCTACCGCTTTTACGGCTTCGTAAAGACCCGCATCTTCGCCCGGGTGACCGGCAGCAGCCATCCAGTTCGCAGACAGTTTGATACGCTTGATATCACCAATATTTGATGCAGCAATGTTAGTCAGTGCTTCACCCACTGCCAGACGGGCAGATGCGCCGTGAGACAACAATGCTACAGGCGTACGTTCACCCATAGACATGGCTTCACCGTGATAGGTATCAAACGCACTGGCGGTAACCGCCACGTCAGCCACCGGCACCTGCCACGGACCCACCATCTGGTCACGTGAGACCAGACCGGTTACCGAGCGGTCACCAATGGTAATAAGGAAGGTTTTCTCCGCGACTGTTGGCAGGCGCAGCATGCGTTGAGCCGCATCAGCCAGCGTGATGTCTTCACGCTTCAGCGCTTCCGGCGCAACGCTTTCTGATTTCACATCACGATGCATTTTAGGTGGCTTACCTAGCAATACATCCAGTGGCATATCAATCGGCTGGTTATCGAAGTCAGCATCGTGCAATGACAAGTGTTGTTCTTCAGTGGCTTCACCCACTACCGCAAACGGGGCACGCTCACGGGCACAAATCGCCGCAAATTTTTCCAGGTTCTCAGGTGCAACAGACAGAACATAACGTTCCTGTGATTCGTTACACCAAAGTTCCAGTGGCGTCATACCCGCTTCGTCGGCGAGCACGTCACGCAGTTCGAATTTACCGCCACGACCACCGTCGTTAACCAGTTCAGGCAATGCGTTAGACAGACCGCCCGCGCCCACATCATGGATAAACTGGATCGGGTTGTTGTCACCTAACTGCCAGCAGGCATCGATAACTTCCTGACAGCGACGCTCCATTTCAGGATTGTCACGCTGTACAGAAGCAAAATCCAGATCTTCGTTAGACTGACCGGACGCCATAGACGACGCCGCGCCGCCACCGAGACCGATATTCATTGCAGGACCACCCAGCACGATAAGTTTCGCACCAACGGTGATTTCGCCTTTTTCGATATGGGATTTACGGATGTTACCCAGGCCACCGGCCAGCATGATTGGCTTATGGTAACCACGTACTTCCACACCGTTAAAGCTGGAGACTTCCTGCTCATAGGTACGGAAATAACCTAACAGATTAGGACGACCGAATTCGTTGTTAAACGCCGCGCCACCCAGCGGGCCTTCAATCATGATGTCCAGCGCGCTGACGATACGCTGTGGTTTGCCATAGTTGGCTTCCCACGGTTGCTCAGCCCCCGGAATGCGCAGGTTAGAAACGGTAAAGCCCACCAGACCGGCTTTAGGCTTGGAGCCACGGCCTGTTGCACCTTCGTCACGGATTTCACCACCGGAACCGGTAGCGGCACCCGGGAACGGCGAAATGGCTGTTGGGTGGTTGTGGGTTTCCACCTTCATCAGAATGTCGATATCTTCATGATGATATTCGTACTGATGCGACTGCGGGTTCGGGAAGAAACGCCCCGCCTGCCAGCCTTCCATCACAGCCGCGTTATCTTTATAAGCAGAGTGAACAAATTCAGGGTGGGTTTCGAAGGTGTTTTTAATCATCTTGAACAGGGATTTGTCCTGCTCCACGCCATCAATTGTCCAGCTGGCGTTAAAAATCTTGTGTCGGCAGTGCTCAGAGTTAGCCTGCGCGAACATGTACAGCTCAACATCGTTGGGGTTACGGCCTAAACGGGTAAAGCTGTCAAACAGGTAATCAATTTCATCGTCGGCCAGCGCCAGACCCAGACTGATATTCGCATCAATCAGTGCCTGCTTGCCGCTTCCCAGCACGTCCACCGAGGTAAAGCTTTGTCCTTCAGCCTGCTCGAAGAGAACCGCCGCACTTTCCGGTGCTGCAAATACCGACTCAGTCATGCGGTCGTGCAGTTCTGCCGCCACCAGCGCTTTATCTGCATCAGATAATTCGCCGTTTACGTCAACATAATATGCACAACCACGCTCAATGCGGTCGATGGCGGTAAGGCCACAGTTCTGTGCAATGTTGGTGGCTTTAGATGACCAGGGGGAGATAGTACCCGGACGAGGCGTTACAAAGAAACATTCGCCAGCGGGTGCTTTGGTCTGCGCTTTCGGACCGTAAGTGAGGAGTTTATCTAAGACCTGACGAGCATCGTCGGTCAAAGGTTGCGTTGTGTTCACCAGATGAACAAACTCTGCATAAATGCCATTCACGGTGATACCGGATTGACCCAGCCGTTCAATAAGTTTAGTTTGTCTGAATTCAGACAGGGCGGGTGCGCCTCTAAGGACCAACATATCGCTTTACCTGATTGTTTGGAAATAACGTCTGACAGCTCAAAACGCTATCTCTTGGATGGACGAGGATTTCGGCGCGGATTATAGAGGAATTCCGGCCACTTGATAACCTACATTCAAAACAAGTTTAGTTTTTTTTCGATTTTCAACCAAAGGTAATACCACTAACCGTGTCGAGTAAGATGTCTTTTCTCCTGTCTGCCCCACTGACAGTAATGTTACGTTCCGTTACCGGTTTGCTGTTAGTTCTGACCGTTTCCGCCTGCAGCGAACCTGAATTACCCAATCACCTTCGTTCTGTTAAGGAAGCCGGTAAGCTGACAGCAGGCATTGAGTATGCACCTTCACGTTATGAATATGGCCCGCAGGGTCCCCGCGGGTTTGATTACACACTGATCGCCGGATTCGCTGATTACCTTGGCGTGGAACTGGCACTTATCCCCTATTACGACGACCACAGTCTGAACGCTGCTCTGGCCGACTCAGCTATCGATTTGATTGTGAGCAGTGATGCCGGAGCGCAGGCATTGTCAGCAGATATGGTTACCGGACCGGCGTATGCCGGCACCGCCTGGGCATTCTCTGCCCGCCTTGATGACTCTCTTCGCAGTGCAGTCTTTGATTACTTTGCGACGCTCAGGCAACAACGTGTGGTTGCCAAAATGCAGAATGAATGGCTGACGCCGGCGGCTCCGCTGCAAGAGGCAGATATTCCGGCATTCATTCTTACGGCTGCCGGAAAAATAACTGCTCTCAAAGAGCAATTCAGTGCTTACGACAGCGATGCTAATTGGACTCTGCTGGCAGCTTTCGCCTGGCAATTAAATCAGTGGGAAGATGCCGGTGAAACCGCAGATGCAGTAGAGCAACTGCTTACACTGCATGAGAAAATTCCGTCACGGATCCCCGCTACGGAGAGGATGATGATGACCCTTGCAGCGTGGCGCACCGGACTGACACATCTTGAGGATTGCCGGGAACTGACATCCCGCCAGGGCGGCAACAATGACCGCTGGCTGGATGTGAAACAGCGCTATCCATTACTGGCCGTTAAGGACGTTTACCGTCACCTTGATTATGGCTATGCAGACAGCGCAGACACAGTGAGATTTACAGAAAATATTCAGCAGTACGCAACAACGTTGGAAACACTGTCTGAAAAAGATTGAAAATTGTCATAAAGCCTTCATGTTATACCGGTAGAACGGCATGAGGCATAAGAACAATGCCACCCTGAATACGTTCTCCTTACACATTTAAGGATGAGGAGGGTTTATGAGAAGACAAAAAGCAATAAAGGCAAAGAAAATTTTGAAAAGTAATAACCGCAGAAAATTAATGATTAAACGTGCCCATCAACGGGTCCTTCAACGCCGCCGTCATTTTATGACTCATGAAATGTTCGCGAAAAGTCCGGAGTCAACCTGCCAGTAGCAGTTCCGGACTACTCCTCCCCATTTCCCCCGCACTCTTCTGCCTGAGTCGCTCTGGCCAATAACTTAGCAGCTTTGATTTCAGCCCGGCGACGCCGGAAAAATGCAGACAATTTTTCTCCGCAAACACCAGCCAGCACGCCTCCGGTAATATCACATTGGTGATTAAGTTCAGGATGCTGCAACAACTGCATCACTGATCCCGCGGCACCGGTTTTTAAATCACTGGCACCGAATACCACTCTGGCGATCCGTGCGTGCACCAGCATTCCGGCACACATAGCACAGGGCTCAAGAGTGACGTAAAGGGTCGCACCGGTAACCCGGTAATTTTCTATGTGGCTGGCGGCTGCACGTACGGCCAGCATTTCTGCATGAGCGGCGGGATCATGGTCTGTAATCGGTGAATTCCAGCCTTCTCCGATGATCTTTCCGTCTGCAACGACTATCGCGCCCACCGGTACTTCGTTAATCGCTTCAGCTTTATCAGCACGAAGCAACGCCTGCTGCATCCAGTATTCATCACTGAATAATTCTTCGTTACTCATTGGTTATTTTGACCAAACTTTTGGTTATTTCAACTAAAGGAATACAGTACACGGTATATTAAAAATCATAACCAATTGAAATATAATGATTTACCAAATTGGTCACAATCTTGCGTACTCTTAATTATCATACAGCAAAAGCACGGTTAAAGCGGGTCTGTATGCAAAAATTCAGACTGATGAAAAACACAATGTTACGATTTAAATTGTACAAAAAGGTTATAAAACAGGCTGAATTAACGACAAAATGCCCGTAAGCCGTTACACTAAAATTTTACTTTGTTGAGGGAACAAAATGAATACAACCGCCGTTGTCATTGTTGCAATCTGTGCCTGGGCACTGGTCTCTATCGTCACTGCAGCGAAAGACAAGAGTAAATCGAAAAAAGATATCCGTAGTGATAAAGCCATGGAAGCCGAAATCGCGGCACTACGGGAGCGCGTTGAAGTACTGGAAAAAATCGTCACCGAAGAAAATTACGATCTCAAAAAGCAATTTAAAGATCTTGAGAGCGGTAAAGTTGCATAACGGCTTTGTCAGGCACCGTCCATAAAACGACGTTCTGCCCGCTCTACCCTTCTGGGCTTGCCGGCGATGACTAGCACATCACCGGCTTGCAACACTTCATTTCCATCCGGCTGCGCAATTTCGCTGCCATTCCTTCTCAGCCCCTGCAGTCTTACCCGCATTCTTTGAAAATCGATGTCTGACAACGACTGGCCTAAACAGGCTGCATCGTTATTCAATACAACAGCATGAACAAACTCCAGCTTATCTTCAGTGCCGTAGCTGATTTCAGTGGTTTCCCCGGGATAAAAGCCGTGCAGGTGATCGTACCGCCCCTGGCGTTCCTCCCTCACCCTTCGCAGGATCCGCGACATGGGTACGCCGGCATAATGCAGCACCTGGGAAATCAGCATCAGACTGCCTTCCTGTATTTCAGGTACAACCTGACTGGCACCGGCTTTATACAAAGCATCCAGCTGATAGTCCCGTTTTGTGCGTACCATTAGATTGATGTCCGGCGAGATTTGCCTTGCTGCGTTAATGACCTGCTTAGCTTTCTCAGGCTGATCAAAAGTGACCAGCAGTAAACTGGCTCTGCCAACACCGGCATTTTCAAGAATGTCCTTCTGGCTGGCATCACCAAATAAAATCGGTTCGCCGGCATTGCGGCTTTCGTGCACCCTTACCGGGTCTGCATCAATGGTGATAAAGGCAATGTTCTCCAGTTTCAGCAAACGGGCAACAGACTGCCCCACCCTGCCAAATCCGGCGATGACAATATGGTTTTGCAAAGCTGAAGCTTCAGGAATGGCACTGTCGGGCTCCACGTTGACCGCTGACGCAGGTTCGAGTTTCTGCGCCCAGGCCACACTGCGGGTTACCAGCAGCGGTGTCAGTGCCATGCTGATCACGCCCATACTGATGATAATAGAAGATGTTCTGCTGTCGATGACTCCTTCTGCGGTAGCCAGTGCAGCAATAACAAAACTGAATTCGCCAATCTGACACAATTTGATGCCGGTGGCCCAGGCATCCACCGCGTCAGAATTCAGTAACCTTGCAACCAGGCGCAACACCAGCACCTTAAGTACCATTAATACCGCCACCCCACTGAATATCCACAGACCATCCTGATAAAGTACGTGCAGATTGAGTTGCATGCCGACAGTAACGAAAAACAGGCCCATCAGAATATCTCTGAATGGCCGGATGTCCGCTTCCAGCTGGTACTTATACTGGCTTTCTCCCAGCATCATCCCGGCAAGAAAAGCTCCCAGCGCCATGGATAAACCGAAAATATAGGTCAGCCCGCCGGCCAGAATAGCCACCAGAATCGTGGTAAGCACGAACAACTCATCAGTTCTGGTTTTCGCCACTTCACGAAATATCCAGGGTAAAACCCACTTGCCGGCAGACAGCAGCAGGATCACGACCAGTACACCTTTTATGAGTGCCTGAATTAACGCGGTGGCGAGACTGATGTTTTGTTCTGATGACATTAATGGAATGGCAATGAGGAATGGCACCACTGCCAGATCCTGAAACAGCAGAATACTGATGGCCATTTCTGTACGACGGTGATTAAGTGCTCCGGCTTCAGTAAGCTGCTTAATGACGATAGCAGTGGAGCTCAATGCCAGCATACCACCGATGATAACTGCCGGCCCCCAGGCAAATCCGAGAAAGTGTGCGATTGCTGAGAACACACCCGTAGTAACGACCATTTGCCCTAATCCGACACCGAAAACCAGTGAGCGCATGGACATGAGCTTGGGCAGAGAAAACTCGAGCCCCAGAGAAAATAACAGAAATACAATCCCGATTTCTGCCAGCAGGTGCATGTCTTCCGGATGAGGAAACAACGCCAGCAGTTCAGGGCCGGTGAGCAGTCCGGCAAAAAGATAGGCCAGAATCGGGGGCAAATGAAGCTTTCGGAATACTGCGACACTGACCACTGACAGTGCCATTAACACTACGACTTGTCCAAATCCACTTGCTACCACGGCAACTCCTTTAATCCGGCACTACAAGCAGGCACACCACTTGCAAGACTTTAGTCAGACACGCTTAGATGACGATTTTCTGACGTAAAAGTAAACAATCAATGCTAAGTATAACCCATGTTCCCGAGGAGTACTGTTTTGGAATTCTCAACTTCTGTTTATGAACACGTATACCCTGACAGCTTTTATCCTATGGCCTCATCCGGCCCGCGGTTAACTGCCGATCAGAAAAACAGTTTCCTGGGGCAGATCCTGTCAACTATCGATATTTCTGCACTGGGTTCTTTATACTTTCATCAGCTCAGACAACATGTTGCACTCGTTCACCTCAACCTGAGCGATGCGTCACGTCACCTGAGTTATGGCCGCATTAAGCCGGAAGACAATGACACAAACACTCTGATGCTGCCTATGAATAACCGTCACAGCACATCCGCGCCGGAATACATCCGCTATGTGTTTGCCAGCATGCCATCAAGGGAAGAACGTCAGTGTGTAGCTGAGTTACACGTTCTTTTCAGCCATCAGTTCGCCAATGCTCTGGAGTTCGAGCGACTGAAAAAAATGGCGACAAAAGATGCACTGACCACATTAGGTAACCGCAACGCATTTGATGAGTCCTGTGGCCGTCTGACCAGCAGAGCAGATCGCCATGATGAAAAATTCGGATTACTGGTCATAGACTTAGACAACTTTAAGACAGTGAATGACACCTACGGGCATCAGGAAGGTGACAAGGTATTGCAAGCTGTGGCTGCAGAGATTTCGTCAGTGCTGCGTAATGAAGATGAAGCATTCCGCATCGGGGGTGATGAGTTTTGTTGTCTGCTGGACTGCAAACAAAAAGAGTCGCTGAAAGTCATTGCTGACCGTCTCAACAAACGAATCGAAAAGAACCCGTTACTTAAAGGTCACGGAGTTTCCTGCAGTATCGGCGGTGCGGTCTACCGTCAGGGAGACAACATGCAGTCGTTATTTGAGCGTGCTGATCACGCGTTATACCAGGTCAAAGCCGCCGGAAAGAATGCTTATCTTGCGGCATAATCTCCCCGCAGGCTTTTAAATAAAGAGGCAAAACCTTGCCTCTTTACCAGAAGACTGCAATCTTATTCACCGCTGCTTTTGTACATTATTCTATTAAGATCCTGATTGCCGGCCGCCAGCCAGACCACTCTGTCTGTCAACAGCAAAGCTGCCGCTTCACCATTGCATAGTAAAACAGGAATGCGTTCTCTTTCCCAGGGCGGTATCTTCCACTGCTTAAACCATTTCCGCGCTGTTTTCCCTGTGGGATTCCGGCTCACATAAATTTTATCCAGACTCACCGCCGGTACCCGCTGCCAGTCACCCGGGCCGGAGATTTTAAATGTTACCGGCAACCCGGGGACTTGCTGCCACTGCTCTATATCTACCGGTTGCGGATCACCGCTTTCCTGCATCATATCGTCCGTGCAGCTCCCGCTATCCGCAGTAAATAACAGTTCGCTGTTGTAGCGGCGGATCACGCCAGCGCCGGCTTTAACGCACGGTATGGCATCGTCTCTGGCATGTAACATAGCGAGGACCTCGTCCATCTGAGCTTTAGAAGGCAAGGTCACACCCCGTCCGGTCAGCCAGTGACGTATAATCGCCCTCTGCCAGCCAGTGCTTTGCAGCAGCAAAGCAGGAACGCTCAGTCCACCGTTAACGGTCTCAGCGTCTTTAAGCCGTTCAGCAGTCACTTCTGCCAGCAATGCATTTTGTTCCTGCAACAGTTCACAGGAGCGTGAAGCGGCTTTTGCAAAGCCGGGCCAGCGCCTGTGCATATCCGGCAGTACACGATTGCGAAGGAAATTACGGTCAAAACGGTCGTCCTGATTGGACTCATCTTCAACCCACGGCATCCCCAGTGAATCCGCCGCAGCCTCAATATCTTCACGGCGAAAATTAAGCAGAGGCCGGAGAACAGCAACGGGTGACTCGCTCTCACTAACTTGCCGGTAATGCAGCCAGGGCATGCCAGCCAGACCTGCCGGCCCGCTTCCCCGCTTCACCGCCAGTAATAAGGTTTCGAGCTGGTCGTCCTGATGCTGGCCTAAAACCAGCGCACCGTTGTGCTGCCGGCAATAGCGCAGTAATGCATCATAACGGGCGTCTCTGGCACTTGCCTCAAGGCTGGTTCGGGACTGAACCGTCACATTAACGGATAACGCAGAAAAGATAACATTGCGCTGGCGACAAAAAGTTTCGCAGTGATTTTGCCACGCGTCTGCGTTGGGACTCAGACCGTGATGGATATACACCCCGTGAACGGGCAAAGAAGAATATGAAGAGAGTGCGTGGAGTAATAAACCGGAGTCTACCCCGCCACTGAAACCTACCACAAGGCAGTTTGGCGACGGGGTAACAGTATCGAGCAACCTGGCTGTTGTGCGGATGATGTCAGAACACAGCGTACTGACATCCATTTCACCAGCCATCGTAACCCGCTCCGGATCAGCAGTAACCGAAAGACATCAGTCTCTGGTAACGCTCTTCCATCAGGTTTTCCACATCCAGTGTTTTTAACTGGTTCAATTGCTGTTTGATGGTCGCTTTCAGGTTTGCAGCCATGCCGTCATGGTCACGGTGTGCACCACCTAAAGGCTCTTCAACAATACTGTTAATTAAACCCAGCTCTTTGATTTGTGGTGCACTTACGCCCATCGCATCGGCAGCCAATGGCGCTTTATCCGCGCTCTTCCACAGAATAGATGCACAACCTTCCGGAGAAATAACGGAATAGGTAGAATATTGCAGCATGTTAACGCGGTCGCCAACACCAATGGCCAGTGCACCACCGGAACCACCTTCACCGATAACGGTACAGATGATCGGCACTCGAAGCTGAGCCATTTCAAACAAGTTGCGGGCAATGGCTTCACTCTGTCCACGTTCTTCTGCGCCAACACCCGGATATGCTCCCGGCGTGTCGATAAGGGTAACGATAGGCAAATTGAAACGCTCAGCCATTTTCATCAGACGCAGGGCTTTACGGTAACCTTCAGGTTTTGGCATACCAAAGTTACGCTTAATTTTTTCGTGCGTATCACGCCCCTTCTGATGACCAATCAGCATGATTGGTTGATCGTCGATTTTTGCCAGACCACCAACAATCGCCTTGTCGTCAGCGTATGCACGATCACCCGCCAGTTCATCAAACTCAGTGAAGATACGGCCAACATAATCCAGCGTGTAGGGACGCATGGGGTGACGGGCAAGCTGGGAAATCTGCCAGGCGCCCAGATCTGAGAAAATCTTGCGGGTTAAATCCGAACTTTTAGTACGAAGTTTTGTGATTTCTTCTTCAATACCAACGTCAAATTCACCGCCCTGATTAACCAGCCGAAGCTCTTCGATTTTTGCTTCTAGTTCAGCGATCGGCTGTTCAAATTCCAAAAACTGTATACTCATTCTGTGTCCTATCTATACTACCTTTCACGCCTGTCAGTGATAACACATGGCGACTGACTGCTCACCCAGACACTGTTTTAATTCGTGCAACAGCTGATCTTCCGGCGTCACATACCATTGTGCGCCACAGGCCAGCACTGCTTCCGCATCCGGGTGTACTACACGCATTTGTACCGGACAACTGCCGCCCCGGTACGTTTGAAGAATTGCCTGTAGCGACGAAATTCTGTTTTCATCAATTTGCACGGTGTCGAGTTCCAACATCAGTGCTTTTGCGTTCTGTTCTCTGGCCTGAACAATATCCATTGCATCACGGGCAGAGATTGTATTGCCACCGGAGAAATCATCAAAGCTGACCTGTCCTTTTATTAACAGGATACGGTCAGTTTCGAGAATACTCTCATATTTTTCGTACATATCGGGGAAAAAACGTACATCCATGCGCGCGCTCTTGTCGTCGAGAGTTACAATGGCCCAGCGACGCCCCTTTTTGTTTGTCATTACCCTGACGCCCAGCACCAGACCAACGGCAGTGGACATCTGATCTTTTCCGGTCGGTTTTAAATCAACCAGGCGACCATCAGAGTAATGCTTAATTTCATCAGCATACTGGTTAATGGGATGCCCTGTCAGATACAAACCCAGAGTGTCTTTTTCACCATCAAGCCAGACTTTTTCCGGCCAGTACGGCACATCCGCAAAGGCTTGCTTCACATCGTCCGGCTCTGTCGTCAGCAAACCGAACATGTCAGACTGTCCGTAGGATTCCGCTTTAGCATGTTGATCTGCAGCAGCAATAGCTTCAGGTAAAGAGGCCATAATCGATGCACGGTGCGGCCCCTTGCCGTCCTGCGGACCAAGATTATCCATGGCGCCGGCGAGAACCAGCTTTTCCAGCACCCGCTTGTTCACCCGTTTGAGGTCAACTTTAGCACAGAAATCAAACAAATCAGTAAAATTACCTTGTTGTTCCCGGGCTTCAATAATGGCTTCAATGGGGCCTTCACCTACCCCTTTAATAGCACCGATACCGTAAACAATACGGCCATGCTCATCAACCGTAAATTTATACCGTCCGACATTCAAATCCGGCGGCAAAATGGTCATCCCCATACGGTCGACTTCATCTACCAGCGTTACAATCTTATCGGTGTTGTCCATATCCGCCGACATTACCGCCGCCATAAATTCAGCAGGGTAATGTACTTTCAGCCACAGCGTCTGGTATGACACCAGTGCATAGGCCGCAGAGTGCGATTTGTTAAATCCGTATCCGGCAAATTTTTCTACCAGATCGAAAATTTTCATCGCCAGCTCGCCGTCGATGTTGTTGTCTCTTGCGCCATCTTCGAAGGTTGAGCGCTGCTTCGCCATTTCTTCAGGTTTTTTCTTACCCATCGCACGGCGAAGCAAGTCAGCACCACCCAGACTGTACCCGGACATTTCCTGGGCAATCTGCATAACCTGTTCCTGATACAGGATGATACCGTAGGTGGGCTCAAGAATTTCTTTCAGACACTCATGCTGATAATCAGCATCCGGATAAGAGATTTCTTCACGACCGTGCTTACGGTCAATAAAGTTGTCTACCATGCCTGATTGCAGCGGACCCGGACGAAACAGGGCCACCAGTGCGATAATATCTTCGAAACAGTCCGGTTTCAGGCGCTTGATCAGCTCTTTCATCCCGCGGGATTCAAGCTGGAATACTGCCGTGGTCTCTGCCGCCTGCAGTGAACGGAAACTCTTTTTATCTTCCAGCGGGATGGCACTGATATCGACATCCACACCCTGACCTTCTTTGATCATGTCCAGTGCCCACTGGATAATGGTCAGGGTTCTTAATCCTAAGAAGTCAAACTTAACCAGACCGGCGGTTTCGACGTCATTTTTGTCGAACTGGGTGACAGGGTTTTTCCCTTCATCATCACAGTAAAGCGGTGCGAAGTCGGTGATAGTGGTAGGCGCAATAACCACACCACCGGCGTGTTTACCGGCATTACGGGTAACACCTTCCAGAATGCGGGCCATGTCGATAAGGTCTTTGACTTCCTCATCGTCGTTATAAAGTTCCGGTAAACGGGGCTCGACCTCAAAGGCTTTGCCAAGAGTCATACCGGGATCGGACGGGATCAGCTTGGAAATCCGGTCAACGAAACCGTAGGGATGACCAAGTACACGGCCCACATCACGCACAACAGCCTTAGCAGCCATCGTACCGAAGGTAATAATTTGTGATACCGCCTGACGGCCGTAAAGCTCGGCCACGTGGTCAATAACCTCATCCCGCCGGTCCATACAGAAGTCGACGTCGAAATCAGGCATAGATACACGTTCGGGGTTCAGGAACCGTTCGAAAAGCAGGTCAAATTCCAGCGGGTCCAGATCGGTAATTTTCAGCGCATAAGCCACTAATGAGCCTGCACCGGAACCACGGCCCGGTCCTACCGGAATCCCGTTGTCCTTACTCCACTGGATAAACTCCATAACGATAAGGAAGTAACCCGGGAACCCCATCTGGTTAATTACGTCGAGTTCTACTTTCAGACGGTCGTCGTATTCAGGACGCTTTTCTGCTCTGACGGCTTCATCAGGGAACAGGAATTCAAGACGCTCTTCCAGTCCCTCTTCTGATTTTTTAACCAGAAAATCTTCCGTTGTCATACCACCGGTAGGGAATTGAGGCAGGAAGTACTCACCAAGCCTTACAGTGACATTACAACGTGTAGCAATTTCTACTGTATTTTCGATGGCTTCCGGAATATCACTGAACAGCTCAACCATTTCATCGCTGCTACGCAGATATTGCTGTTCGCTGTAGCGTTTGGGGCGACGGGGATCTTCCAGTGTGTAACCGTCGTGAATAGCTACGCGGATTTCATGGGCCTCGAATCCTGCCTGTTCAATGAAACACACTTCATTCGTAGCCACCACCGGCAAACCGTATTCCTCAGCCACAGCCACAGCCTGATGAAGGTAGTCTTCCTCGCCGGGACGGCCGGTGCGGATAAGCTCAAGATAGAAACGGTCGGCAAAATGCTGCTGATAAAACGCCAGGGAGTCCGCCAGCATTTTCTGGTTGTTCTTGGTCAGAGCAATACCGACGTCGCCGTGCAGTGCTCCGGAAAGCACAATCACGCCCTCAGCATGTTCTGCCAGCCAGGCCTGGTCTATCACCGTTTTATGGTGCACCGCACCCCGCAGATAACCTTTTGAAATCAACAGGGTAATATTTTTATAGCCCTCGTTGTTCATGGCCAGCAAAGTGAGGCGGAAAGGTTCCTCGTTCAGAACATCGTTCTGCACCCAGAAGTCGGTGCCGATAATGGGTTTGATACCACGGTTATGGGCTTCAGAATAGAATTTAACCAGACCACACATGTTCATCTGGTCTGTAATAGCCACCGCAGGCATGTTAAAGGCTTCAACCTGCGCGAGGATGGGTTTAACCTTGTTTAACCCATCCATCATTGAAAAGTCGCTGTGAACGCGAAGATGAATAAACGGCGAAGACATGTGAATTTCTCTTATTTTTGTGCTGCCAGACGCGCCTGTACGGGCTTAAAGCTCATACGATAACACGGCAGGACACCATATGCTTCTAATGCTTCAAAATGTGCTTTCGTCGGGTAACCTTTGTGGCCGGCGAAGTTGTACTGCGGATGAAGGGCATGCAATGCAATCATATCATTGTCACGTTCAACTTTAGCAAGAATCGAGGCTGCAGAGATTTCTGCATGCAGTCCATCACCTTTCACGATCGCTTCTGCTGCATACTGCCAGTCCGGCAGACGGTTACCATCGACCCGCACGAAATCCGGCTGTACAGACAACCCCTCAACGGCACGCTTCATGGCCAGCATGGTTGCGTGCAGAATGTTCAGCGTATCGATTTCCTGCGGCGTGGCCCGCCCGATTGCCCAGCAGAGGGCTTTTTGCTTAATCTCTTCTGACAAAGCGATACGTTTTTTTTCGGATAATTTCTTTGAATCGTTGAGTCCGGCAATGGGTTTTGCAGGGTCAAGAATAACCGCAGCGGTCACTACATCACCCACCAGCGGTCCGCGTCCCACTTCATCAACACCGGCAATATATTCAGCCATTGATAACCTCTGCAATCGCATCTGCTGCCATTTTATCAGCATCCAGTTTAAGGGACTGGTGCAAACCGGTAAACCGGCTTACCAGTTCAGTCGTATCCTGCGTGAAAAGGGGCAATAAGTAATCGCAAAGTGTGTCAGGATTCACATCGTCCTGCAGTAATTCAGGAATCAACGCTTCATTGGCCAGTAAGTTAGGCAGGGAGAAGAACGGCGCCTTGTAGAGTCGCTGCATTATTTTATAGGTCAGTGGTGACAACTTATAGCAAGTCACCATGGGGCGCTTGCAAAGCATGGCTTCCAGGGTTGCCGTACCTGATGCCAGCAAAATGACATCGCTGGCAATCATGGCGTCTCTGGCCTGCCCTTTCACCAGCTTGTAGTCGCTGTCACTGAGCCAGGCACTGCAATGCTCTTTCAGATAAGCCTGAATGCCATCAAAACGATACTGATTAGCAGCAGGAATTACAAAGCGGATGCCTGGCAGCAGGGTTTTCATTTTCTCCATGGTGGCAGTAAAAACAGGTAACAGTGCTTTTAACTCACCACCACGGCTGCCGGGCAATACGGCCAGCACAGGACCGGAGCTGCTCAGGCCCAGTGTCTCACGGGCGGCAGACTGATCTGGTTCTAATGGCACGGCATCCGCAAGTGTATGACCGACAAACGTATAGGGAACATGATACTTATCGTAAACCTGCTGTTCGAAAGGAAACAAACCCAGCACGTGATTTGTGGCGGCTTTAATCTTATGAATGCGCTTTTCACGCCATGCCCACACGGTAGGACTGACATAATGAACAGTTTTAATCCCCCTGGCTTTCAGGGCTTTTTCCACACGAAGATTAAAGTCAGGTGCATCCACACCAATGAATACATCCGGCGGATTGGCTTCAAAATGCGCCAGCAGTTGCTTCTTCAGTTTGAGAATAGCAGGAAGATGAGACAACACTTCCACCAGTCCCATGACAGAAAGTGTTTCCATATCGAAGAGTGAGTGAAAGCCGGCGGCTTTCATGTGATCACCGCCGATGCCTTCGATAATGGCATCGGGGTAACGCTTTTTCAGTTCGGCTATCATACCGGCGGCAAGCACGTCTCCTGACGGCTCACCTGCCACAACGCCAATTCGCAATGTTGATGCGGGCATTTAGCGGATGATACCCCGCTCGGCATTTTCAAGGAAAGACACCAGTGAGCGGATATTTTCATCGCTTTCAGCTACATCAGACAGCTTAGCCACAGCTTCAGCGATGGTATTGTTGTCACGATAGATGGCACGGTAAGCCCGCTTTATTGCCATAATTTGATCGGATGTAAATCCACGGCGGCGTAAGCCTTCAGAGTTAATGCCCGCAGCGACGTGCTTCTGGCCGTTAACCATGACAAACGGCGGTACATCACGCAAGACAATCGCGCCGGCGCCAACGAAGGCATGACTACCTACTTTGCCAAACTGGTGAATAGCTGCACCACCACCAAAAATAACAAAATTACCCAGTTCAACATGCCCTGCCAGTGAAACATTGTTCGCAAGAATACAATCGTCCCCGATGATCACATCGTGAGCCACGTGGGCATTGATCATAAACAGGTTGCGGGAGCCAATTTTTGTCACCCCTTCATCCTGAATAGTGCCACGATGCACTGTACAGGTTTCACGGAACACATTGTCATCACCGATTTCCAGACGGGTTTCTTCTCCGGCGTACTTTTTGTCCTGGCATTCTTCACCTACAGAACAAAACTGAAAGAAGCGGTTACGCTTACCCACAGTCGTCGGGCCTTTGATGACCACATGAGACTCAAGAACACAATCGTCACCGATAACCACATCGTCACCGATATAACAGAAAGGACCTACGGAAACATTATTTCCCAGTGTCGCCTTTTCAGATATCACGGCAGTAGAATGAATCACGTTAAACCATCTCTCTCATTGCACACATGAATTCGGCACTGCAAGCTTCTTCACCATCAACGCTGGCGGTCCCCTTAAACTTCCAAATCCCTCTGCGCTCTTTAACCAGACAAACATCAAATTCCAGTCTGTCACCAGGCGTAACAGGACGCTTGAAGCGCGCGCAGTCGATGCCGGCATACAAGTATAGCTTATCTGACTTACCCATGGTCTTGAATCCCAGTACGCCGGCAGCCTGTGCCATCGCTTCCAGGATTAGAACGCCCGGGAAAATTGGACGACCGGGGAAGTGCCCTGTGAAGCAGGGTTCATTCATGGTGATGTTTTTATATGCCTTGATAGACTCGCCTTCCACGTAATCAGTTACGCGATCAACAAGCAAGAACGGATACCGGTGAGGCAATAAATCCAGGATTTCCTGAATATCAATAGTGTTGAGTGAATTGGCCAAAAAAGCTCTCCTAATGCCAAAACCAGTCTGTCATAGGCTTATAGCAGACTGTTTGCCGTATTGTAATTTTAAATGGCGGCAACCATACGCGCATATGCGCTAAAAACAAATCAGACCAACGCCTCACGACGTTAGTCTGCTTGCGGGCTCAGGCCCGGTAATCATCAGCCGGTAACCGGCCGGACATTACTTAATTTTTTTAACCTGTTCCAGCACTTGCTCAGACAGATCATGCTGGTCGTCTGCGAATGCTACAGCACCGGCATTCAGTACCAGGTCATATTTTTCTTTCGCAGCCACTGAGTCAATCGCCTGCTTGATCAAGCCCAACAGTTTGTTGCGCTCTTCATTGCTGCGACGCTGGATGTTCTGTTGCAGAGGCTGACCTTTTTCTGCCAGTTGCTCACGAACACTCAGAATTTTCTGTTGCAGTTCTTTTTTCTCATCTTCACTCATCGTAGCGGCATCACGCTGCAGACGCTCAGCATAGAACTGACCATCTTTCTGAAGCTGGTTAACTTCGTCGATTTGCGCTTTGAATTCGACCTGAATGTTATTAGAGATTTCAGCGGCCTGTGGCATCGCCTGGAATACGCCCTGTACATCTACAACGCCAATTTTTTGTTCAGCCATTGCAGAGGCACTTACCAGCGCACTACCTAACATCAGGGTTGCTACGAATTGTCTTGCCAACTGTTTCAAAAGGAACTCCTTTTTAAAATTTAAGCCCGGTTCACTGCCGGATTAGTATTAGAATGTTTGACCGATATTAAACGTAAAGAACTTGGCATCATCACCATCGCGTTCCTGAATAGCACGCGAGAAGCTGAATACCATAGGTCCCATCGGTGAAATCCATTGTACAGAAATACCGGCGGAACTACGATACTGTGTCCAGTCGGAATAGTCCAACAACTTACCGTACGATGAGTTGATCTGGTCTAAGTTTTTGTACTTATCGTAGTCGAATTCAGTATCCCACACGTTACCTACGTCGAGGAACACACTGGTACGTACTGAATTATCGTATTCCACATCCACAAATGGTGTCGGAACGATTAACTCGATGCCACCCAGTGCCATGGCGTTACCACCCAGGCTCCGGCTGGAGATCTGAATACTATCATCAGCTGCATCGCCCGGATACACCTCTCCGTCAGGACCGGTCACCGTATTATAATTACGTCTGATCACACCACGGGGGCCTACGGTGTTATTTTCAAAGCCACGCAGCGTATCTGCACCACCGGCCGTGAAGTTTTCCGTAAACGGCAGGATCTGCTCATTACCGTTAATGTCGCCGTAGCCGTTACCATAACCTAAACGCAGACGAGCCAGCACTGACCAGCGCTGATTACGTGACAGCGGGAAATAGAACTTGGTATCAAATACAGTTTTAAAGTAATTCACGTCAGAGTTTGGCGTAGTAATACTGAAACTCGCACGTTGTGATGAACCGGCTGTCGGGAACAAACCACGGTTCAGAGTACTGCGACTCCACGCCACACTGGCCTGGAAGCTGTCATAGTTAATAGGAGCTTCCGGATCGGCGGAATCACGGAACTGGTTATAAAACTGCTCAGTCTGCTCGTAGTAACCGGTGTTATATAACTCCACACTGGAGTAAGTAATACCGAAGTTAATACGGTTAACTTCGTTGATTGGATAACCAACGTTAGCGCCCACTGACCAGCGCTTAGAGTTGTACTGGATAACGTTAAAGTCAGAGCCGTCGAACTCGCTGTAACCGATGCTACCACCCAGACTGATACCGTCGATGGTGAAATAGGGGTCGTTATAGGTAATTTGAGCTGAACGCTGATACGATACCGTACTGATGTTCAGACCCACCTGCTTACCTGTACCCAGGAAGTTATTTTGCTGAATACCGGCATTCAGACTCAGCTTCGTTCTGTCACCGTAACCGATACCGGCGTTAAACGAGCCTGAAGGTTGTTCCTTCACTGAGAAGTCCACATCAACCTGATCATCAATGCCAGGCAGACGGTTAGTTTCGAACTCAACCTCTTCCATGTAAGTCAGACGGGACAGCTGCGCTTTTGAGCTTTCCAGCAGTGAATTCGACAGCCACGTGCCTTCCATCTGGTTAACGTTATGACGTAAAACATTATCAGACGTAACAGAGTTACCTTCGAAGTTTATACGACGCACATAGATACGTTTACCCGGATCGACTGACAGGGTCAGTTTAACCGTTTTATCTTCGTCGTTAATTTCCGGCACCGTGGTCACTGTCGGATAAGCGTAACCAAAACGGCCCAGATATTTACTGATAAATTCTTCGGTATAGGTAACTTCAGCCTGACTGTAAAGCTCGCCAACAGTCAGCGGCAGCACCCGCTCGATATACTCTTCGTTACCCAGCAAATCACCGACAAGCTCCACATCAGAGATGGTGTACTGCTCTCCTTCGGTGACATTCATCGCAACGTAGATGCCGTCTTTTTCCGGCGTCATGGAAACTTGCGTAGAATCAATATTGAAACGCAGGTAACCACGGTCCATATAATGGCTTCTTAAGGTTTCCATATCCCCTTGCAGGGTTTGCTGCTGGTAGCGGGTTTCAGACAGAAAATCCCACCACGGTGTGTCGAACTGCAGTTCAAGGTCCTGCATCAGTTCTTCATCTGTAAATACTGAGTTACCGACGATGTTAATTTGCTGGATTTCAGCGGCATCGCCTTCTTCGAACAGCAGTTTCAAATCAACACGATTACGGGGCAACGGTGTCACAATAGCAGACACATCAGCATTGTATTTACCAATGCTGTAGAAGAAGTCTTTGAGGCCATTTTCAATTGACGTCAGCACGGTTTTATCCAGCGGCTCTCCCACACGGATCCCGTTACCATCCAGACTCTCCTGTAACTGCTCATCTTTGATGTCATCGTTACCTTCAAAGATAATGTTACTGATAGTCGGACGCTCTGACACTTTCACGATAAGGGTATTACCGTCGCGTAACACCTCTACCCGCTCAAAGTGAGTAGAAGAATAAAGAGAGCGAATAGCCTGGGTGATGCGGAAGCTGTTCAGGCGGTCGCCTACCTGAACAGGCAGATAGGTCAGTGCCGCACCCAGTGCCACACGTTGCAGGCCGGTAATTTTAATATCTTCAACAACGAATTCACTGTCAGACGCTGCAGCATTGGCGAAGCTAGCACTGGAAACCATGATTCCGGCTGCTACTAACTGATTTAACTTCATCTATTCTTTTATTCCTGGCCGCGTTTGCTGTTCTAATGTAAAACTGCCGTTTTGTCCCTAAGAAACAAAGCGACTAATATCGTTAAATATGGCGATGCTCATCATCATGAAAAGCAGTGCGCCGCCAATTTTAAACCCCCACTCCTGCACATGCTCCGGTACAGGTTTGCCTGATGCCCACTCGATGATATAAAACAGCAAGTGACCGCCATCCAGCATGGGGATTGGCAACAAATTGATAATGCCGAGACTGACACTGATCAACGCTAAAAAACTTAAAAAGTATGCCAGTCCGTATCCGGCACTGACGCCTGCGCCCTGCGCAATGGAAATTGGCCCGCTGAGATTATTCAGCGATACATCGCCGGTAACCAGCTTGCCGAGCATTTCCACACTGACGGCTGTCAGCCGCCAGGTTTTATCCAGTGCTTTACTCACGGCTTCAACAGGTCCGTACTGATGAGTAAAGACATAACCTTCAGGCCAGGGCTCCGCTTTAGGGCTTACCCCTAAGAAACCATCCTGACCGTCAGGGGTATCCCGGCGCGCTATTGTAGCACTAACTGTCTGTTGCTGACCGCCGCGCATTAACGTAATGCTGACGGTTTCACCGGGTAACCCTTTAATAGTGTCAACAAGAGACATCCAGTTTTCTATTTTTTCGCCATTCAGCGCAATCAGTTCATCATCGACCTGTAACCCCGCCTGCTCTGCAGGACTATCTTCAGAAATGAATGCCACCACGGTAGTGATTTCAGGTCTGAAAGGTGCGATGCCCAAACTGTTTAAAGCAGACTGTTTTTCCGGGTCAAAGTTCCAGCCGGCGATATGTAAATTCGTCTGACTGGTCACACCTTGGGCAGATTTCACGGTAATTCCCACCTGAGGTGTACCAATCGCAGAAATCAATTCCAGATTTACCGATTCCCAGTCAGGCGTTTCATGACCACCCACTGTAATAATTTCATCACCGGCTTTTAACTGAGCCTGCGCGGCGAAACTGTCCGGCGTTATATCGCCAATTACCGGCTTAACTGTATTCTGACCAATCAGGAACATCATATACAATGCGAGCACTGCAAAGATAAAATTTACACCGGGGCCAGCGGCAATAATTGCCATACGTTGTAATACAGGTTTGTTATTGAACGCCAGGTGACGTTTTTCCGCAGGCACGTCATCCACGCGCTCGTCGAGCATACGTACATATCCGCCCAGCGGTATAGCGGCTACCGCAAATTCGGTGCCCTTCTTATCTTTTCGTGTCCAGAACGGTTTACCAAAGCCAATTGAAAACCGCTCGACATGCACGCCACACATCCGGGCAACAATAAAATGTCCCCACTCGTGCACCGCGACTAAAATACCCAGTGCGACTATGAATGAACCTAAACTCCACAGAAACGTGAACACTACACCTTACTCCGTACCAGTTCTGTGGCGACTTCCCTCGCCATTCTGTCTTCTTCAAGGATCTGTTGGAGTGACGATACCGTTACAGGTTCCATTCTGTTTAACGTTTCCTCGTTTATTGCTGCAATATCGGTAAAACCAATGGCGCCATCCAGAAAGGCGGCAACGGCAATTTCGTTGGCCGCATTAAGCCGCGTTGTGGCAGCCTGACCGCTGTCACAGGCATCAATAGCCAATTTCAGGTTAGGATACCGCGCGTAACAGGGTGACTCAAAAGTAAGGCTTGCCATTTTCGCAAAATCCAGCGGTTCAACACCGGCATCAATACGTGCAGGCCAGGCGAGGCCATAAGCAATGGGCGTACGCATATCAGGGTTGCCTAACTGGGCAATCACCGAACCATCGGTGTACTGTACCATGGAATGGATCACACTTTGAGGATGCAGTACCACCGTAATATCTTTTGAAGAAGCACCGAATAACCAGCAGGCTTCAATAAATTCCAGTCCCTTATTCATCATGGTCGCCGAGTCCACCGTGATTTTCCGGCCCATGGACCAGTTCGGGTGATGACAGGCTTCCTCTACAGTGATGGTGTGAAAGGTGTCGATATCGCGGTGACGGAAGGGTCCGCCGGAACCGGTGAGCAAAATTTGACTGATCCCTGCCTGCTGCAATTCACCATAGCGAAATCCTTCAGGCAAACACTGGAATATGGCATTGTGCTCACTGTCAATGGGAAGAATTTCTGCCCCGCTCTGATTGGCAGCATCGATGAAAAGCGCACCGGACATGACCAGCGCTTCTTTGTTTGCCAGCAATACACGCTTACCTGCTTTTACCGCTGCGAGAGTTGGTAATAAACCTGCTGCACCCACAATGGCCGCCATCACCGAAGTCACCTCCGGTGCACTGGCAACTTCTTCCAGCGCCTTAGGGCCACAAAGAATTTCAGAACTGACTTTCATCGACTGCGCCAGCTTCACCGCATCGTCATACAAATTATCATCTGCGACTACCACGTAACGTGCTGCGCAGCTGATTGCCTGCCGCATGAGCTTTTCAAGCTGACTGTTGCCGGTAACAGCGAAAACCCGGTATTTATCCGGGTGTCTGTTGATAACGTCGAGGGTACTGCAACCGATGGAGCCGGTTGCGCCAAGTATGGTAACTGTCTGCATCAAGCCATCCAGGTAACATAGCAAAATGCAAATACGGGAAAGGCCGCAGTGAGACTGTCGATACGGTCGAGAATACCACCGTGCCCGGGCAATAATTTGCCGCTGTCCTTAATGCCTGCACAGCGCTTCAGCATGCTTTCGTTCAAATCACCCAGCGCAGATACCGCCACGGTAATACCACCGATAAGCAAGTGCAGCCAGATGCGGTCTGTTGCTACCTGATAATGTAATGCTGCAAAAGCGATAATAGCGAAAGACGCACCGATTCCACCGATTAAACCTTCCAGCGTTTTGCCGGGTGACACATTAGGCCGCAGTTTATGGCGACCGAATTTAACGCCGCTGAAGAATGCGCCGATATCCGCCGCCCAGACAATACCGAGCACATAGAAAATCAGCGATGAGCCATATAAGGTGTCAACATCATGAAGACTGGTTCTGAGACTGATAACGGCAACCCAGGTCGGGATTAAGGTCAGCAGACCGAAGCCTAAACGAATCAGATTATTGTTCCGCCAGAAGGCTGAATAACGGGGATAGAAAATGATCATCCACAGCGAGAACATCCACCAGATAACGGATACGCCCAGGATGAAATGGTAAAGCCCGTGGAGTTGTCCCTGGTACCAGATGTATTGAGCATCCACAATGGAAGACAGCACCAGACACAGCGCAAAAACAAAAGCAGCGAACATGGCTTTGCGGGGACGTGCTGTGATGCCGGACATATTCGCCCACTCATAGGCACCCAACCCGACGACACCGGCAATGGCAACTTCAAACTGCCAGACCGGTAAGAAAAGGATGGCTATCAGCGCCAGAGGCGCCAGAATTAATGCTGTTATTATTCGTTGTTTTAGCATAATTGGCGATGTGCTCCTGATGGCGGTGCCGGCACCGCCGTTAGTTGCAGGCTTCAGTTCCGTGGAACGCTGACCTGTTCGCCCGTAAGACCGAAACGGCGCTGGCGTTGTTTGAAATCATTGACTGCCTGCTGAAAAACATCTTCAGAAAAATCAGGCCATAGTACGTCAGTAAAATAGAGTTCAGCGTAGGCACATTGCCACAGCAAAAAGTTGCTGATGCGATGCTCACCGCCTGTGCGGATAAGTAAATCCAACTCCGGCAGCCCTGCTGTTGACATTTTTGCGTCGAAAGCCTCTTCAGTGATATCAGCCGCAGTCATCGAGCCTTCTGCTACAGCCTGAGATAACTCCCGCGCCGCATTAACGATATCCCAGCGGCCACCATAATTGGCAGCAATATTGAGAACAAGATCCTTATTGTCAGCAGTCATTTCTTCTGCTTTGCGGATCTTATCTTTCAATTTATCATCAAAAGCTGAAACGTCACCGATCACTTTTAAACGTACACCGTTTTTATGTAATCGCTTAGCTTCATTATTCAGAACAAGATTAAAAAGCTCCATCAATACAGACACTTCTTCTTCCGGACGTTTCCAGTTTTCACTGGAAAACGCGAAAAGCGTTAATGACTGAATACTGTTCTGACGGGCAAAACGCACAACTGCCCGGACAGATTCCACGCCGGCTTTATGGCCAAACGTTCTGATTTTGCCTTTCTTTTGCGCCCACCGACCGTTTCCGTCCATGATGATCGCAACATGCTGAGGTCCCGGTACATTGACCGGGGTCTCAGTAGTTTCAGGCGCTGTGTTAGACCGCATTCCTAACATAGTAACTTTTTAAATTTCCATCAGTTCTTTTTCTTTGTCTGCCAGCATGGCATCCACTTTTTTAATGAAATCATTCGTCAGAGACTGAATGTTTTCTTCCGCAGCGCGGCTTTCATCTTCACTGATTTCTTTTTCTTTCAGCAAATCTTTAATGTCACCGTTTGCGTCACGGCGGATGTTACGGATAGCAACACGACCACCTTCCGCTTCGTTACGTACAACGCGGATAAGATCTTTACGACGCTCTTCCGTCAGCGGAGGTAACGGGATACGAATCGACGCCCCTGCACTCATCGGGTTGAGGCCCAGATCAGATTGCATGATAGCTTTCTCTACAGCCTGAATAGCACTCTTATCAAATACACTCAGCGCCAGCGTGCGGCTGTCTTCTGCGACAACGTTCGCAACTTGCTTCAGCGGCGTATCCACACCGTAGTAAGGCACCATGATGCCGTCAAGCAGGCTCGGGTGAGCACGGCCTGTACGAATTTTGCTTAACTGACTTTTCAGTGCACTGATGCTTTTATCCATACGCTCTTGCGCATCTAATTCAATTTCATCAATCACAGTTGTTTCCTATTTCTTACTTAAAATTTTCAGGATGGTCGATCAACGTACCTTCCTGCTCACCCATGACAACCCGCTTCAGACAGCCCGGTTTGTTCATGTTGAATACGCGGATAGGCATACGGTGATCACGTGCCAGAGTGAAAGCAGATAAATCCATCACTTTGAGTTCTTTTTCCAGCACTTCCTGATAAGACAATTGGCCATACAGTGTAGCGTCAGGATTTTTTACCGGATCGTCGCTGTAAACACCGTCTACCTTAGTGGCTTTCAATACGGCTTCAGCTTCAATTTCAATGCCGCGCAGACAGGCAGCAGAATCGGTAGTGAAGAAAGGATTCCCGGTACCTGCAGAGAAGATAACAACGCGGCCGGATTTTAATAAGCTGATAGCTTCTGCCCAGTTGTAGGCGTCACAAACACCATTTAAAGGAATAGCAGACATCAGGCGGGCGTTTACAAAAGCACGGTGCAATGCATCACGCATAGCCAGACCGTTCATGACAGTGGCTAACATACCCATGTGGTCACCCACTACACGGTTCATACCCGCTTTCGCCAGGCCTTCACCACGGAACAGGTTACCGCCACCGATAACTAAGCCAACCTGTACACCCAATTCAACCAGCTCTTTAATTTCCTGAGCCATGCGATCGAGCACTTTAGGGTCTATACCGAATCCTTCGGAACCCATTAGCGCTTCACCGCTGAGTTTTAACAAAATACGTCGATAGGCTGATTTTGGTGTGATACTCATTGTTTGAATAGTCCTTATGAATTCGGCTTGTCTCATGCCTCGTTATACATAACAAGAAATGACGCAAGCCGACTCGTTACAAGCGATATTTTTACTGTCAGGCAGTTGATTGCCTCACTCATAAAAAAGCACCCCCGAAGAGGTGCTCTGTAGTGTATCCGACATTGGCCGAATGAAAAAGCGAAACGCAGAATTATTTCTTCGCCGCTTCCATTTGAGCCGCAACTTCAGCTGCGAAGTCTTCAGTTTTCTTCTCGATACCTTCACCCACTTCAAAACGGATGAAGTTAACAACGTCAGCGCCTTTGCTCTTCAGCAGTTCGCCAACAGAAACAGAAGGATCTTTAACGAAAGGCTGACCTGTCAGGCTGATTTCGCCGGTGAATTTCTTCATACGGCCAGCAACCATTTTTTCAGCGATATCAGCAGGCTTACCAGACTGGATAGCCAGTTCTACCTGGATTTCTTTCTCTTTTTCTACAACTTCAGCAGGAACGTCGTCAGGCTTAACGAACTGAGGGCTTGCCGCTGCAACGTGCATTGCTACGTCTTTAGCCAGTTCTTCGTCGCCACCGTTTAAGATAGCGATTACGCCGATACGACCGCCGTGCACGTATGCACCCAGGTTGTCGCCTTCAACGTTGATAACGCGACGAGGAGAAATGTTTTCACCGATTTTAGCAACTAACGCGTCACGTACTTCGATAACTTTCGCGCCGTCTAATTCAGCTTCGTTCAGTTCTTCAACAGAGTTGATGTTACCGGCATGTGCAACGGCCAGAACTTTGTTACCGAAGCCAAGGAAACCTTCGTCACGGGCAACGAAGTCAGTTTCACAGTTTACTTCCATCATGGTAGCGCGGTTGCCTTCAACCTGAGTCAGGATTACACCTTCAGCGGCGATACGGCCAGCTTTTTTAGCGGCTTTAGCCTGACCAGACTTACGCATGTTTTCGATGGCCAGTTCGATGTCACCGTCGGTTTCAACAAGCGCTTTTTTACAATCCATCATACCTGCGCCGGTACGCTCACGCAGTTCTTTAACAAGTGCTGCAGTCACTGCCATTTTTCAATTCCTCAGCATTAAACATTTAATAAGGTAAAAGGGGCTATTGGTGCCCCTCTTGAGATATTCGGTATTTTTGATGACAGTGGCATGTCATTGCCATGACCACTGTCACCGGTCAGGTCTGATTACTCAGCGGCTTCTACGAAGTCGTCTTGCTCAGCCTGAACTTCAAGGTTGCTTTCGCGACCTTTGTTTACTGCATCAGCAGCAGCATCAAGATACAGCTGGATAGCACGGATCGCGTCGTCGTTACCAGGGATGATAAAGTCAACACCGTCAGGGTTAGAGTTAGTATCTACAACACCAACTACAGGGATACCCAGGTTACGTGCTTCAGTGATTGCAATGTGCTCGTGGTCAGCGTCGATAACAAAGATCACGTCAGGCAGACCGCCCATGTCTTTGATACCGCCAAGGCTGCTTTCCAGCTTGTCCATTTCACGTTGCAGCATCAGCGCTTCTTTTTTGGTCAGCTTGTCGAAAGTACCGTCTTGTGCTTGTTGCTCAAGATCTTTCAGACGCTTGATAGACTGGCGAACTGTTTTCCAGTTAGTCAGCATACCGCCCAACCAACGCTTGTTCACGTAGAACTGGTCACATTTCTGTGCTGCATCTTTTACAGCTTCACCAGCCGCACGCTTAGTACCAACAAACAGGATTTTACCTTTCTTGGAAGCAACACCAGACAGGTAGTTCATTGCTTCGTTGAACAGAGGTACTGTTTTTTCCAGGTTGATGATATGAACTTTGTTACGGGCACCGAAGATGAAAGGCTTCATCTTAGGGTTCCAGTAGCGGGTTTGGTGACCGAAATGCACACCGGCTTTCAGCATGTCACGCATTGATACGTTAGCCATGATATTTTCCTCTTGGGGTTAGGCCTCCATATACCCCTTCCATCGATCCGCGCGGTCTGTGAAGTCCTTGCAGACACCCCGATGACAAGTGTCGGTATATGTGTGTTATTTAAAAAGTTAATTTACGAATATTGCGGTCCGGATAAACAGTGTTTTTCCGACTCTCACAAAACGCGGGCGCTTTATACCACAACAGGCCCCCATGCTCAAGTTTTAACGTCATCTGAGGCTGTCAAAATGCAGGATGACTATACAGTTGCGCTGTCAGACGTTACCATAATAGCAATCATGCGCCTGCCGTTTTAATTTGTGATAACTTCAAATACCTGAGTCAGGTATATCATCAGACTAAACACATTCCCGGCGCATTCCCGTTTTCTCTGTTATCAATAATCGAGGGTACAGTGGCAGCTATTATTAAAACCGCTGAAGAAATTGAAAAAATGCGCGTTGCCGGCAAACTCGCCGCAGATGTGCTGACGATGATTACACCACATGTGAAAAAGGGTGTAACCACTGACGAACTGAATACCTTATGCCACGACTATATTGTCAATGAGCAACAAGCGATTCCGGCACCATTAAACTATGGTCATCCACCGTTTCCAAAATCTATTTGTACATCGGTAAACCATTGTATTTGTCATGGCATCCCGTCGGATAAAAAACTTAAAGACGGCGACATCATTAATATTGATGTAACCGTGATAAAAGACGGTTACCACGGCGATACCTCAAAGATGTTTATCGTCGGTAAGCCCGCCATTCTGGCTGAACGCCTGGTGCGGGTAACGCAGGAGTGTTTATATAACGCCATCAAACAGGTAAAGCCCGGCATGCGTCTGGGGGACATTGGTCACCTTTGCCAGACACATGCTGAATCGCATAATTATTCTATCGTCCGTGAGTACTGCGGACACGGTATCGGTGCAGGTTTCCACGAAGAACCTCAGATTGTTCACTACGGCCGTCCGGGCACGGGTGATGAACTGGTTCCGGGTATGTGCTTCACAATTGAACCCATGGTAAATGCCGGTAAGCGCCACTCAAAAGTACTGCCGGATCAATGGACTGTGGTCACTAAAGACCGCAGCCTGAGTGCCCAGTGGGAGCATACTTTGCTGGTTACTGAAGACGGTGTTGAAGTACTGACGCTGCGTGAAGAAGAAGATTTGCCCAGAGTCATCAGCCACAGTTAATTCCGGCCGGTGAGTTTTTCCGACAGGCGTGTCCCGGCGCCTGTCTGTCTCCCTTAGTTATAACTTTTTCGACTAATTATTCACTTTTTAGCTCATTTTCATCACCTTTGCATAATGCGAAAATATGACGTTTCGTGTTATTGTTCGCCAGATTTTTCCTTTCTGAAGTAATAAAAGGCACATTTTGAGCTTACAAAGACTAATCGAACAGGCCGAAACCATCACCTCCGCTGAAGATATCGCAGGTATCAAAGCGTGTATTACTGCGTCTAACCAGTGGCTCGAAAGCGCGTTTGATACGACACCGGTGGATCAACTGGTCACCGGCCGTGCGAAGTTTGTGGATGCCATGCTTGCCCACCTCTGGCAACTGATGGGTCTGGATGTTGTATCCGGCCTGGCGCTTTGTGCGGTTGGGGGATATGGTCGCGGTCATCTGCAGCCGCATTCAGACATTGATTTATTAATTGTCAGTCACAAAAAGCTCAATAAAGATGTGCAGGAGCGCATCAGTCAGTTCATCACACTGTTATGGGATATCAAACTGGACGTGGGCCAGTCTGTCCGGACAGTGAAAGAAACACTGCAACTTGCAAAAGAAGATATCACGATTACCACAAACCTTGTGGAGAGCCGCCTGCTCACCGGTGACATGGATGTGTTTGAAACACTGTGGGATAAGCTGAACAGTCGCAAATCCCTTTCATCGAAAGACTTTTTCAAAGCCAAGTACGACGAGCAAATGGCCCGTCATGCCAAATTCAATGGCACGTCTTACAACCTTGAGCCTAATATTAAAGAGAACCCGGGTTGTTTGCGTGATATTCAGTCCATCGGCTGGGTCGCGAAGAAGCATTTCAAAGAATATGACGGCTTTAATCTGGTTGGACACGGTTATTTTACTGAAGAAGAACATGGCGAACTGATAAGCTGCCGCATGCACCTCTGGCGTATGCGTTTTGCTCTGCACCTTATAGCCGGACGCAGTGAAAACCGCTTACTGTTTGATTACCAGCCGGATGTAGCAGAAAAACTGGGATATGGCCGCGACGGAAAAGCATCAGTAGAAAAAATGATGCGGGACTTTTTCCGCATTATCCGCCGTGTGAGTGAACTGAATAAAATGCTGCTGCAACGGTTCCGCTACGATATGCTGAATCAGAGTGTACAGTCTGAAACGCCGGTTAACGCAGACTTCAAACTCCTGGACGGAATGATATCTCCTACCCGTTCCGGTGTATTTGATTGCCCGGAAGCTGTGCTGGATTTTCTCAAAGTCGTGGCCGACACTCCTGCAGTACAGGGACTGGACACCGATACCATCCGCCAGCTCAGGAATGTCCGCAGAAAGTTTGAAAATAACTACTACGTGGAACGGGAAGGTTGCAGGGAACGGCTGATGCTACTTTTCCGCCATCCCCACTTTTTCGATTTCGCATGGGATATCATGCATCAGTACGGCATTCTGGAATGTTACCTGCCGGAATGGGACAAAATTGTCGGCATGATGCAATTCGATTTGTTCCATGCCTACACAGTTGATGAGCACACCCACCGTGTGGTGAAAAATGTGAATCATTACTTCCAGCCGGAAAACATTGAATTTCCCCGGTGCGGCAGAATTGTCCGTAATCTGGACAAACCTGAGCTGATTTATATTGCCGCAGTATTTCACGACATTGCAAAAGGCCGTGGCGGCGACCACTCAGAACTGGGCGCTGAAGATGTGGCAAAATTTGCCGGATTACATGGCATAAAGCCGAAAGATGCAGAGCTGATTGAATGGCTGGTCGAAAACCACCTGCTAATGTCAGTGGTTGCCCAGCGTCGTGATATTTATGATCCGGATGTGATCAGCGAATTTGCCACCGCCGTGCGCAGTCATACCCACCTGAACCTTTTATACGTACTCACTCTGGCGGATATCCGCGCCACCAATGATAACCTGTGGAACGACTGGAAATCATCGCTGCTCAGAGAGTTGTATCTTATGACCCAAAAGGCACTGGACAATGGTTTGCAATGTCAGGTCACGCTGGACGACCGGGTAAAAGAACATAAACACACAGCGCGTATTATTCTGGACGCGCAGGGTGTGCCGGAAAACGATATTCAGTCGCTGTGGGATCGTCTGGAAGACGATTACTTTGTGCGCTTCAAGCCGGCGCAGATTGCCTGGCATACACTGGAGATTTTAAACGGGGAAAAATCCGTACTGGCAGATAATCCGGACGCTCTGGTGGTTAAGGCTAATGACAACTCCGCAAAAGGCGGCACTGAAATTCTCATTTACGGGCGGGACCGGAAAGCACTGTTCGCTCAGGTTGCCTCAGTCATAGACAGCAGAAACTGTTCAATTCACGATGCCCACATTACAGTCACCCGTGACGGCTATGTGTTTGACAGCATTCTGGTGCTGGAAAATGACGGTTCCAGATTAAGTGGTGAAAACCGTACGAAGAGTCTGGAGAATGCCATTCTTTCTCAACTGGAAAAGCCGGGACGGGCCCATGACAACAAGCGCAAACTTTCCCGCCAGATGCGTCAGCTGGATGTCCCCACGAAAGTCCGCTTTTTTACATTAAATGATGAAAGCACACTGATAGAACTGGAAGCGCTGGACGCCCCCGGGATTCTGGCTAAAATTGGCCATGCATTCGTGGATAAAAGCGTGGTGCTGAAACTGGCAAAAATTGCCACCATCGGGGAACGTGCCGAAGATATTTTTATTGTCAGCAACGACGCTGGCAAATCATTAACCCAGGAGCAGCAGGTTGCCCTTAAAAAGCAAATCCTGTTTAAACTCGATCAACTTGAAGACATCAACATATCATGACTGAATTGAAATCCATCATTGAAGATGCGTTTGAAAACCGTGACGCTTTGTCACCCTCTTCTGCGCCGGACGAAGTAAGACAAGCTGTTGCAGACGCTATCGCTATGCTGAACAGCGGTAAAGCCCGCGTAGCGGAAAAAATTGCCGGTGAGTGGGTTGTTCATCAATGGCTGAAAAAAGCGGTATTACTGTACTTCCGTCTTCACAACAATGACATTATCGATGGTGCTGAAACCACATACTTCGATAAAGTACCTTTAAAATATACCGGCTACACTGCTGAACAATTTGCCGCAGAAGGCGTTCGTGTTGTGCCACCGGCTGCAGTACGTACCGGTTCATTTGTCGGTAAGAATGTGGTTGTGATGCCGTCTTACGTAAACATCGGCGCATTTGTTGATGAAGGTACCATGGTAGATACGTGGGCAACGGTTGGCTCGTGTGCACAGATCGGTAAAAATGTTCACCTGTCAGGCGGCGTAGGCATTGGTGGTGTACTGGAGCCATTGCAGGCCAACCCGACGATTATTGAAGATAACTGCTTTATCGGTGCACGTTCTGAAATCGTTGAAGGCGTGATCGTAGAAGAAGGCGCAGTAATTTCTATGGGCGTCTACATCTCCCAGAGCACCCGCATTTATGACCGTGAAACCGGCGAAATCACTTATGGTCGCGTACCGGCAGGTTCAGTTGTGGTTTCAGGCTCTCTGCCTTCTAAAGATGGCTCTCACAGCCTGTATGCAGCGGTCATCGTGAAGAAAGTGGACGCAAAAACCCGTGCAAAAGTAGGCATCAATGCCCTGCTCCGTGGCGTAGAATAATTCTGCGGATCACGTAAATAAAAAGCGCAGCCGGGAGTATGAACTGACCCGGCTGCGCTTTTTTCGTTATAGCTGCCTGCTATAAACCCACTGACGGTGATTACATCACCAGTTCATCTTTGATGGATTCGACAAACGCCAGCACCGGCTTTTCCGGCTCAAAGCATTCAATGGCATCCACCTCCAGCATCTCAGCCACGGCTTTACCCTGCAATTCGCTTAGCAATTCAAACCACTGGCGTCCTGCTGCACAATACGTATCTCCGTAGCTACTGTCACCTAACGCACAAACAGCGAAAGGTTTCCTGTCGAGTAACGGAAACTGGTCTTTTAAATCTGAAAATACAAATTCCAGATTCGGTGGCACATCTCCCTGTCCGGTTGTTGATGTGATCACCAGTAAAGCACCGGCGTCAGTCACATCTGAAACTTGCGGATCACTGCACACCTGACACTCGATGCCTTGCGCACTCAGGGATTCAGCTACCGTTTCTGCGGCATGCTGCGCATTTCCGTAAACACTGCCGGCAAGAATGGTTAATGCTGTCATATCAGCCCTCTTTAATCAGTCATTAAGTCACCTCGTACCCGGCCAGGTTGCTGAGCATACTGGCAAAAGGCGCATGAGGCGTTGTATTGATGGTAACGGTTTTTCCCGTCACCGGATGTGAAAATTGCATTAAAGTACACGTAAGGGCTAATTGATTAAAACCAAACTGCTCCCGTGCAAATTTATTTTGTTTGCCATCACCGTGTGAAGTGTCACCGATGATGGGATGGCGTAAATGAACAAGGTGTCTGCGCAACTGATGTTTGCGTCCGGTAAACGGCCGGAGCGCCACCAGCGAATAACGCGCAGAATCATACCTTCCCACCGGCACAGGCACACTGAATTTTTTCATAACCGTGTATTCAGTTACTGCATGCTGCGGGGCTACGTCTTCTGCCCGGTGAGCATCGGCAAACTTGTCCCGTTTAAATGTGAGGGCATAATCGATTAAACCACAGCCGTTCATCCAACCACGCACCAGGGCCAGATAGCCTTTACGGATCTGTTTGCCCATCATTGCCTGCCCCAGCTGACTGGCGATCTGTCCGTTAAATGCAAATACCAGTACACCGGAAGTAGGCCGGTCCAGACGGTGCACCGGATAAACGTGCTGCCCCACAGTATCCCGTAATTTCTGAACGGCAAATTCAGTTTCCCGCTTATCTATCGGGCTGCGATGAACCAGCAAACCCGGGGGCTTATCCATGGCAACAATGTGATCATCCTGATATAAAATCTTCACTGGCTGATGACCGGTTATCAATCCTGTTTCACTCTCCACAAACAACCTCGTCAAGTTGCTGCAGCACCAGATGCAAATCTAACTCGCCCGGCAACGCAATCTGGGCCATCGGCAGTAAAGCCATATTTTCGGGTAAAGGTTGTCCTGCAGCAATTAGTTGCTGAAAGCGGGGAATGAAAATAAATTGCAGCCATGCCTCAAAGGCCAGCGTATCGCGGGCGAAGGGCTGCGTACTTTGCAACGCTTCCGGCGCCGGTGCTGTTGACGACCAGTAGCCACCTGCCTTAAGGACTGTTTCCAAATCTTTCAGTAACAGACCAATGTGTTCAACCTGTGACATAACGGCTCTTTATGATGAAAAGCGGCCATTATAGAGTCACTGTTACGGTAGTAAAAGCCCCGGCACACCGTTATCATACCGCCTTTGTTTTCAGGTGGAGCAGTTCAGTATGTCCGGTCAGTCAGCCCAATCTATTCAAACACTCAGCGAATTTCTGCTGCACGCAGGAACGGACTTTCAATTGTTTGATTTAGGCCGTGGTGTACACCCTCTGGACACACAGCAATTCCTTGAGATGGAAAGCGGCATGCGCCCCTGCCCCAGACCACGCCAGCAACACGCCTGGTTTGGCATTGTTTTCTGGTCGGGCAAGCCGGTAAAACATCACTATATCTGGTTTCTGAAGTTCCCGGTTGATGAGCGGGGTTTACTGGTCATGGCCGCCCGTAATCATTTTTTGCAAATTATTGTCGATGTGCTCGGTAGCAGTCCGGAAAATGAAAAGCAGGATACATTGCCGGATAATCCTTACTCTTTTGTGCCGGTACAGTCGCAGATGGCGCAGTTCAACGCCCTGACCCGAAATATGCTCGGCCTGCCGGCAGCACCGGGCACAGATAAAGTTGCGCAGTATGTAAAAGCCCCGGCAGTCAGTGACTGGCGGGAACTCTCTGTACAGGCCATTGCCGATTATGCCACTACGCTGACATCAGATGACGCTGTCACCGCTGTGGTAACCAACCTGTCACTTTTTCAGCAGGATTTTGTCAAGACACTGATGGAGAGTTGTGAACCCGTTGACCTGGCGCCAACATTGAAACAAGCCATTGCCGTTTACTGTCGGGAAACGCTGCTTGAAAACCCGGTAACGGGTCTGGCCGCATTGCGGGCACTGGCCAGCGAAACAGCAGATAAAACTGTCACGGCACTGTTGAAAGATTTACTGAACGGGGAACAGGCTGATATTCATCTGCTCAGCGTGATTGCCGGCCGCCACTATGCACAGCTCGATGAAACCCTTCTTGTTCGCTTTTTTGAAAATGCTGCCGCTATGGATGATAAAGAAAACAGGCAAGGCGCAGTATTTGGCGGTTTTTTCTCTGACCTGGTTCAGTTACCGGTGCTCAGATTACAGGTACTGACCCTGTTGAGAACGGATACGTGCAGCGAAAAGCTGAAACTGGCCTTCGGGCGGTTGTTTAACCAGGCACAGAAGCAGTAAACAAATGACTTTAGGTGAATTAACTTTATTTCTGCTGATTGGATTTGCGGGCTTTCAGTTCTGGCGGATACGCAGCATTTCAGAGGCGGCATTCGAACACGCGCGCCTGTACTGCGACACGCATCATCTCCAGTTGCTGACACTGGCCCGTCGCTCCACACGACTGACTTTCAAATATGCTAAGCCAGACTGGCATTCACGATTTGAGTTTGAATTTTCCGGAAACGGAGAAGACAGATATACAGGAGAAATGGAAATGGTGGGAAAACGGGTACTCAGAACGCAATTACCGCCTTACCGCGTATAAAAACGCAAAAAAAGCGATAGCCCGACGCTATCGCTTTTTCTGAATTTTGAGCGTCCTTCTCTGCGATCCATTGCAACTTTCACCGTCCAGTAAAAATCCGTATGCGCCCCTTTCCTTCTTTTCCTGCGTCATCCTGAGCAGGCCACTCTGTTCCGTGAGCGGATCCCTTTCCATTTTTCCTGTAGTAACTACACATCCTTCGTGCAGCATTCTTCAATCCCTGAAGTTGTCCATTGCGTTCATCATGAACGCTATCCTTATCCCTTAATCCATATTAACCACTCATCCGTGCAGTGGTAATCCCCGTTCCTGAGGTTGTCCCTGATGCGCTTTCCTTCGCGCTTCCAATGTCCTTTTGACCACAATCCCCGTGGTATTCTTCATCCTGAAGTTGTCCCTGACGGTCATCCTGACCGTATCCCTTTTCCGTTCTCCTGAAAACTGGCTCTTCCTGAGTCAGTATTCCGTTCCTTCGGTTGTCCGCAGTTCATCCATGAGTGTCGTAAAGTTCATCCCTGACTCGTCGTGTTTCCCTGTGACATGATTAATAGTACTGATCCTGTAGATCTGTGCTACATGCTTTTTTCAATTATTTTCACCGTCATAAATCTGTCATTAGCGGCATTAGCAAAAAGTCTAACAAAAACAGCAACTTTATACTTTGGTATAATAAAAACGTCATAAAAAAAACTTCAAAGTCCTACACTTTTGTAAGACATGTCTTACAAACTTTTGGGTAATGTCTACCGGGGGAATTCTGCGAAAAAACACCGGTAGCAGAATAGTGATGAAAAAAAGCGCAACCATCAGGTTACGCTTTCAAAACAGGGAGATAGAGGCTAAGTGATCAGACCAGCGGCTTCGGCTTAAAGAGGATCTCTCCGGTAACGTCAGACACTGTGATCACCGAGATCTGTTGATAGAACCCGCTTCTGAAGAACTTCAGGTATTTGGGCAAGCTCACAAAAACGCCCACCCCTTCGCTGGATGAGTCTTCATTTACGATACTGTCTATCGCCCCCATTAATACATGACCCAGACCATGATGCTGATGGTCCGGATGGACGGCAATAAAAGACACCATATGATAATGTTCAGCGGGCATTGCACTACGGATCTTCTCTTCTTTCTCAACCATAGCACGGGTACTGAAATAGCCTGCTGTCAGCAGCATTTTCAATCGCCAGTGCCAGAAACGCCCGCTGGAAAAGCTGCTGCCGGGTTTCGTCAGACAAGTGACAGCCAGCAAGCGACTGTCTTCGAACAACCCTATCATAGGTTGACCTGCATCCCAGAAGGCATCCAGCTCTTCTCTGATGGCACTACGCAGACGGCCTTCATAGCCTTCTTTTTCTGCCTGAAAGATGTCCATGAACAGAGGATCATCATGATAGGCGTTATAAAGAATGGAAGCGGCTACTTTCAGATTGTCGGCAGTAAGGAATACTGCACGCACGTCTTCGATATGTACATCTGACTCAAGAACGGTATTCATGGGACGATCTCCTGTAAATGAGAACAGGCGGATGCACTACTGACGCCTGACAAACAGTTATAGCCTGTTTTTTAATCACTTTACAGAAGAACGGCTCATTTGTTAACTAAAAGTTAATTCACACTATTCAGCGGTTCAGAGCTGGTTGTAAGCACCGTCACCCCAGCCCGTAAGAACACCGTCACGGA
Organism: Alteromonas sp.; assembly: GCF_984505615.1. NCBI lineage: Bacteria > Pseudomonadati > Pseudomonadota > Gammaproteobacteria > Alteromonadales > Alteromonadaceae > Alteromonas > Alteromonas sp. The sequence goes on along the minus strand of NZ_CFHOXV010000002.1, from coordinate 79,121 downwards.
ATACCAGAGGCGTACATTCGTCTTTAGATGTGACACCGTCATCCATGGTGCGTTGAGTACGGTAGAACAGTACGCGGTAAGCGTGATCATTCTTATCGTGCATTTCGTTAAAGTCGGCTACACCCATTTTGCGGACAACCGATTCATAGGTCATACCGGTTTCTAACTGCGAAACATGCTTACGGTTATTGTATTCACGATCCTGCCAGTCTGAAGAATAATGTCCGTCATCTCCGCCTACAGAGATAACACAACCGGTGAGTGTGAACGGTGAAATAAGAGCAGCGGCCAGAATGAGATGTTTCATTGTAATCCTTTTTATAAAAATAATTTCAGTGGTTTTATTAACACCTTAAGAATCAAATTTCAGACCACAAATTAACTCACTGATTTTGTTTAACATTATAAAATCCAGTAAAGTAAGCCTGGTTAACATTTAGTGTATTACACTATTAACTGGTGCTTTATACTATTCCCGAAAACTCTGTATTCTCAGTAACCGAAGTAAGGAAAAATGATGTCTCAGGCCGATCAGTCACAACAGCTCGTTATGCTTTGCCACAAAATGCACCAGGAAGGTTTGCAGCCCGGCGTAGGGTTGTTGCGCGCGCGGGCTCCTTTCAAAGTCTCAGTGACGCAGGCTATCGATGCGATAAAAGCCTGGAATGCCAGCAGCAAAATGCCGGCAACACCAGCTTCAGATGCCGGCGACCGGGTCGCTGCGCTGGAAAAACGTGTCAGCGAAATGGAATCGGCTATTGCGATACTTGAACAACGTCTCGCACAATTGAGTGATAAAACAGCGTAAAGATTAAGTGCGCGGGGTAAGCGCCGACAGAAAATCAGCCATTGAAGGGGCAAGCACCTGCTCAGCACGTTTGCCAACTCTCTCCAGCAATACCTCACCGGTGCTATTGTCCAGTGAAATCAGGTAGTCATCGTCGTCTGTGAGTGCGAAGAATAACGTAGCAGGCTGTTTCAGGCGACGTTTCATCATAATGTGCCCGATGAGATTTTCCTGAAGTCTTTCGAAATCTTCATCGCTGCATACCTGCAGCAGTTCACAGTTGCCCTGCTCCGCTTTTGCCGGTATATGAAAGCTGAAGTAGCGGGTAAACCAGGTAACAAAATCAGCGTGTAATTTAATATCCAGCGCCTCTTCCAGACCATTAAAGTTATTGTTGCCTGTTTGCTTAACAGGTTGCCAGTTTACCACTTCACCATTCTCAGCATTCCGGGAATAACACGGTGAAGGCCAGTCTTTATCAAATTCAATCGTCAGAAATTCGGGATTTTGTGACCCGGCGGTAAGGCATTGCTGAATAAAAGCATCTAAACTTTGTGTTAATTGGTCGGGCATTTCGGTGGCCTTTTGGTTACACTGAGGACCTGCTTCATTCTGGTTTTATCAGATTGCGGGCCCGTTGACTTTTCTGCCCGCTATTTTAAGGTTGAATCACACATTATGACAAACCCAAAGCCTTTCAAGGTGCCTTCGGATCTTTCCCTTGGAAAAACGGTTGAATATGAAACGTCTTACAATCCTTCATTGCTCCAAGCTGTACCACGCAGCCTGAGCAGAGATACACTGTCATTATCAGCGGAAACCCTGCCTTTTCAGGGCTGCGATATTTGGACCGGTTATGAATTGTCATGGCTGAACAGCAAAGGTAAACCCTGTGTGGCGATTCTTGAATGCAGAGTGCCGGTCACGTCTCCTTCATTAATTGAGTCTAAATCTTTCAAGCTCTACCTTAACAGCTTTAATCAGTCGAAATTTGATGATGCAGAAGCAGTAAAGGACGCCCTGACCAGAGATCTATCTGCCTGTGCCGGAGAAAATGTTGATGTCACAGTTATCCTGCCAGACGCATTCAACGCGCTGGGAATGGAAGAACTGTCAGGGCATGTGATTGACGATCTGGATATTACGGTGACGTCATATTCTCCTGACAGCGGGTTATTAACTACAGAAAATCAGGATGTTGCCGAAACAGTAGTCAGTCATCTGCTTAAATCGAATTGTTTAATCACAAATCAGCCAGATTGGGCTAGTATTCAAATCAGGTACAGCGGAAAACAAATCGATCACGCATCGTTACTGAAATATTTAATTGGTTTCAGACAACACAATGAATTCCATGAACAGTGCGTTGAACGAATATTTTGCGACATTATGAGCCAGTGTAAGCCGGAAAAACTTACTGTCTTTGCCCGTTATACCCGACGGGGAGGACTGGATATTAATCCGTTCCGGTCGAATTATGAAACTGCAGGTTTAAACACCCGTTCGGCTCGCCAATAGTGGGCGGTCACTCCGCCGGTATGCAAAGGAAAATGATGGATTCTAAGCAACTATCTTCATTAGCTTCACATAATGAGACGCTGGTACAGTTCATAATACGGTTAAGTTCCTTTTATGAGGGTTTGTCAGCCGAGACTGATAAAGAATTGCGGGTTCTGCGGGGACACCTGTCCGGAAAACCTGATTTTACTCTCGCCACGGTCAGTATTAACAAGCTGAACACCCATATCCAGCATGCTGACACGTCAGTGAAACAGCACACCCAGCTTACCGTTAAAGAACTTGAAAAGGCGATCAAACAGTTTCAAAGCACATTTCAGCAGAATAAGACATTGCGTCAGCAAAGTGCGCATTTACTGATTGCCGCTCAACAGCCCGTCGATAACCTGTTTCAGCTGCAGTCATTGTGTCTTAAAGCAATCAAACTGTTCTCTCTTGTGTCTGCCGAAGCCGTTGAGGAAAACGCCGGCTCATCTCCCCAATTGCACAAAAAGCCTGAAGCACGGACGAGCGGTTCACTGTTTGAAGAAATTCAGAACGAACTGAGTCAGCTCATCGACAGCTACGCAAAAAAGCAACCTGATGAACCGAAGGTCGTTGATTTGCGCACGAAACTGGAATCGCAACTTTCTGAAGAAGAGCTGCTGCAGACCTGTATTATCGTTATCAGGCTGGTAGTTACGGAATCCATGCATGAGGCAACCCTGTCCGGACGTATGATCTACCGTATCCATCACGCGTTAGGCGGGATTCAGGAAGGTGTTGAAGCCAGTATGGCTTCGTCGGGCAAAGCCTTTGAAGCGCGAAACGCCAGTGCGGATGACATTGCCAGCCAGCTGACGGAAATGGGTCAGACCGTTCAGGACTCTGATTCACTGGAAAAACTGAAAACGCAGGCTCAGGCACACATTACGTCTATTTCTACGGCCGTGGCTAACCGGAAAGAGGCAGACAATAAGGAACAGCAGGCACTGATGGGCTTGCTGAGTGCGATGCAAACGCAAATGGAAACCCTGCAGCGTCAAACTCAGGTTTACCGTCGCAAGCTGGCTGAGCAGACTGCATTTAGTCATACTGATCCTCTTACCCGCCTGCCAAACAGACTGGCTTACAATGAACGCTTCAACCGCGAGTATGAGGATGCCCTGAATGACAACCGTGCGTTATCACTCGCTGTGATTGATATCGACTTTTTCAAATCTATTAATGATCGTTTCGGCCACCAGGCCGGTGATAAAACCTTGCAGGTGGTGGGACATCACCTGAAAAAACAGCTTCACGGTGATGAGTTTATTTCCCGCTGGGGTGGTGAGGAGTTTGTGATGATCCTGCCATTTATCGAAACCTCAGCGCTGGAGAAAAAGCTGGATGACATGCGGGAGTCTCTGTCCCGTTTACCTTTCAAATTTAAACAGGAAAAAGTCAGTATAACCGCATCATTCGGTGGTACCTGCCTGCGTGAGAACGATGAACCTCATTCCATGTTTGAGCGGGCCGACGAATTACTCTATCAGGCGAAAAAGAACGGCAGAAATCGCGTTGTAGTCGAATAGGACTGTGATATGAATAAAGTGCAACTGAACCCGGTAGGCTGGATGAGCCAGCTGTCACAAGATGAAGTCGCCAGACTTCAGGACACCACTAACAGCAAGTTATTCGATGTTTTTAAACGATGTTGTCTCGCAGTCCTCAACAGCGGCGTAGACGAAGACAATTTCGAACTGCTCTTTGCACCATACGACGACTTTGATATTCGCCTGATACGACGTGAGCGCGGAGTCAAAATAGAGCTGATTAATCCCCCTGAGGTTGCCTTTGTGGACGGCAAGTTGATGCGTGGCGTACATGAGCATATATTCGCGGTGCTTCGTGATTTACTGTTCATGGGCAATAAATACGCTTTTGTTCATGAAAAAGCGCCCACAGAAGGCAGTGCTGTTACCGACATGGTGTTCGATATGCTGCGTCACGCCCAGGCACTGGAAGGCAATGATGAACTGAATACCATTGTCTGCTGGGGTGGCCATTCCATCAGACAGCACGAATATAAATATACCAAGGAAGTCGGATACCAGCTGGGTCTGAGAGAAATGAATATTTGTACCGGCTGTGGTCCCGGCGCCATGAAAGGGCCGATGAAGGGTGCTGCCATCGGCCACGCCAAACAGCGCTATTCCAAAGGGCGTTACATTGGCATTTCAGAGCCGGGCATTATTGCTGCCGAGCCGCCAAATGCTATCGTCAATGAACTCATTATCATGCCGGATATAGAAAAGCGTCTTGAGGCTTTTGTTCGTCTTGCACACGGCATTATCATCTTCCCGGGTGGCGTGGGTACAGCAGAAGAATTGCTGTACCTTCTCGGTATTTTGATGAACGACCGCAACGCCCAGCAGCCTTTCCCTGTCATTCTTACCGGTCCCGCTGAATCAAGAGTCTGGTTTGAAGCGATAGACGAGTTCATTGGTGCAACACTCGGTAAAGAAGCACAGGATAAGTATCAGATCATTATCGATGATGCCGCAGAAGTCGCCCGTACGCTCAGCGCCGGTTTGAAAAAAGTAGAAAATTTCCGCCGCGCAATGGGGGATGCATTCAGTTTCAACTGGTCGGTGCGTATCGATGAGTCATTCCAGATGCCTTTCGAGCCCACTCACGAGAGTATGGCTGCCCTTCCTCTGCATACTGATCAACCGGTTTCAGAAATAGCGAAAGTACTGAGACAAGCCTTTTCCGGTATTGTCGCCGGTAACGTAAAAGCGGACGGTGTAAAGCAGATTAAAGAACAGGGGCCGTTCCGTCTTACCGGCGATCCCGCCATGATGGAACGTATTGATACGCTGTTGCAGTCATTTGTATCACAACAGCGAATGAAGTTGCCCGGTTCGGACTACGTTCCCTGCTATACAATTAATGCCTAGTTCCGGTTAAAGCTTGTTACGATTTAGTCGTTACAGTTGAACGGTGTTTTAAGGTACACTGAGGGCAATTCGCAGTTAAAAGTGAAAAAGGATGAATGGCAAGGTTTTAAAACTGATTTTGCTGGGCGCATGCGCCTACGCCCTCTTTGTTTTTCTGGTAATGTCATTTTACCCTGACAAGCCGGAAAATATGGACTGGCAGGATCGGGAAGAATACAACAAGGTTCAAATCACCAAACTGAAGTTAGGTGCCACCCGTGAAGAAGTACTTGCCTTGCTCGGGTCTCCGGACATTACCGAAGCAAAGATGGACTCAGGCACAACTATTCAGGTGATGTTTTACCGTACTCAACATGTCAGAGCTGATGGCCTGACTACTCAGGATGAGTGCACGCCTTTGTTGTTTGAGGGCGATCAGTTAATCGCCTGGGGAGAAGGTGCCTATCAGAGTTATCTGAAGTCATAACTCCCCTGCAATGCATAGTGTCATTGAAGATCTTGTAAACCATATTCATCAAACCGGCCTGCTGTTTACGCAGGCGTGTTCTCCCGCAGAAATAACCAGGCAGAGTCTCTCTCTGGCCATCCGGCTAATTAAATCCGGCCGCACATTACCCGACTCGCTTCTTGCCATTACATCGCTTCCGCAGGCCTCTTCTGCTCACAATCTGTTGCCACAACGTGCAGCTTGTTTAATGACCTTTCTGGGCCTTAAGTTTCAACTTAATGATCACTATCTTCAGCACCTCGTAGCCGCTACTTTCGCCGTTTGCAGCCTGAAAAACAATGCTGAACAACAAGAAGGTTGTCAGCTTTTCTGGCGGGAGAAGCGACTGCTTTTTTTTTCCGGTTTACTGAAACTTCAAAAAGTGGCTCAGGCACCAGCCCCCCACCGTTTCCTGCATCCTCACCGGTTAAACGAAGAACAATCGCTGTTTATCTCCGTCATTTCACTGATTAAAAATCAGCAGGGCTCAATGGTAAGCAGGTTGAAACCGGTTATTCCCCGCACTAATGAGAGGGAACAGCACCGGTTTGAATGTTTACTGAAGTATCCCGGCGAATTTATGCCCGGCTGCGCAGTGTCTTTTCCTAATGGTGAAGGTGTCTTCCTGTTCACTTTAACGTCCACCACAGGTGCTGTATTGACAGGGTCCGGGGATGTGGAGGAGAAACACCTTCGTCAGATTAAAATAACACGCTATCAGGCTTTGTCTCTGAATGAATGGCTATCAGAAGTAAAGGCCTGCGATGCGGCTTTTAAACCTGCCGTCAGACAACTGATACCCGATACCTACCCTGTGAGTCGTTTACCCGGTGATCTGCAGACTATCATTACGAGTTTGCACGATACCAATACCGACATTCATAAGCTCTCGCGCAGGCTTTCACGCATGCCGGTATTTTCAGACTATCTGAAGAAAACGGCCAGTCTGGACAACCGGCTTCAGTTACCTGTGAAAGACGTTAAACAAGCCATTATGACTTACGGCCTTACCCGGGTGGGCGATATGCTAATCATGCGGGCACTGAACCAGCGTCTGCACCAGCGGCACTTCCCGCAGCTTGCTGTTTGTATCCGGTTCGCTGAACTTGTTGCTGCGATTGCATCAGAACTGGCTGAGAGGAGTAATGTTAAGCAGACACCGCAAACAGCAGCTTTGATTGCCACCTTTATAACAGCACCTTTGTTTACCTTGCATGCACTAAAGGTTATTAAACACTGGCCGCTTCAGCGGCAGCGGTTGTATCAACTAACGGCATTGCAGGAGACGGAGACCCAGCCCCTCCCGGCCCTGTCTGCTTCGCTGGCGAAACAGTGGCAACAGCCGGCGCGCTATCAGGCTGTTATCACCCATTGTTCAACGTTACCGGCTCATGTGCCTGAAGCGGTACGGGCAGACGCAGCTTTAGCCGGACTCAGTATATTACTGGCTAACAAATGGCTGTTTGGTGGCGCTGAATGTGAGAATACGAAGCTGTTTAAAAGTCAGGCGTTACAGAGTCTGAAGCTTACGCCATCCTCTTTGTCAGAAATAGCCGGCGTCACCAGCTACCTGATGTGGTTACCTCTTCGCCAACGCTCATAGCCAACATTCATGAAATTTATGGCGAGTGACATGCAGTTTTCTGTTACACCCTGTCGTCTTGATATAAAATAGAAGGGTTAAGACTTTTGCCACTGGCAACGGTTTTACGCATTTCCGGCTTTGGCGACTCTCCGTAGGTGACACAACTTTACGCTGTCACAGTAGCGCCTGGCAACCTGACGATTAATTAAAAACAGAAACCCAAAGGATTCCTCAACATGACTCAGCAACGCATTACAGTCATTCGCGGCGACGGCATTGGTCCGGACATCATTGATGCCACTATTAAAATACTGGACAAGGTGGGATGTAACTTCGCTTATGACTATGCTGATGCAGGTCTGGTAGCGCTGGAAAATCATGGCGAACTGCTACCACAAGAAACCCTCGACCTTATCGCCAAAAACAAAGTGGCACTGAAAGGCCCGCTGACGACGCCGGTTGGTGAAGGTTTTACATCAATCAACGTAAGCTTGCGTAAGCAGTTTTCTTTATATGCTAACGTACGTCCGGTGTTATCTTTCAAGGGTACCAAAGCCCGCTATGAAGATATCGACATCATTACTGTACGTGAAAACACCCAGGGTATGTACTCAGGTCTTGGCCAGGTGGTCTCTGAAGACGGCCAGGAAGCTGAAGCGATGAGTAAAATCACCCGCCAGGGTGCAGAGCAAATCGTAACGTTTGCCTATGAACTTGCCCGCCGTGAAGGACGCAAGAAAGTCACTGCAGTGCATAAGGCGAACATCCTTAAGTCTACATCCGGCTTATTCCTGAAAGTGGCCCGTGAAGTGGGTGAGCGCTATCCGGACATCGAATCAACAGAAATGATTGTTGATAATACCTGTATGCAACTGGTTATGAACCCTCACCAGTTTGATGTGATTGTTACGACCAACCTGTTCGGTGACATTCTGTCTGATCTGTGTGCCGGTCTGGTAGGTGGTCTGGGTATGGCTCCGGGTGCAAACATCGGTAAAGACTGCGCCATCTTTGAAGCGGTACATGGTTCTGCACCGGATATCGCTGGTAAAAACCTAGCAAACCCGACTTCAGTGATCCTTGCTGCAATCCAGATGCTTGAGTATCTCAACATGGGTGACAAAGCAGAGAAAATCCGCAGTGCACTGAAAGAAGTTATCGAAACCGGTGACCGTACAACCCGTGATCTGGGTGGTCAGGCCGGAACGACTGAGTTTACCGACGCGGTACTGGAACGTCTCTGATAGTGAACGGTTGAAAAAACTTTGTAGAAAGCGGGCATCATGTCCGCTTTTTTGTTGTCCTGACCTTTACCTGTACAAAAACTGGTCTCTCTTTTTATCTTCTTTGGATTTAAGCTTTTTATGTACACCGGTACACACAAATCACTTAATTCAACACAAGGAAGATACAATGAACAAATCCAGACTGGCACTGGCCGCTTTATTTGCAACACTCTTTTTGAGTCAAAGTGGCGCTGCTCTTGCCAACACCATTGAAACAGATGTCACTGAAGCAGCCGGAATTACGCTGCCCGATGCATTAGACTTAAACACTGTCACGGCAGAAGAATTGACTGCCTTACCCGGTATCGGTCTGAGTAAGGCGGAAGCCATCATTGCTTACCGCAATGAAAAGGGCTATTTCCATGAAGTGGACCAACTCACCGAAGTAAGGGGGATAGGTGAAAAACTGCTGGCAAAAGTGCGGGACCGGGTAAAAGTAGTACAACATTGATCACCGCACATAAAAAAGCCCGCGAAACGCGGGCTCAATTATATTCACATTCCGGAATTAACCATTCAGTGAAGCAATGTACTGCTTGAACTCTTCACCCAGGTCAGGGTGACGAAGAGCATATTCAACATTTGCTTTCATATAACCAAGTTTACTACCACAATCATGGCTCTTGCCCTTCATGTAGTACGCATCAACCTGCTCAATTTTCATCAGTGAATCAATGGCGTCAGTTAACTGAACTTCACCACCGGCACCCGGAGGCGTGAACTCCAGCAGATCCCAGATTTTCTCGGACAACACATAACGACCGACTACTGCAAGATCTGAAGGTGCTTCTTCCAGTTCTGGTTTTTCTACCATTTTGTGGATTTTCGCAGATTCACCCGGCTTAATGTCTACGCCTTCCAGATCTGCAATACCAAATTTAGAAATATCTTCTTTTGGCACCTGCTCCACCATAACCTGACTAACACGGCTGGTATTAAATTTAGCAACCATGTCTGCCAGGTTATCTTTCTTCGGATTACTCGCAACATCGTCAATGATTACGTCAGGCAGAACAACCGCGAACGGTGCATCGCCTACCAGCGGATGCGCACACAGAATTGCGTGACCCAGACCTGCAGCATGGCCCTGACGGACGTGCATGATAGTTACGTCTTTTGGACAGATTGACTGTACCGCTTCGAGTAACTGACGTTTAACACGTTTTTCCAGTGTCGCTTCAAGCTCGAAGGACGTATCGAAATGGTTTTCAATGCTGTTTTTACTCGCGTGAGTAACCAGGATAATTTCTTTCACACCAGCAGCAACACATTCGTTTACTACATACTGGATAAGCGGCTTATCAACAACTGGCAGCATCTCTTTCGGGATGGCCTTGGTTGCCGGCAACATACGTGTTCCCAAACCAGCTACCGGAATAACCGCTTTCTTTACTTGACTCATATTCGTGTCCTTTTACTGAAAATCCTCAACCGATGATGTAGTAATGCAATCCGCATTCCGCTCTACAACATGGTTCACAACTTAAGCTGCCGTCAGTGATTAACACCAGCTATAAAATCATTTTACATAAGCAGGATGCGTTACCCATGCTTCTACGATAAACGAGTTAATATGGCTCAATCAACTTGCATTTACTACAACCAATACAAAATAGCAGCCACTTACGCACCATTTCAGTGCGAACGCACTAAAATAGACACAGACGCACTCCGTTAGAACAATTTCTTCATGACGTCTATCTATTAAAATCGCGACAGTTTACTTAACCACCGTGACGGATTGATGACGAAACATGATACCTATTCCAGCGGTCCATTTTTTCCTTTGAGTCCGTCAACCAATCCCTTCGCAAAATACCGGCCCCGCTGCTTTCCGTTGTCGAAAACCCAGCGGTTAATGAGCCACCTTAACGGAATGGCCGGAATATTTCTCAGCTTCCAGTAAAGCGGCACGTAACTTCTGCGACTTAATATAAGCACATTACGTACCTGATAATATAATCTTACCGGTGCACCACGTTTAAAGGTAATTCCGAGGACCTTATGTCTGCCGTCACCCTGCTTATGCAACATGGTCACGTCCGTCAACTTAACCACAGAGAATCCTTTGTCTCTGGCTCTCCAGCACCATTCATGGTCTACACCGTCAATGAACAGTGACTCTTCCTTGTGACCAATGGTTTCCAGCTCAGAAAGGCTGAGCATCATCCCTGAGGCAATTATTTGTTTAACACTGGCAAGGCCGTCCCGCACATCTACTGCCTGCTGCACTTTTGGCTTTACCGGCTGATTATAAAATTCGCAGATAATTTGCGGGCCTACCGCAGCTACCTTGCCGAAATGTGCTTGCGCTTCAACAAAACCGGCGCACAATCCTTCCATCAGCGCTGGTGTAACAGCACTGTCCTGATCGAATAAAACAGCATGGCTGAACTGTTGCCCGGCAAGATGAGACAAACCGCGATTCTGAGCAGCGGCAATCCCGATGTTTTGGGGATAGTGGAGATAAACCACTTCCTGCGGCAATGCCAGCTTCAATTCATGGGGAGAATTATCGACCAATACCACCCGATAACCCGAATCAATCAGCGTTTCTAACATCCGGCTAAGATGCGAAGTATCAGGATGAAACAGGATTATAACAACCCCGGTTTTCATGACTTCTCGCCTCTCTCCAGCATCTTCCGGTCCAGTTTATACGCCAATTTAACCAGCTTTGAAGGCATCATCCGCATCAGCAGTACGCAACTGGCATAAAACAGATTCCAGGGCGTCATCCGCTTTAAGGCACGCATAGCGTAGAGCCTTGCACGAAATTCGTTGACCGACTTGGAAAAGCCCCGGCGTTTATAGAAATTATTTACCCGGCGGAATTCCAGTAAACGCTCACTGAGATTTCTGAATACGAAACCTTCCTCTGCCAGTTGGATCCACAAGAAGTAGTCCTGAGTATTCATCAGTTCAGCATCATAGCGAAAGCCCTTCCGGAATATTTCATATCTGAAAGCGACTGTAGGATGATTTATGGAACAGCGGCGGGGTAAGACTTTAACGATTTGCTTGTGGGATGCCGGCATAATTCTCGCTCCTACGACCACACCACTTTCATTGATTTCAGTCAGTGCTGTACCAAGGATCCCCACATTCTGATGATTACTGAGGTATGTCACTTGTTTTTCGATACGATCCGGCAATGAAATATCATCGGCATCCATTCTGAAAAAGAAATCAAAGTTCAACGCCATGCCCCACTCTATAGCAAAGTTCATACTGGCCGCCAGACCAATATTGGAGCTGTTCTCTGCGAGAAAAATACGTTCATCACTGGCCGCGGTATGCGTCAGAAAATCACTGATATTGCTGTCGACAGGACCGTCTTTGATGATAAGGAAGATAAACGTTGAGTAGGATTGACCGGTAATGCTGCTGACAGCTTGCTTCAACCAGTTCAACTGGTCTTTATGATACACCGCCATTGCCACCAGAGACCCGGTACCGGCAGGAATTTTACCCTGATGAATTATCGTTGTTTTTGCTTTTGACAAGGCAGCCGCCAGTAACACATCACTATTTTAACTGGCTGCAAACATACCAAAATTATTCCCTGTCGTCTGCACTATTTATGGGCAGTTGACGGTTTTAAGGTTTTGTTTTCAATGATCGTTTAACGTGACGGATCAATTTCCAGATGTTTTGAATGATATAGCTGTAAACCATCAGCAAGCCAAGGAACGACCAGAACATGACATACTCAGGCACCATCAGGATTTCTCCCAGAATACCCACACCGGCGTAACACAACCCCAGGAACAAAATTGCAGCCAGCGCTTGTCTGCTGGAGAGTCCTGCACGCATAAAGATATTGTGCAAATGCTTGCGGTCAGGACGCAACATTGACTGCCCTTTGCGTGCACGTCGGTACATGATCGCTGCCATGTCCATCAGCGGAAGACCAATCAACCACACAGCGGTAATAGGTCTGAAAGCAGCGGCTTCGCCCTGCGTGTGGTCCACAAGCAACCACACAATAGTAAGTCCGACAAACATACTGCCGGCATCACCCATAAAGATTTTATTGCCTTTGAATCCCTTCCAGCTCAGATTGAAGGCCAGAAATGGCACGATAGCAGCGACAATAATCAGCGGCTCCATGATAGCCGCACCGTTACCTGTTCCCAGCAGAATACCGACAACAGTCAACAGAACAATCAAACTCATGCCACCGGCGAGCCCGTCTATACCATCAATCATGTTGAAAGCGTTAATTACACCCACAACGCAGACGATGGTAAAGAAGTAACCGGCAATCCCCAGATACGCTTCACCGAAGCCGAAAATGTTACCCAGGGAAGTAATATAATTCTGTGCACTCCATGCCATGATGGCAGCAACACCAAACTGACAAAGGAGACGGCCTTTGGCACTTAACTGGAAGCGGTCGTCCAGCATGCCAAGCAAAACAATAAACGCTGATGCTGTGAAAAACAGAGGATTGTTTTTCATCCACACATCAGTCGCCACACTCGCCACCAGCACAGCCATGAAAATGGCAACTCCACCAGTCAAAGGCACCATGCCTGCGTGACGTTTACGGTAAGTCGGATGATCAACCAGGCCAAACTGATGAGCCAATGGAGTCATCACAATCAATAAAATCAGGGCGACAAAAAATGCCGTGAACAACGGTACAATTTGAAGATAATCAAACATACAAAGTACTAATCCCTAACCATAGGTCTGACTTGCCGGTAGATGTGAAATATGTGTGAGCGGTGTTGATAGCGATATTCCATTTTGTCTAAAACTTCCTGATGCCGGGCAGCATTTTGATCAGCAAACACCAACATGCCAATATAATAATAGACTAAAGACAAAAAGACTACCTCCTGAAATTACAACAGAGAAATTTTCTTTCAAATCTTTAAATCTGCTTTACCTCTTCTGACACACATCTGACATTCCACCGCCTTACAAAGCATACTGCGAACTTTTTTAGCATCACAGACTCACACAGACGTCATTTTTAGTTTTAACATTACCCGGGGGAACCATCTTATGCAGATACGTAACATCAGCAGGCACTCCTGAGTAACAACACCATTTTAAATGTCAGTAGCTTTCAAGCAATTATCAAGCCATCACTATAATTGGTTACTAAACATGACAAATTACAGATTTAGCGCAGATGCATAAAGGGCAGACTGCAAAAGCCGGTGAATGTGGTATGCTATCCGGCCAGATTAGACAAGGAATTATTAAGACATGAGTATTATCAGAAGTTTAAGTGCTGGTCTGATAGGTCTTACCGTACTGTTGAGCGGATGTTCTTCAGCCCCTACGCAGGTGAATGCGAATATTCCGCTGGTTTCAGGCGATTCAATGCGACTAGCTGACAGCCAGGTATATCCGGTACCGCAAGGCAATTTGTCGCCGGGTGAGATGTTGCAGATTGGCAACGAACAGTATCAGATCCACAACCGCTATATTTCAGCATCAGGATTAACCTGTATGTCATTGCGGGATCTGACCAATCCGGCAAACCGTCGTGCAATTTGTGAACGGGACGGGCAATGGCAAATGCTTGCTCCGCTTCTTACTCAAATCTCAGCTAAATAATCATGGCAGAATCTATGTCAGTAATCCGTACACTTTCCACCTTGGGTAAGGTGGTGTTGGCCTGTGCCTGTTTTTCATCTCTTGCAACAGCACAATCTCTGGCCGATCTTCAGCAATTACGTGAACAGGCCCAACAGCAAAACTCGGGCAATTCCGCTACCACCGGAACCGGGAACGCCCAGACTCAAGCCGTGTCGCCTATGAATGTGCAGACTTCCCGTACTTTGCCGGGCGCACGCAGCAGCATGTCAACGTCTACCGGCCAGTACAATAAAGAACCCCGCTCCGGTGTGTCTCTGCCCGGCGAACCAACCGTAGAAGATGTATTTCCTTACAGCGAACCGCTTGTCAGCCCGCCATTCGCTGCCAACCTCTTCATAGGCGGTTTCGAATCTGAGCGCAGCTCAGGCCTTAATGAAAACTACCTGATTGCGCCCGGTGATAAGATTTCAATCTGGATGTGGGGTGCCGTCAACTTCTCCGATGTGGTAACAGTTGATAACCAGGGAAATATTTTTATTCCTAACATTGGTCCTGTGCATGTTGCAGATACGCCGGCCGGTTCGGTGAATGCACTGGTCACTAACAGTATTAAAAGAATCTATACCAACGACGTTAACACCTACGTGAATTTGCTCACGTCTACGCCGGTAGCGGTTTATCTTACCGGCCCCGTTATCCGCCCCGGCCAGTATGCCGGCCTGGCATCAGACAGCGTGCTTTATTATCTTAAACGTGCCGGCGGTATTGATTTCAACCGTGGCAGCTTCCGTAAAATCGATATCCGCCGTGAAGGAAAAGTAATTGCCACGGCAGACCTTTATGAATTTATCCGTGAAGGCACCCTGCCCGGCGTTTCTTTTAAAGACGGTGATACCATTGTTGTTCATCCGGTAGGTGACAGAGTTACTGTCGCCGACGGTGCGAATAACAGCTATACCTTTGAATTCAAAAAAGACGAGTTGATGGGTGAGACTTTGCTTGACTATGCCAGACCACGGGATTTTATCAGTCATGTTTCCGTTGCCGGCCTCAGAAGCGATCAGCAGTTTGCTCAGTACGTTTCGCTAAATGAATTCAACAATGTTGTTTTGCAGTCCGGTGATGAAGTCAATTTCATTAATGACCACGTCGCGAAGGTTTACCAGATAAACATTGAAGGTGGTCACACTGGTCCTTCCAAAATCATGGTTGACCGGGGCACCCGTTTGCAGGATGTTCTGGATTACATTCATGTTGACCCGTCACTCGCCAGTGCGTCAGATGTTTATCTGCGTCGCGAAAGCGTGGCACAAAGTCAACGGGAGCTCATAGAACAGTCGCTGCAGCGCCTGGAGCGCAGCATCTATACAGCACCAATCAGTTCTACCGGAGAAGGTTCTATCCGTGTTCAGGAAGCGCAACTGGTCAGCGACTTCATTGAGCGTGCCAGACAAGTAGAGCCACAGGGTAAAGTCATTGTGGCTGAAAACGGTGAAGTGGCCAATGTACTGCTGGAGCCGAATGATACCATTGTCATCCCTGAAGCCACTGATCTCATTCATGTGGGCGGCGAAGTAATGATGCCTCAGGCTATTGTCTTCAATAAAGATGCGACCACCGCTGATTATGTTGCCTGGGCCGGCGGGTTTACCCAGCGCGCTGACGACGAGCGCATCCTTATCATCAGACAGAACGGTATTGTAGAGTTCGACAGTATTCACAGCAGTTTGTGGTCTGAAGGCGAAGGTAAGCTCACTATCCGTCCGGGTGATCAGGTTGTGGTATTACCGTCTATCGATGTTAAGTCTCTGCAGACCATCAAAGATATCACACAAATCATTTATCAGATTGCTGTGGCGGCCAACGTAGCTACCAACTGATGGATATTACCTTTAAATCACAGGTTGCAGCATGGCGAAGAGTTATCTTCGCCCTGTTTCTCCGTGAGCTGCAAAGTAAGTTCAATGATAAACTGGGACTTGGCTGGGCCTTTATTGAACCCTTCGTGTTCATTTTTGCCATGTCCTATCTCCGCAGCTTTATCAGCGGCAGCGACGTTCATTCCGTGCCGTTATTTGTATTTATGATGATGGGCCTGATGGGCGTACAAACATTCATGACCTGCACGTCTGTGGTACCTGAATCAATCGGTAAAGCAAAACCCCTCTATGCCTTCAGGCAGGTACAGCCTATGGCTGCGCTTATCACATCAGCATTTATGGAATTTGTGATAAAAGTTGGTGTGGTTTGCCTTGTTGTATGTGCTGTATATCTGCTGGATATTGATTTTGACGTGGACAACCCTCTGCTGTTAATTGCGCTTTTCGCATTACTGTGGATTTTTTGCTTTTCCATCAGCCTGGTATTCGGTGTCCTCATCGCCTTCATACCTGAAATGAAAAAAATTAAAAATATGCTTAACCGGCCTATCTTTTTCATTTCCTGTACCTTTTTCAGTTTGCAGGATCTGTCACCTGAGGTATGGCCCTGGTTGACCTGGAACCCACTGGTTCACTTTATTGAACTCGCAAGATACGCCTGCTATGAAACCTATGGTGATACCGGTGTGTCTTTGCAGTTTGCTGTTGAAGTTACCGCCATCACTCTGTTTGCCGGATTAGCGCTCTATCACACAACCTGGAAGAAGGTGTTGTCACGGTGATTAGAATAGAAAATCTGACTAAGAGCTATCCGAGCAAACTCGGGCCGCAATACATTTTTAAAAATTTAAACTTTGAATTCCCCACCGACCATAGTGTTGCCATTTTGGGTAAAAACGGTGCCGGTAAATCCACATTGTTCCGTATGCTGGCCAAAAGCGAATATCCGGACAAGGGCAGGATCCTGACAAATAAATCCATGTCCTGGCCGGTTGCACTGGCCACCGGTATTCATCCGCAAATGACTGGCAGGGAAAATACGCGATTTATTGGCCGTATCAACCAGGTGAAGTCACTGCCAAAGTATGAAAAACAAGTGCAGGAATTCGCCGAGATTGGTGGCCGGTTTGATTTACCGGTTAAGACGTATTCCTCAGGTATGCGTGCCAAGCTGGTTTTTGCCTGCTGTATTAATATTGATTTTGATATTTATCTCATTGACGAAGCAACTTCTGTGGGCGACCCCACATTTCGCCGCAAGGCCCGTAATGCCCTGAAAGAGAAAAATCTGACAGCAGGTATGATCATGGTCAGTCACGAACTGGACCAGATCAGGGAATTTTGTACTTCAGCCATTCTTATTGAAGACGGTAAGCTGAATTATTTCAGCGACCTGGAAGAAGGCATAAGTGCCTACATGGCAGAATAAATTTAGGTTAAGTGATATTAAAATGATGAAAGCGAAAGCAACCCTCAACAAACTGAAAAAGAACAAGCTGGTTTTCATTCTTGCGCCCTGGCTGTTATATGCGTTCTACCTGATTGTGTGGGCAGCACCGCAATATGAGAGTACAAGTAAGCTCATTATTAAATCCACAGACGGCGGCAGTTCCTTTGACCCCACCAGTTTACTGGGTGCATCAATCAGCGGCGTAGCGTCGACAAACGACAGTCAAATCATCGAAAGTTATATTAAATCTCAGGATATGATGCGTTATCTGGAGAAAACGTTGTCCCTAAGCAGCCATTACGGTGCTGACCATGCGGATATGTTCAGCCGTTTGCCGGAAGACCACAGCCAGACACAATTTTATGAGTATTACCTGCGACAAATTTCAGTGGAAGTAGATTCAGCATCTTCTGTTATCACCCTGAATGTAAAAGCTTACACGCCGGAATTTGCACAGCAGGTCAACAGCACCATTGTGGATAAAGCCGAGCAATTTCTGAACGACATTAATAACAATCTGGCCAAATCTAAAATGGAATTCGCTAAGGGCGAACATCAGGTGGTAGAAGATAAACTGCAAACTGCAAAGCGTGACATCCTCGCTTTCCAGTCTAAGTATAATGTGCTTGACCCTACCGCAGAAGGTGCCGCTTCCCAGCAAATTGCGTTCTCTTTGCAGGCCACGCTGGCGCAAAAGAAGGCAGAGCTGAATACCATGGAGACGATGATGTCACCCAGTGCCCCCGAAGTACAAAACATCAAACGTCAGATTGGAGCCCTGCAACAACAAATTAATATTCAAAAGGAAGGCTTCAGCAACCAGGTAACCGGTGAATCGCTGTCCGTAACAGAGCAGATGGCAAAGTACTCTGACCTGCAAATCCAGCTGCAACTGGCTATTCAGGCTTTTTCGTCCTCGCTGGTGTCACTGGAAAATGCCAGGGTCGAGGCCTATCAGAAATTACAGTATCTGGTCACCATCGAGTCTCCTACTCTGCCGGATGACAATGCTTATCCTAAAATAGTCTATAACCTGGTGCTTTTTGGTGTCATTTTACTCATCCTGTATGGCACAGCACGTATTATCATTGCGACTATCAAAGAGTTGTAAACAGCTAAAAGGGCTACACCTGCCTTACAGGGTAGTCCTTTTAAAGACTAAGCGTTTTACCCTGTAATTCTCTTGTGTATAGTGGAGTCAGGCATTAATTCACCTGACTGAGTCCGCAAGGAAACAGAACCGCCGTTATCTCAGGCAATGAATTACAAAACCAATAACAATCATTACAAAACGGAACGACATTGTGACAATAAAAACATCTAACGATTCCAGTTTCTTTGGCCATCCGGGGGGCCTGCAGACACTGTTCTTCACTGAAATGTGGGAGCGCATGAGCTACTACGGTATGCGTGCCCTGCTTGTTATTTTTATGACTCTCACCATCCAGCAGGAAGGTTTAGGGTTCGACAAAGAAACCGCCTATGCCATTTATGGCTTGTATACCGGCGCTGTTTATTTCATGGGCCTTTCCGGCGGCTGGCTGGCAGACCGTTTGTTTGGTGGCCAGAATGCAGTGTGGTACGGCGGTATTATTATTATGTGCGGCCATATCGTGTTGGCCATTCCTACCACCTCTACCTTCTTCATCGGCTTGATCCTGGTTGTACTTGGCACAGGTTTATTGAAACCCAACATCAGTGCAATGGTCGGTCAGCTTTATTCTGAACATGATGCCCGCCGTGACAGTGGTTACACCCTGTACTACATGGGTATCAATATCGGCTCGATTATCGGTAACCTGGTGTGTGGCTGGTTAGCCGTTAACCAGGGTTATCACTGGGCATTCGGTGCTGCTGCAGTAGGCATGGGGATCGGTCTTGTTCAATACAAAATGACTCAGCATAAACTGCCTTCAGAATCAGCGAGTCCGACAGTGAACATGACACCTGCCGGTGTGAAGAAAAGTTGGACGGGCATTATTTTGTTTCTGGTCACACTGTCCATCGTCACTTATGCCATGAGCATGGGTTATCTGGTCATTGATGTTGCAGAAGTCGCAGAGTCGGTAGCCTATCTGTTTACTGCTATTTTCCTGCTGTATTTTGGTTTCATCTATTTCTTCGGCGATTTAAGTGAAAATGAAAAGAAGCGGATGCTTGCATTGTTCTTAATCTGCGTAGCCTCTTCCTGCTTCTTTGCCGGTTTCGAACAGGCAGGTTCTTCACTGAACGTGTTTGCTAACGAAGATACTGACCGCATGTGGGGCGACTTTGAAATTCCTTTCGCCTGGTTCCAGTCGCTCAATTCGTTGTTCATCATTGTATTATCACCTTTCTTTGCCGCCCTGTGGATCCAGTTAGGTAAACGAATGATGGATCCTTCCTACGGTATCAAGTGTGCCCTGGGCACCCTTATCATGGGCAGCGGTTTCATCGTAATGTTTTTTGCAGCCATGTATGCAGCGGGCGATCAGAAAGTGGCGCCTTACTGGTTAGTTGCTACCTACTTCCTGCACACTGTGGGTGAACTGTGTTTAAGCCCGGTAGCATTAAGTGCGGTAAGTAAATTATCCCCCCGTCGCTTCTCAGGACAGCTGATGGGTCTGTTCGTACTGACTTACTCTATCGGTAGTGTGATTGCTGGTGTAATGGCCGGTGCGTTTGGTACAGAGTCAGATAATGTGTCGGCACTGTTCAGCAATATCGCCATGTTTGCCGGCGTCATCGGTGTACTGGTTCTGGTATTCTCACTGAAAACCCGTAGCTGGGAGAAGCTGCCACAGGAAGATTAAACACCTTCCACCAAAGGCGGGTTGATCCCGCTACCGATTAATCTATTATAAACCGCTGTAACGTTATTCCTGGTTCAGCGGTTTTTTCTTTTCAGGATCATCAAGCAGTAATGGCAATTTATTTTTCTACCAGACAAATTCCGGGCCTGTCCGCTCTTCCCCTTGCTCAGCGTATGACTGTGATGGACAGTGCCGCAAAATGTCTCACTGTCCCCGAAAAAACTCTGCTCAATATTTTAAAACTACTGGTTATCGTACCGGTGTTTGCCTTGATTATACGGACAACGACGAACTGGCACTCATTGCTGTGGGCATTGCTGGTATTTTTGTTGTATCCGTTAGTCGTGAAACCTATTCAATATTCACTGTGCGCCAAGTATGTGCCACAAATATTATCTAAGGAGAGACAATGAAAACCATCCTGGTAACAGGCGGTGCAGGATATATCGGCAGCCACACTGTGCTTCAGCTGCTGGAACAGGAGTATCATGTTGTCGTACTCGATAACCTGGTTAATTCCAGTGCCGAATCCCTTCGTCGTGTTGAAAAAATCACTGGTAAACAAGTGACATTCGTACAGGGTGACATCCGCGATGACAATGTACTGGATACCATTTTCAGCCAGCATCAGGTCAATGCAGTGATCCACTTTGCCGGTCTGAAGGCGGTTGGTGAATCTGTACAGAAGCCTCTGGAATACTACGAAAACAACATGTACGGCACGCTGAGCCTGTGTAAGGCAATGCGTAAGCACAATGTCATGAATCTGGTTTTCTCCTCTTCAGCCACTGTCTACGGCGATCCTGTGTCGTTACCATTGCATGAGAAAATGGCAACAGGCCATCCGACTAACCCTTACGGCATGTCAAAACTCATGGTGGAACACATGCTGACAGATTTGTACAAGTCAGATGAGCAATGGAACATCGTGTTGTTACGTTACTTCAATCCGGTGGGTGCACATAAGTCAGGCCTGATTGGTGAGGATCCTAATGGTATTCCGAACAATCTGATGCCATATATCTCTCAGGTAGCTACAGGTAAACTGGAACAACTGAGCGTATTCGGTGATGACTACGATACAGAAGATGGTACAGGCGTAAGAGACTACATTCACGTTGAAGACCTTGCCAATGGGCACCTGAAAGCACTTGACCGCCTGGCACTTAACATGGGACTGGATGTGTACAATCTGGGAACCGGACAGGGCTATTCCGTGCTGGAGATGATTAAAGCATTTGAAGAGGCTTCCGGGCAAACTGTTAACTACCGGATAGCTCCCAGACGCAGTGGTGATGTTGCCGCCTGTTATGCCGACCCCACCCTGGCGGCAAAAGAGCTAAACTGGCATGCTGAAAAGAACCTGCAGGACATGTGTAAAGATGTGTGGCACTGGCAGTCAAATAACCCGAAAGGTTATCAGGACTGATTATGAGCCGCCGGCACACTGAAATGTGTGCCGGAACAAGTAACCGGAGTGCGGAGAAACTTTCTCCGCATACGTTTTATTACAGCAGCAATCTGAATGACGGTTAGTTCTGCTCTTCTGGCAAATCAAGATCATCAAGCATAGATTCAAACTCTTCGAAATCGTCTAACTCTTCCTGCTTAATCACCTTTTCACCACTTTTTCCGTCAGTCACACGAAATTCCAGATTCTGGAAATAAGCGTTTTTAACGAAGGCATAGTCATCAATCGCCTGCTCAAGCTGCGGCTCCTGATCGATCAGCCCTGCACGGCCTTCCAGAATAGAGACAGCGAAACGGGCCACATTCATGCTACCGGTAAGCACAGTCATCGGATAATACACGTTATCCGCTACATCACCGGCCAGTGAGCGCGGATCGCTTGGCCCCAGTGCAGGAAACATGAGGTAAGGACCCGTTTCCACGCCCCAGTAACCGAGCACTTCTCCGAAATTCTCACGCTGACGTTTGATACCCATCGCGTCGGCCACATCAAACGCACCGAACAATCCTACGGTAGAGTTGATGATAAATCTGGCCAGACTATCCAGCCCTTCGTCAATTTTTCCCTGGAAAAAGTTATTAAACATATTGCCGGGCTCATCCAGGTTATTGGTGGCATTCACAAGTCCGGTCCGGGCAAATTGCGGCATGACCGTCACATAACCAATAGTTACCGGACGCAATATGTACTGATCAAGTACTTCCCAGTTGAAATTCCAGGCCACACGGTTCAGTGGCTCCAGCGGATCCCGCGGGTCGCCTTGCGGTATCTCGTTGCTGGCCTGTGCCTGCTTATCCACAGCACGCTGACTGGCGCAACCTGACATTAACGTTATGCCCAGCAAAATGCAGGCGAAGAGTGATTTAGACGTATTGATCACTGCAATTCCTTGTTGATTTGTATCGGGAGCGGGAGCACTTCGCCCGGTGACACCGGTACCGTAAGTACTCCACTGAGGTCTCCGGCAGCGGGCATAACATCATCACCGGTCGATATTCTTGCGGTAAGCTTAACCTGCTGCAGAGATGCCAAAGTGAACGTTGGCACCATGGCATTATCCGTACTTAGCGACAAAGATACAGGAAAATTTTGTAACTGCATTTTAACTACGGCCGCCGGCATACGGTTTTCACTCTGTGCATCCTGCGCATAAACAATCAGATAACCATCGTCAGGAAGTTTATCTTTTATTTCATCAGCAATAGTTACCGTAATATCAAACCCTGTTTTAGCAGCCATTTGCTCTGCTGCAACAGGCACAGATTGTTGCTGCTTTTTAAGACCGGCAATACGTTCTTCCAGCGCCAGACGGGTTTCATGTTGCGGCGGCAGTTTATCGCGGATAAGCGCAAAGTACCGCTCGGTGCCGGCCAGATCACCCAGCCTTGCCGATACCACAGCCATCATCAAAGATAAGTTATCATTCTCAGGGTTTTCTTCTGTCAGACTCTGCAAAACCCGCCGGGCGGCGGCCAGCTTTCCGGCGTCTTCAGACACCATCAATGCTTGCGCATACGTAATCCTGATAGTCATGTCACCGGGTTTGAGTGACAAAGCCCGCTGAATAGATTGTAAAGCCTGCTCATCTTCTCCCACAGACATCCACAACCGGCCCAAAAACATCCATCCGGTAGCATCTTCGGGTTCGCTGCGCAGCCGCTGGCGGATAGCATAGGTCAGGCTGGCAATATCCTGCGCAGTGAAGCTACCGGCATCACCGGATGCCAGCTTGTCACTCAATTCCGGCAGTGACTCGATAGCCGCCTCAGCCTGTCTGACCTGTTGCAGATGGTTGACCGACGCGTAAACGATAGTGCCCGTAGCTATGGCCAGTACTGCACCGGTCAGCAAAGGCAGAAGTGCAGACTGTTTCTTCACCGTCGCTTCAGAACCGGCCTCATCCACCATAGCGAGCTTCAGTTCATCACTGGCTTTTTGCCTGTCAGCTTCGGAAATGAGACCTTCAGAGACCTCTCTTTCCAGTTCAGTCAGCCGCTGACGGACAATTTCAATGTTCGATAAGACATCCCGCTGACGTACTTCACGACGACGTAACCACGGGAAGGCAACGAGCAACAGGACCAGAGTGATCAATCCTGAGGTAATCAGCCCGAATTCAGTCCAGCTCATTCTTTATCCTGTTTTAACATAGCTTCTGCGCGCTTTAATTTCTCTTCCGTGTCCACCGGCATACTCTGGCCGGATTTGCGGGTAACGAAGAACAGCACCACTGCAATAAACAGCACGGGTAGAGCCCATAACCAGAATGTGGCAATGTTCACCGGCGGTTTGTAATAAACAAAGTCACCGTAGCGTTCTTTCATGTAGCCGATGATTTCATCTTCTGACTTGCCCTGCTGCATCAGTGAATACACTTTCCTGCGCATATCATGGGCGATCATGGCGTCAGAATCGGCAATATTCTGGTTCTGACACATGGGACAACGCAGTTCTCCGGTCAGCTTGAGAAAAAGTGCCCGCCGTGCCGGATCGTCAAAAGCATAGTTATCTTCCACCGCTATCGCGGTCACAGACAGTAAAGAAACCAGTAAAAGCAAAACTATCCGTATGGTATTCATCGGGCTCCTCCGGCTTGCTGCGTTTCCTGCTCAGACAGAAGCTTGCGGTACAAGGGCCCGACTTTGGTTTCCCAGACTCTGGGATTGATATCACCGATGTGATGCATTCTGACAATACCGCGGCTGTCTATCAGGAAGTGCTCCGGAGCACCGGTCACACCTAAATCCAGCGAGGTGTCACGGTAAACATCAAAGATATTGTACTGATACGGATTGCCGTAGCGGCTTAGCATTGATGTGACTTCCTGCTGCACCCGGCTCAGTGTTTTCGTGCCGAAGTCAGGATCCAGATCCTGATCAAAATACAAACCGACAAAGTTGACCTGCTGCTCATGACGTAGTTCCGTAAGATAAGGCATTTCAACGGCACAGGTAACACACCATACGCCCCACACGTTCAGAATCGTGACCTTGCCTTTAAAAACGTCGGGAGTGTAAACAACATCAGGCTGCATCAGATCGGGCAACGAGAAGTCCGGCACCACCTTATCCTGCACTTGTGAGTCCAGTGCTCTGGGATCGGAAAACAGTCCCTGAAAAAGAAACACCACCAGTGCCAGAAAAATCACCAGCGGAATTATAAATAAACCTGTTTTTTTCATCCCTGCTCTCCTGCCATAGGGGATGTTGAAGCACGAAAGACTTTTTTCACTTTTGCCAGTCTTGCCATCCGGTAGCGGCGGTCTGAAACAGAGCAGATCCCACCCAGCGCCATAATAACTGCTCCGGCCCAGATCCATGTAACAAAGGGTTTGATGTACACCCGCACCGCCCAGGCACCGTCATCAAGGGGCTCGCCCATAGCAATAAAAAGATCACGGAAGACGGTGGAGTGAATGCCCGCTTCCGTCATCGGCATTCTCTGCACGGTATACATGCGTTTTTCCGGTTCCAGGTGGACTAGCTTTTCACCATCAACATACACATCAAAAACGCCGATATCAGCGGTATAATTTGGCCCCTGAAACGGTTTCACTTCATTGAATTTAAACGTGTAACCGCCCAGTTCTGCGGTTTCTCCGGGCGCCATACGGATATCACGCTCCAGCGCGTAATTTGACACAAGGGTGATACCAATAATCGTAACAGCAAAACCAAGGTGACCAAGAACCATGCCCCAGTGGCTGGGTGTGAGCTTACGTAATTTTCGCCACAAGCTGTCCTGCGGCATTGCATCAGTGCGCTGCATCACTTCCAGTACCGAGGTCACCAGGATCCACCCGGCCAGTACCAGGCCAAGTGCAGCCATATAGGTAGGAGAATCGTAGGTAAAATTAATCAGTAACCCGGCGCTGATACTCAGTCCGGCGGCAATGGAAATTTGCTTTTGCAATGCCCCCGGCGCCTGGTGCTTCCATCTTGTCAGCGGGCCGAGGCCAAGAAAGAATACGAATGGTACTATCAGGACAGTAAACATCTGATTAAAGAACGGCGCACCGATGGAAATAGAACCCAGGCCCAGTTCTTTATGAACCAGAGGCAGCAGCGTGCCCAGAAGCACTACCAGTGTTGCTGCACACAAAAATACATTGTTTCCCATCAGTAAAACTTCACGGGAAAACAAGCTATAACGGCCGGGCGATTTCAGTTGTGATGCTCTCAGCGCATACAGTAATAAACCGGTTCCGGACAGCACCACCAGAATACCGAGAATAAAAAGCCCTCTTGAAGGGTCACTGGCAAAAGAGTGTACAGATACAATGACGCCGGAGCGCACGAGGAAAGTGCCTAGCAGGCTTAATGAAAACGCTGCAATGGCTAACAGAACCGTCCAGGATTTAAACACCTTACGCTTTTCTGTCACAGCAAGAGAATGCATCAGCGCCGTGCCAACCAGCCATGGCATGAAGGACGCGTTCTCAACAGGATCCCAGAACCACCATCCGCCCCAGCCGAGCTCATAATAGGCCCACCAGCTTCCCAGCGCGATCCCCACGGTGAGGAACGACCATGCAGCAATCACCCAGGGGCGTGACCAACGTGCCCAGGTTGAATCCAGCTGACCGGAAATCAGTGCGGAAATGGCAAAGGCAAAGGAAACAGAGAACCCCACGTATCCCATATACAGCATGGGGGGATGAATAATCATGCCGAAATCCTGCAAAAGAGGATTTAAGTCCCGCCCGTCCACAGGAAAGAAAGGCAACATGCTGTCAAAAGGATTTGAAGTGAGCAGCATAAACAAATAGAAACCGATCCCCACAGCCCCCAACACCGACAAAACTCGGGATACCATTTCATCCGGAATGCCTTTACTGAATATCGCTACGGCCATGGTCCAGACAGATAACATGAGTACCCACAGCAGGAACGACCCTTCATGTCCGCCCCACACGGCTGTGACTTTGTAATAGTCCGGCAGTCTGCTGTTAGAGTGTTGCGCTACGTAAGCGACACTGAAATCATCAGTGACGAAGGCCCACACCAGCGCAACAAACGCCAGCAATGTAAACAGGAACATGCCAGAGGCCAGCGGCTTGGCAGTACCCATCAACAAAGTATGCTTTGTCTGCGCGCCCCATAGCGGATACACAGCCAGTAAAATGGCGCATACCAGTGCCAGTGTCAGTGAAATATTACCCAGCTCAGGGATCATTGTCCGGCTCCGGTATTTGCCGGCTTCACGTGTTTAATGCCTTTCATCTGTTCAGCCAGTTCCGGCGGCATATAATCTTCGTCGTGTTTTGCCAGCACTTCCTGCGCTTCAATGACACGGTCTGCCACCAGTGTACCGGTAGCCACAATTCCCTGCCCCTCACGGAAAAGATCCGGCAGAATGCCTTTGAAACGTACCGTCACTGCAGGTCCCGTATCGACAAGATCGAAGGATACCGCGAGACTTTCTTTGTCACGGTTGACAGTGCCGGGCACAACCATTCCGCCTATTTTCAGTCGCTGGCCAACCTGTGGCTTCACGCCTTCACGGCCATCAACGATTTGTGATGGCGTGTAGAACAAATCGATACTGTCGGTCAGTGCGAAAAGCATCAGGCCAACAGCACCGGTAACCAGCGCGCCAACCAGAGTAACAACTAATAACCTTTGTTTTCTGCGCGGATTCATACTAAACGCTCCTGTCAGAATTAGGGGAAGAGGCCTGAGCGGCTTGCGCAGCCTTACGGATACGCCCCTTACGCTTTTGCTCAGCAGCAATGTGGCGGATGAGTTGCTTATGTGCCAACCAGCTTTGATAAATAATGCCGGTCATCACCAGCGCGGCAATGCCAAAGGACAGCCAGACATAAAATCCGTAACCGCCCATAGCCCAAAATTCTGCCCAACTGTTAAACTGCATCAGACGTCTCCCGCAAACCGGTGATATCCTGCACCCAGGGACGGTGCATTTCCCGCCGCAGAATTTCAGTTTTCATACGCATGGTCGTAACAGCGGCGATAAACAGCGCGAAGCCTGCAAGATTAATCAGCAGTGGCCACAACATCTCCGGCGCTATAGATGGCTTGTCGAATTTGGTGATGGTGGAACCCTGATGTAATGTATTCCACCATTCTACCGAATAGTGGATCACCGGGATGTTCACAACACCCACCAGCGCCATAACACCCGCCGCTTTACCCGCCTGCTGCTTATCTTCAAACGCGGTATACAAGGCAATGACGCCAAAATACAAAAACAGCAAAATAAGTTCTGATGTCAGCCGTGCATCCCACACCCACCATGCGCCCCACATAGGTTTCCCCCATGCTGCACCGGTAAGCAAAGCAATGAATGTCATCGCTGCACCAACAGGGGCCATGGCAATCATGGCCATGTACGCGGTCCGCCATTGCCAGACCATTCCCACCAGTGCAGCTACAGCCATAGCAACATAGGTACTCATTGACAACATGGCAGATGGCACATGGATGTAGATAATTCTGAAGGAATCACCTTGCTGATAATCCTGAGGCGCAAATAAAAGCCCCCATACCGTACCGCACAACAAGCTGATTACTGCAGCCACTGAAAACCAGGGGAGCAGCGTATTACAAAGCTGGTAAGCCCGCTCAGGCTTGGCATAGGGATGTAACCACTTCCACATCAGTTCTGACTCACTTTTAAAGAGTAGGCAATAGCAGCCGGAGCTAACGCCATTGCCAGCAACAACATCGCGCCAATAATAGCAATTTGCGCCCTGTAGGGTAATTGTAGCGCAGCTGCATCCACTGCCGAGGTAGCAAATATCAATAATGGAATGAAAACCGGGATCAAAAGCAGCGCCAGGAGTACACCACCACGCTGAAGCCCTACCGTTAATCCCGTTCCGATTGCGCCCACCAGTGACAAAAGCGGTGTACCTAACATCAGGGTGAGTACCAGCGCTATGTACATGTCAACAGTGAGATTAAGAAACAGCGCGAGCAAAGGTGACAACAGCAAAAGCGGAATGAAAGTCACCAGCCAGTGGCAAAGTACTTTTAGGGCGGCGACGGCATAGTAGGGCTGTCCGGATAATTGTAGCTGTTCCAGTGAACCATCTGCGAAATCGTCCCGGAATAACCGCTCCATCCCGAGCAATGAGGACAATATAGCAGCTATCCAGATAACGCCCGGTCCTATCCGTTGCAGGGTGTCAGGGCCGGGTCCTATTCCCAGCGGAAACAATGTCACTACCATGAGTAAGAACATAAGCGGCTGTACCAGCTCGGCCTTCTGACGAAATGCCAGTGCCAGGTCCCGTTTAAAAACCCCCTCATACATGCCGCTCAAAACCGGTACTCCAAATCAAATGTCTGATACCCGCCCGCACGATGGCTCAGTGTCTGATGTGAGGTAGTCAACACAGCACCGCCATTGCCTACATGTTCACACATTTTATCTTCCAGTTGGGCAACGCCACGGGTATCCAGTGCGGTAAAAGGTTCATCGAGGATCCACACGTCAGCCTGCTTCAACCATAATCTTGCCAGAGCGGCACGGCGAAGTTGCCCTGCAGACAGTGTGCGGCAGGGTACATCTTCCATACCCACCAGCCCCACCAGAGCCAGCACGTCATAAAGATTGTCTTCGTTAAAGCTGACTTTATGCTGCGCACACCAGAATTGAAGGTTTTCCAACGGCGACAAGGTGCCGTTTATGCCGGCTTTGTGTCCTATATAGATGAGGCTGGTGAACCAGTCTTCGCCCAATGGATTCCCCTGCCAGAGAAGGGAGCCGCTTTGAGGCTGACTTAATCCACTGAGGATACGCAACAAACTGGTTTTCCCGGCACCGTTAGGCCCACGCAAATAAATCAGCTGCCCTGGCAGGAGCTGAAAAGACAGATCTTCGAACAGTACTCTGTCCCGTTTAATGCACGTTAGTTTGCTGGCAACCAGTCCCGACAAACCGCTATCCTCTTTAACATATCTTTGTATATTCCGGTCTGGCATTCTAGCATAGGCAAAACGGAACACATCACGCCCATTGGCGTATTAAACTTTTTTATGACTTAGTTCAAACTGAAGGACCATTGACAACAGTGAAATGCACAAAATGCTTGAATTTTTCAATTAGTTGCCGATAAATCTGACATGAACTTGCAGATTGCTCAACTGTTTTCGGCGAATGCCACTGCCGCACCGGTTAATGCCGACGCAGGTGCATTGCGTTCAGACACCTTGCAGCAGCTACCTGCAGTAGCCATAACCCGTTTACCCGGTCCGCTTATTCAGTTAACCGGAAACGCCCTCCCTCAGGAGGGACTTGTCGTAAAAGATCCCGGTCTCAGCACATCTCAGCCGCAGGTTTCCCTGGCCAGAACATCAGTCAGTCAGGTGACGTTATTTGAACTTCTGCCTGTGAAGCACAGTGCAGTACTGACACAGGCTGACACACAAAGACTGGTTACAGCTCTGGCAGAAGGGCTGGCACAGTCGCAGCAACTCAGCCTTGTTAAAAATAATGCAGCCTTATCTCTGGGCGCCATAGTTGAGCAGGCGTCCCCCAAACAACTGACACTCAGGTTACAGTTACCCGGCGCACCAGTGATTAAACTGGATTTACCGGCAACCCAACACGCTGCCACTGAGTCAGGAGACAAATTTTCGTTAAAAATAACGCCTTCAACTGACAGCAGGCAGTCAGGATGGCAAATTACCTTAACACCACAAGGGAAAGGCTCTGCGCAGCCTGCTCAAAGTGTGAATGTACCGGCATCGGCGCCGGTAGTAAAACTGGCTCTGGCAAAAGCGCTGGTCAGTGAAGGGCTCAGCATTGAGGGGAAATTGCAGGGGGCTTTGCAACGTTCATTGCATATACCCGATGGACTATCAGGCAGTACGGGAAGAGAAACATTACAAACCCTGAATGTCAGCATGCGCGGAACGCAACTATCAGCGACGGGTACCCAAACACGCCCCCTTGCTATGGTCAATTTGCCACCTGCTTTAGCGACATCTGCAAGCAATACTCTGCAGGCTCTTCCGCCGGTCCCTCTTAAACTGGCAGACATTGCCAGCCAAAAAGGGTTGCCGGTATTGCATATCCAACCGCCACCGGATCATGCGGCTCCGGTTGCCGGTCAGCAAGTATCAGGCGCGACAGCTAATAATATAAAAGATGTCTTTTCTGCAGGTTCGCTGAACCTGCCGCCCGAACAACTTAGCCGTGTCAGTGAAACTATCCGTCAGCTTTCACGGCAACTTCTCGCAGAAACAGGCTCTACATCAGAAGCACTGACTAAACTGGTTTCTATCCTTACCAAAGCGCCTCCTGGAACGGCCGCCGGCACAAGGTATTTAATGAGTGCTTTATCCGCTCAGATAGCCGCTTCGCTTCCTGTTATAAAAACTGCCGCGGGAACTGACAACTTTCAACATGCCGTTACTGTTCAAACAGAGACTGGCATTCCGTCTCAGGATACAGCGCAGTCGATTAAACAGCTGTTGCAGACGCCCGCACTGGTCACAACACCAACGAATATTCTTAGTCCGCCATCACAATCCGGTTTCGTGAATGCCCTTATCACACTATTACAAATCAGTTTTGCAGGCCGTGCAGTTCGCAACCAACCAGATCTGGCAAAAGCGCTGGATAAAGCTGAATCGGTAATAGTCAGAAGTGGTGCTTCCGCCGGCGGGGGTAGTCCGCCATCAAAAACTGCCGGCGATATGGCGCAAATCGACAGCAGAACCCATTTGCTCGATCATGTTAAGTCACTGCTCGCTAATCATCAGCAACAAAAACTCCAAAGTGCAGAAGCCCGGTTGCAGGGTCAGGACACCTTGTATTATGTGTTGCCTGTAGCCGGTGACGAGCAGCCACCTCCCGAACTGTTTCTTCGTGTCGAAGAACGGGACGCGCGGGAAGAGCAGGCAAAGTCGTCCGCACAGAGAATATGGCATCTGACCATGAAACTCAGTGCAGGCGAGTATGGAGAGCTGCTTGCCAAAACTAAAATTGATAAGGACGTTATTTATATCAATGTATACACATCGACAGATGCACTGTTGATAAAGGTTATGGACACCATGCCATGGCTGTTAAAGCGTTTAAAAGGCCTGGGGCTTGAGGTTGAACAGCACAGTTGTCAACGGGGAAAAATACCGCCGTCACTCAAAGATACGCCCTATCAACTGTTCGAGACACTGGTATGAGTGACAAAACACGTAAAGCGATTGGCTTGAGATACAACAGTGGCGAAGCCGGAGCAAAACCTAAAGTCGTGTCAAAAGGGTACGGTGAACTGGCTGGTGAAATCATTCGGGCCGCTGAAGATGCAGGCATTCTTATTCACGAAGATCCCTACCTTTCTGACTTGCTGGCAACATTAGATCTCGGGCAGGAAATCCCGGAATCTCTGTATTATGTAATTGCAGAATTGATTGCCTGGTCCTATGTGCTTCAGGGCAAAATACCGGAAGGCTGGGAGAACAGCGGGCAACTTCCCCAACGGGTATAAGCCGGCACAGAAAACTGTCCGGCCTGACCACCAGGTTACAATTTAAACTGTCCAGCCAAATCTCTCAGCTCGGTAGATACACCGCTGAGCTGGGTAGCCTCGGCAGCCAGTTCCTCTGAATGCTCGCTGGTCTTTTCACTCAGATTAATGATTTTAACCAGTGCCTCATCTATTTCAGTTGCCACCACGGTTTGTTGCTCAGTCGCTCTGGCAATTTGCGTACTCTGCGATTGAACAGTACTGATCGAGTGACTGATATCCCGTAAGGACGATACCACCAGTTCGGTTTTCTCTACGCCTTTTAACGAGCGCTCTTTACCAGCCTTCATCGCCGTGTCGGTTTCTGATGCCATCTTCTGGAGCTTTTCTACCATCTTGCGGATATCATCAGTGGAGTCCTGAGTCCGCGAAGCCAGCGAACGCACCTCATCGGCAACGACCGCAAAACCTCTTCCCTGTTCACCGGCACGGGCAGCCTCAATAGCCGCATTCAATGCCAGTAAATTTGTCTGCTCCGCTATGCTGTTGATCACATCAACGACCGCGCCGATATTATCTGACTCCTGGCTCAGACCACTCACTGTCTGAACGCCCTGGCTGATTGCGTCTGCAAGAGCGTGGATCTCAGTTAACATGTTTTGTGCCTGCGACATGCCGTCTGTCGCCTGCTGCTCTGCTACGGTTGCGGCTCTGCTGGATTCGGCAGCATTAGCTGAAATTTCCTGTACGGTATGCGCCATTTCAGTAACTGCCGTCGACACACTGTCTACTTCGGTTCTTTCCTGATTGATTTCGCGACTGCTGGCGCCGGACACATCACGCAAGTAGTCTGCGGCCTCAGCGACAGCTCTGGTATGCTGAACAATATCCTGTAGTAATGTATGAATTTTACCGGTAAATACATTGAATTGTTCAGCCAGTTGCCCAACTTCATCGCCCGACTTAATTTCAAGACGACGGGTTAAGTCACCGTCTCCTGAAGCAATATCAGCCATAGCGTCTTTGAGCTGTAAAATTGGACGGGTGATCACTGCACCAGCAAACCAGGTAACTGCTCCGGCGATAACCAGTACAACCACAGCAACAACTAGTGAAGTTTGTAACGCTTCCTGTACCGGCGCTTCAACCACGGCTTCCGGAACCAGTAATCCCAATGTCCAGTTCATTTGCGGCGAAGCAAGAGTGACATGCTTATAAACCACAAAATAATTTTCATTGTTGTATGAAACTGGTGTGATACCTTCCGGATGGCGGGCAATATCTCCGCTTAAAGCTGCAAAGCCATCAGCACCTTTCAGGCTTTTATCAATGGACGCCAGTGGAGATGATAATGGCAGGGCTTCCCTGCTCCCTGGGAAGTACACAATATTTTGTTCGTCATCGACAAGAAACGCAGCGCCGGCTTTCTCATATTGGATCTCTGACAGCATATCTGCGACTGTGGTGATGAGAATATCGACGCCACCCACTCCCAGAAGTTTACCATCGCGGTACACAGGCCCCTGAACCACCGTCGAAACGCTTCCATCCTGTGAATCTGTCGCCGGAGGTGTGACATAGATCCCCCCTTTCTCTACAGCGGTCAAAAACCACGGGCGCTGATTTGCAAAGTAATTATCTTCCTCACCCACACGGCCCTGCTCATAAAAATACTCTCCGGTACTGGCAGTACCGAAAAAAGCAGACTTAATGTGCTTGTCATTACTGCTGATGGCGCTGAATGACGCAAAAATATCGTCAGCAGCCTCACCACTTAACGTACCGCCACGCTGCGAGTGTTGAGTAAAAAAGTCCGTGAAGAAAGGATTGTTCAGAAATGTAGAAGCGACACCTCCGTAGGTAGCAAAGAAACCTTTTACAGATTCCGCTTCACTGGTAACGAGAAAATGGAGATCCCGCTCAACGGTCTGCCTGGTTTTATCGCTGACAATATTGAGCAGGAAAATCGTTGCTACAATCAGTAACAATGCGATAGCACCGCCAACAATGAGCACAAATTTTTTCTGAAGTGAGAGTGATTTCATACGCGTTCCCGTGTTTGTGTTTCACCTTCCATATTCGGGAGTTGGTGAAATCTTTTTTATAAGTTTATGTTTTTAACGGCAGTCATCTTCACTTCTACAGTAAATTGAACGATAAAAAAAGTGCATTCCTCGTCTTTTGTACAGTTCATTACCTACTGATTTTATTATTCTTTTCATTAGATAACACTAATAAAAAGAGTTAAACGGTCTACAGAGGTCTTCTTACAAGACGGTTCGCCTTTCAGGATATTGATTTTTTAAAACCCGGTTTTTTCACACAAAAAAAGAAGCCAGCTTTTCAGCTGGCTTCTCATTTGATTAACTGTCTATTGATTTGTCGTTTCATGCGCAGCCTTTCACTGGCTGCCGGACATAAATCTTACAATTTTTCTTCTGTTTCGCCTTCGGCTTCTTCAGGCTTTACTGTTTTTTGAGCCAGTAACTCTGCACGCAGCTTGGTTTCGATGTCGTTAGCGATATCAGGGTTATCTTTCAGGAACGCCATTACGTTCGCTTTACCCTGACCAATACGGTCACCGTTGTAGCTATACCAGGCACCGGCTTTATCAACCAGCTTCTGCTTCACACCAAGGTCAATAAGTTCAGCTTCCTTACTGATACCCTCGCCGTAACGAATCATGAATTCCGCCTGCTTAAACGGTGGTGCAACTTTGTTCTTCACCACTTTCACACGGGTTTCGTTACCAACAACCTCATCACCTTCTTTAACCGCACCTATACGACGGATATCGAGACGCACAGAGGCATAGAATTTCAGGGCGTTACCACCGGTTGTGGTTTCAGGGTTACCGAACATAACACCAATCTTCATACGGATCTGGTTGATGAAGATACACAGCGTATTTGATTTCTTGATGTTAGCGGTAAGCTTACGCAGCGCCTGAGACATCAGACGTGCCTGAAGACCCACGTGAGAATCACCCATCTCACCTTCAATCTCTGCTTTCGGTGTTAATGCAGCTACCGAGTCAACAATTACTACGTCAACAGCGCCTGAACGAACAAGCATGTCACAAATTTCCAATGCCTGCTCACCGGTATCAGGCTGAGAGACCAGCAGATCATCTATGTTTACGCCCAGCTTTCTTGCATAGACAGGATCTAGTGCGTGTTCCGCATCAACGAATGCACAGGTTTTGCCTTTCTTTTGCGCTTCAGCGATAACTTGCAGTGTCAGGGTTGTTTTACCTGATGATTCAGGACCGTAGATTTCAACAACACGCCCGCAAGGTAAACCGCCTATTCCAAGTGCAATGTCGATACTGAGTGAACCGGTAGAAATGGCTTCGATATCATGCGCCTGATTGTCACCCAGACGCATAATGGCACCTTTACCAAATTGCTTTTCAATTTGGCCAAGAGCGGCGGAAAGAGCTTTGTTTTTGTTGTCGTCCACGATATTATCCTCAAGATAATGACTGTCCGGTAGTTACCCTGTCGTATTACGCTGCCACTTTTACTTCTGTTATTTTTTAACTTCCGCAAAATATAATTCGGTCAGCGCTTCAGTAACTCACGAAACGTAATTCGAATGTTGAGTGCATTTTATACTGTATAAGCATACAGTCAAGTAAGATTTCACAATTAGTCTGTCAAATCCCGTTTTATTCAGCAACCAGTCGTTGGTACAGATAAGAAATTGCATGGGCGATGGCCTGTTCCCGCACCGCTAACCGGTCACCTGAAAATACGTGACGCTGCGTGTTCAGTTCACCGTCTATCATAAAGCCAAACCAGACCGTACCCACCGGCTTTTCCGCCGAACCGCCGCCAGGCCCTGCAATACCACTCACCGACACACCAACCTGCGCACCACTTTCCTGAACAACACCCTGCACCATTTCAGCAACAGTGTGTTCCGACACTGCACCAAATTTCGCCAGCGTTTCAGCTTTCACCCCAATAAGTGATTGCTTAGCCGCGTTTGAATAAGTGACCCAGGATTGATTGAACCAGTCAGAGCTACCGGAAACGGAGGTTAATACGTAAGCAATTCCACCACCGGTACAAGACTCAGCACATGACACATGCCAGTTTCGCCGGCGAAGCACATCTCCGGTGGCAACCACCTGTTTAAGTAACGCACTGTCTTGTGAAACAGTTGAAAAATCTGCGCTCATACGAATAATACTCACCAATGAATTAATTCCGTTGTACCATTTTACACATTTAGCAAACTGTAAAGACAGAAAGTTGGCCTGATGAAAACTTTGTAGTGAAGTTCGCTGATGGTAGGGGGAGCGTAACTGCATTTGAAACACGCCGTAAACCCATCCCTGGGGGCTCGGCTGCCGCATCCATGCGGCAGACGGTTTCAAATGCAATTACGCCCCCCGACCGCGCGCCCTTCACAACTAGCAACATCGCGCCAGAATAAACAAAGAGGTTTTCTTGGAATCACATACGCCGATGATGCGCCAGTATCTGGCCATAAAAGCACAACATCCTAATATTTTACTGTTTTACCGGATGGGAGACTTTTATGAACTCTTCTATGACGATGCCAAAAAGGCCGCACACCTGCTGGATATTTCATTAACAGCCAGAGGCAAATCCGGCGGTGAACCCATTCCCATGGCGGGAGTGCCTTATCACGCAGTGGAAGGTTACCTGGCGCGCCTGGTAAAAATGGGCGAGTCTGTGGCGATTTGTGAGCAGATTGGCGATCCTGCTACCAGCAAAGGGCCGGTAGAACGTCAAGTTCAGCGTATTGTCACCCCGGGCACAGTCACCGATGAAGCACTATTAGAAGAGCGTCGTGATAACCTGCTTGCTGCAGTGTGCGGTCACAGCATGCAGTACGGCGTTGCCACCCTCGATATCAGCAGCGGACGTTTTCTGGTGGTTGAATGTGACAGTGATGAACAATTGCTGGCCGAATTGCAACGCCTTAATCCTGCGGAACTGCTTTATCCGGAAGGATTCGAAGGTTTACCTCTTATTGAAAAACGAAAAGGTTTACGTCGCCGTCCCGAATGGGAGTTTGATCCGCAAACGGCAACAGAGCAACTCAATCAGCAATTCGGCACCAAATCACTGGATGGATTCGGCATCAACGGCTTAGATAAAGCCACCGGTGCAGCCGGCTGTGTACTGCAATACGTTAAAGATACCCAACGTACCGCCCTGCCCCATATTCGCAGTATTCATCGTGAACAGCAGGAAACACGTATTCAGCTGGATGCCGCCACGCGAAGAAATCTGGAATTAACCGCCAATTTATCAGGCAGTCAGGAAAATACTCTGTTCAGCGTGCTGGATTCTACCGCCACCCCCATGGGCAGCAGATTACTTCAACGCTATTTGCACGCCCCCATTACCGATCATTATGAACTCACCCGACGCCAGCAGGCCATCGGAAAACTGATTGAACAGGGTCATGAAGATATCGCCGATACATTAAAACGCATTGGTGACATAGAACGCATCATGGCGCGGTTAGCCCTGCGTTCGGCCCGTCCCAGGGATTTCTCCCGTTTACGCAATGCGTTTAACGAATTGCCCGGACTGCTCGACCAGTTATCCTCTCTTGAGGATTCGTTATGTGCGGATTTAGCCAAGGCTGTCAGCACCTACCCCGAATTACAAAGCCTGTTAAATCAGGCTATCGTGGATAACCCTCCGGTTGTGATCCGCGATGGTGGTGTTATCGCTGAAGGTTTTAATGAAGAGCTTGATGAATTGCGGGCGCTGTCAAGGGGAGCCACGGACTACCTGGATGCTCTGGAAGTCAGAGAACGGGAGCGTACCGGCGTCTCTACACTGAAAGTGGGCTATAACAAAGTGCATGGCTTTTTTATCGAATTAAGCCGCGCAAACAGCGGCGCAGCACCGGCAGACTATATCCGCCGTCAAACGTTGAAGAACACCGAGCGTTACATTACGCCTGAGCTGAAAGAGCATGAAGATAAAGTACTGACCAGTCAGGGCCGGGCGCTGGCTCTGGAAAAGCAGCTTTATGAAGGATTATTCGATGCCTTCCAGCCTCAGCTTACTAAGCTGATAAACACAGCCGAAGCACTGGCTAAACTGGATGTGATTCAGTGTTTTGCCGACCGGGCGACCGCGCTCGACTTACATTGCCCTATCCTCACAGACAACCGCGAAATCACCTACGAAGCCGGTCGTCATCCGGTGGTTGAGCAGGTCATGACCGACCCGTTTATTGCCAACCCGGTAACCCTGGACACCAAACAACGCATGCTTGTTATTACCGGTCCGAACATGGGCGGTAAATCAACGTACATGCGTCAGACCGCTCTGATTGTACTGATGGCATACCTTGGGTGTTACGTACCTGCAGAAAATGCAAAAATCGGCCGTGTGGATCGTATTTTCACACGTATTGGCGCATCTGATGATCTGGCGTCAGGGCGTTCTACCTTTATGGTTGAAATGACCGAGACCGCCAATATTTTGCATAATGCCACTGAGCACTCGCTGGTATTAATGGATGAAATCGGGCGCGGCACCAGTACATACGATGGCTTATCTCTCGCCTGGGCATGTGCCTGCTTCCTGGCAAGGGAGATTAATGCTTATACCTTGTTTGCCACCCATTATTTTGAACTGACACAATTAGCTGATTCTGAAGAAGGCGTGGTCAATGTACATTTAGATGCGGTAGAGCACGACGATACCATTCGCTTTATGCATACGGTAGAAACCGGTGCGGCCAGCAAAAGCTATGGCTTGCAGGTTGCCCAGCTTGCCGGCGTTCCCCGTCCGGTAATCAATGCTGCCCGGGCTAAATTGCATGAACTGGAAAACCGGGCACCACAGGAAG
The DNA here is from genome assembly GCF_984505615.1 of Alteromonas sp. Classification (NCBI taxonomy): domain Bacteria; kingdom Pseudomonadati; phylum Pseudomonadota; class Gammaproteobacteria; order Alteromonadales; family Alteromonadaceae; genus Alteromonas; species Alteromonas sp. The sequence goes on along the minus strand of NZ_CFHOXV010000002.1, from coordinate 40,095 downwards.
ACGCCCCGGCCACAAAAATAACAAAAACGTCGTCAGATTCCGGTTCGCCCACAACCAGAGCCGGACAATCGGAAATGCACTTTACCGATATGCCTGACCCGCTGCGGGATGCACTGAATAATTTGTCTCCCGATGAACTTTCTCCCCGGCAGGCACTGGATTTAATCTATACGCTAAAACGGCTAAGTCAGGCGTGATACTTAAGGCTTTATTAATTTACCTGAAATAAACCCGCCAGCCCGGCAGGCAAACCGATTGTTTGCCTGCTACTCTTTCGCTATAATGTTGCGCCGTCCAGGTGCTTAGTTCGGTTTTCGCAACTCTCAGCACATTAGCCAAAAATTCCAACGCCTTAGGTTTCGCATGACAAATTATATTTTCGTCACCGGTGGTGTCGTATCATCGCTTGGTAAAGGTATTGCTGCCGCTTCGTTAGCAGCTATTCTTGAAGCGCGTGGTCTCACCGTTACGATGTTAAAACTGGATCCGTATATCAACGTTGATCCGGGAACAATGAGCCCAATCCAGCACGGGGAAGTGTTTGTCACGGATGATGGCGCAGAAACCGATTTAGATTTAGGTCACTACGAGCGCTTTATCCGCACCCGTATGACCAAGCGTAATAACTTCACCACTGGCCGGGTTTACGAAGAAGTATTACGCCGTGAAAGACGTGGTGACTATTTAGGTGCAACCATCCAGGTCATCCCGCACATCACCAACGAAATTAAGCGTCGCGTTATCGACGGTGCAGAAGGTCACGATGTAGCTATTGTTGAAGTAGGCGGTACAGTAGGTGATATTGAATCACAACCGTTCCTGGAAGCTATTCGTCAGTTAGGTACAGAAGTCGGCCGCGAGCGCGCCATGTTCATGCACCTGACGCTGGTACCTTACATGCCTGCTTCCGGCGAAGTGAAAACTAAGCCTACTCAGCACTCTGTAAAAGAGCTGCGTTCTATCGGTATTCAACCGGACATCCTGGTTTGCCGTTCTGTTGGCGCACTGCCGGCTACCGAACGTTCTAAGATTGCCCTGTTCACTAACGTGGCAGATAAAGCCGTTATCTCACTGAAAGACGTAGACAGCATCTACCGTATCCCGGCTGCGCTTAAAGCACAGGGTATGGACCAGCTGGTTGTTGACCGTTTCCGCTTAGATTGCAAAGAAGCCGATCTCACCGAATGGGAACAGGTACTTTATGCAGAGTCTAACCCTACTGCAGAAGTGAATATCGGTATGGTGGGCAAATATGTTGAACTGCCTGACGCGTACAAATCTGTCAATGAAGCATTAAAACATGCCGGTCTGAAAAACCGCCTGACAGTGAATATTCACTATGTCGATTCTCAGGACGTTGAAACAAAAGGTACACAAATTTTAGAACACCTGGATGCTATCTTAGTACCCGGCGGTTTCGGCGAACGCGGTATCGAAGGCAAAATTGCAGCAGCACGCTATGCCCGTGAGAATAAAGTCCCTTATCTGGGTATTTGTCTGGGTATGCAGGTTGCTTTAATTGAATTTGCCCGCAATGTAGCAGGTATGGAAAACGCAAACAGCACCGAATTCGATCCTAATACACCGTTCCCGGTTGTTGGCCTGATCACTGAATGGCTGGATGCAGACGGCTCTACCGAACAGCGTGATGCCTCTTCAGATTTAGGCGGCACCATGCGTTTAGGCAGCCAGCTTTGTCACCTGATCCCGGGCAGCAAAGTCTGTGAAACCTACGGCAGCGAAGAGATTTACGAACGCCACCGTCACCGTTACGAAGTAAACAATAACCTTCGTGACCAGATTGAAGCTGCGGGCTTAAAAGTAAGTGGTTTGTCCACCGACAAACGCCTTGTAGAAGTGATCGAAATCCCTGACCATCCATGGTTTGTTGCCGGTCAGTTCCACCCTGAGTTTACTTCTACGCCCCGTGATGGCCACCCGCTGTTTAAAGGATTTGTAGAAGCTGCCGGGAAATACCAGAAAGAAAATCACTGATTCTAAAAAGCAGAAGGCTTACTCCCGTTGCCTTTTGCACAAACGTTGAGGAAATAAAATGGCGAAGATTGCTCGCATTGTAGGACGCGAAATCCTGGACTCTCGTGGTAACCCCACTGTAGAGGCAGACGTTTACCTTGATTCAGGCGCAATGGGTCGTGCCGCTGCACCATCCGGTGCATCAACTGGTTCACGTGAAGCACTGGAACTGCGTGACGGTGACAAAAGCCGTTACCTGGGCAAAGGCGTAGAAAAAGCCGTTGCTGCAGTAAACGACATCATTGCTCCGGCGCTGGCTGGCATGGATCCACTGGCACAAACTGACGTTGATAACAAAATGTTAGAGCTGGACGGTACAGAGAACAAAGAAAAGCTGGGCGCAAATGCGATCCTGGCGGTTTCTCTGGCTGTTGCCAAAGCGGCTGCGATTGAAAAAGGCGTTGCACTTTACGAGCACATCGCTGACTTAAACGGTACGTCAGGTCAGTACTCTATGCCTGTACCTATGATGAACATCATCAACGGTGGTGAGCACGCTGACAACAACGTAGACATTCAGGAATTCATGGTTCAGCCAGTTGGCGCGAAGAGCTTCAAAGAAGCCCTGCGCATGGGTGCGGAAATTTTCCATAACCTGAAAAAAGTACTGTCTGCTAAAGGCCTGAACACAGCAGTGGGTGACGAAGGTGGTTTTGCACCTAACCTGAGTTCTAACGCTGAAGCGCTGGCTGTTATTGTAGAAGCCGTTGAAAAAGCGGGCTACAAAATGAACGAAGACATCACGCTGGCACTGGACTGTGCGGCGTCTGAATTCTACAAAGACGGTAAATATGTGCTGTCTGGTGAAGACAAGTCTTTTGACTCAGAAACCTTTGGTGACTACCTGGCTGAACTGGCTGAACAGTACCCTATCGTTTCAATCGAAGACGGTCTGGACGAAAGCGACTGGGACGGTTGGGCAAGCCTGACTAAGAAGATTGGTGACAAAGTACAACTGGTTGGTGATGACCTGTTCGTGACTAACACCAAAATTCTGTCCCGTGGTATCGAGAATGGTATCGGCAACTCTATCCTGATTAAATTCAACCAAATCGGTTCACTGACCGAAACCCTGAATGCAATCAAGATGGCGAAGGATGCAGGCTTCACTGCGGTTATCTCTCACCGTTCAGGCGAAACCGAAGATGCGACTATCGCTGACCTGGCGGTTGGTACTGCAGCGGGTCAAATCAAGACCGGTTCTCTGTGCCGTTCTGACCGTGTTGCCAAGTACAACCAGTTACTGCGTATCGAGCAGGCACTGGGCGACAAAGCGGTTTATCCGGGTCGCAGCGCAATCAAAGGTCAATAATGACTATGAACGGGTAGCGCTGGCTACCCGTTCTTTTTAATGCTACTTTACTGATATTATTCATAATCCTTTGTAGCCATGTCGTCAGGTTCTCACACGTCGTCAAGTCAGACTGATATTTTTGCTGCCACCGGCGCAACCGACGATTCTCCGGTCTTCACAGAAATTTGTAATGCCCTGTACGAGCGCGAGTTGCTGGTGCTTTCACAAGCGTCCGCTGCGCAGATATCTTACCTCCAACGCAGACTGGCCGCACTTCCCCACCGGATCCAACGGGCAGCCCACTTTCTGGCAAACCACAAAACACCGCTTGCAGTTGACAGTCACAACGGTACCTGGCAATGTAAACAGGCACCTAAATGTCCAGCCCATAAAATTACGCCGGAAGACACGCTGACCTGGTATAAAGACCATGCAGCCTACGGTTTACCTGTACCGGTAAGATTACTTCGCTTTGATGAAGAGCATATCGAGCTGGACTCTATTGACCGTGTCCAGCCTGAGAATGAAATGGTGCACACCAATAAATATGGCTGGTTTACCTTTGATGGTGTGAGTCAGGCCAACAATACAGACACCGACTATACGTTACTGAAACCCACTAAAGCTGTGATGGCTGCCGCATGCTGCGGACACCGCTGGAATCACAAAGGCAGACTGGCCCCACGCACACTCTCATTAAGAGAATTATTGCTTTCCACCACGGTAAAGTGGAAAAAATTCACCTTAAATACCTGACCAACCAAACAGAGTTAGGATAAATATAACCAATTATTATATTCATGATGGCAAAGAAAGGTTGACCTGTGGCCCCTGTATGGTTACATTGTCGGCTATCAATTGGATGCCCGTGAAATTCGCATAATTATGCAACATTTTTTACTTTCTCTTCTACTCCTTATGGCAGCAAGACTGCACGGGTAGAATGCATCCAGTAAGAGGAATTACAATAAACCCGTGCATCGCACGGGTTTTTTTTTACTAATTATCACCACGAGTACAAGCCATGACGAATCAGGTAAAAATCTTTGATACCACGTTACGCGACGGCGAGCAGGCACTGCCCGCCAGTTTAAGTGCCAAAGAAAAATTGCAGATCGCTCTGGCCCTCGAACGTCTGGGCGTAGACATCATCGAAGCGGGTTTCCCGGTATCTTCGCCGGGTGATTTTAAATCCGTGCAGATGATTGCCCGGGAAGTGAAAAACAGTGTGGTTTGCGGTTTATCCCGAGCCCTTGAAAAAGACATTGATGCATGTGGCCAGGCGCTGAGTGTCGCTGAACAATTCCGTATCCATACCTTTATCGCCACATCTGAAATTCATGTTGGCGCCAAACTCAGAAAATCTCAGGACGAAGTCGTTGATATGGCAGTGGCTGCAGTAAAGCATGCCCGCCGCTATACCGACGATGTGGAATTTTCCTGTGAAGATGCCGGCCGTACCCACATCGATTATCTTTGCCGTATGGTCGAAGCCGCCATCAATGCCGGTGCCACTACCGTAAATATTCCGGATACCGTGGGTTATACAACGCCCACCGAGTTCGGCGGCATCATAGGCAACCTGTTTAACCGCGTACCGAATATCGATAAAGCCACGATTTCCGTGCACTGTCACAACGATTTAGGTCTGGCTGTTGCTAACTCACTGGCAGCCGTTGAGCAAGGTGCCCGCCAGGTAGAATGTACCATTAACGGTATCGGTGAACGTGCAGGAAACTGTTCACTGGAAGAAATTGCGATGATTCTGCAAACCCGCGAGGCCATGCTGGGCATGCAAACCAACATCAATTCCACTGAAATTTTCCGTACCTCCAAACTGGTCAGCCAGTTGTGTAACATGCCGGTTCAGTCGAACAAAGCCATTGTGGGCGCGAATGCCTTCAGTCACTCCTCAGGTATCCACCAGGACGGTGTATTAAAAGCGCAAAATACCTATGAGATCATGACACCGGAAAGTGTGGGTATTAATAAAAACAACCTGAACCTGACATCACGCTCTGGTCGTCACGTTATTAAGCACCGTTTAACAGAGCTGGGCTACAAGGCGGAAGACTACGATCTGGAAACGGTTTACACCGCATTCCTTGCGCTGGCCGATAAGAAAGGTCAGGTTTACGATTACGATTTGGAAGCCTTGCTGTTTTTCGATCAGCAAAAACACGAAGACGCGTATTACCAGCTGTCTTATCTGCAGGCCAACTCTGGCCGGGAAATCATTCCCAGTGCCACTGTTCGTTTACAGGTCGGCAGCGAAACCGTTACCAAAACAGCCATCGGTAACGGTCCGGTGGATGCCGCCTTTAATGCCATTATTTCTATTCTGGGTCATGAAGACCTGGAAGTGGTGGACTTCAAACTGGACTCGAAAGGTGAAGGTGCTGACGCCCTTGCCCAGGTCGGTGTTATCGCCGAGTACAAAGGGCGCCGTTTCCACGGTATCGGCCTGGCCACAGACATTGTCGAAGCCGGGGTTAAAGCCCTTATCTTCGTACTGAACAATACACATGTTGCTGACCAGATTGATCAGCAAAAGATTCAACAAGAACGCGTTGCAGGAGTATAAATGAGCGAATTCAATATTGCCGTACTCGCCGGAGACGGTATCGGCCCGGAAGTCATGCAGGAAGCCAATAAGGTCCTGGATGCCGTTGAGAGCAAATTCAAAGTGACTTTCAACCGGACCGCGTATCCGGTTGGTGGCTATGCCATTGATACTGAAGGTGAAGCATTACCGCCAGCCACCCTGCAAGGTTGTGAACAGGCCGACGCGATTTTATTCGGCTCAATCGGTGGACCAAAATGGGACTCCCTGCCACTGGAACAACGCCCTGAACGTGCAGCACTGTTAACCCTGCGCAGCCATTTCGATTTATTCAGTAACCTGCGTCCTGCCAAAATCTATCCGGGTCTTGAGGACTTATCCCCGCTGCGCGCAGACATTGCTGCCAGCGGTGTGGATGTACTGGTTGTCCGTGAGCTGACCAGCGGTATCTATTTCGGTCAGCCTAAGGGACGTGACGGCGAGGGTGAAGAAGAATACGCCTTTGATACCATGCGCTACTCCAAACGGGAAATTCGCAGAATTGCCGTATCCGCCTTTGAAGCAGCACAGAAGCGCCGCGGTAAAGTTACCTCGGTAGATAAAGCCAACGTACTGGTATGCAGCCGTTTGTGGCGGGAAGTCACCGAAGAAGTCGCCAAAGACTATCCTGATGTGGAACTCGAGCACATCTATATCGATAACGCGACCATGCAGGTGATGAAAAACCCGGCCCAGTTCGACGTGATGTTATGCTCTAACTTGTTCGGCGACATCATTTCAGACGAATGCGCCATGATGACCGGTTCTATGGGCCTGCTGGCATCAGCCAGTATGAACGAAGAAGGTTTTGGCTTATACGAGCCGGCTGGTGGTTCTGCACCTGACATTGCCGGCCGGGGTATTGCTAACCCTATCGCTCAGGTGCTGTCAGCAGCCATGATGTTGCGTTTCAGCTTAAACTTGCAAGATGCTGCGGACGCTATCGAAAAAGCGGTTGTAGCCACGTTAGAAGCCGGTGTATTAACCGGAGAATTGTTACCTGAGGATAAACGCGCGCAAGCATCCACCACGGCTCAGGTTGGCGATGAAATTGTCAAACAGATTTTAAATCAGGAGTAACAGACCGTCATGGCCAAGACCTTATATGACAAAGTCTGGGAAGCACACGTTGTAGACCAGATTGGCGAAGACAGCTTATTGTATATCGATCGTCACCTGATCCACGAAGTTACCTCGCCTCAGGCCTTCGCAGGTTTGAATGAAAAAGGCCGTAAAGTGCGTCGTCCTGACCGTACATTCGGCACCATGGACCACAGTATCTCTACCCGCTCGCTGGCCATTGACGCCTGCGGTCCGCAAAACGCGTTACAGTTACAAACGCTGGCGAAAAACTGTGAAGAACACGGCGTTAAGCTATTCCCGGTAGGTCACCAGAAACAGGGTATTGTTCACGTAATGGGTCCTGAACTGGGCCTGATCCTGCCCGGCGTTACCGCAGTATGTGGTGACTCGCACACCGCAACCCACGGTGCATTCGGAGCGTTAGCATTCGGTATCGGTACCTCTCAGGTTGAGCATGTACTGGCCACACAAACGCTGAAGCAAAGTAAAGCGAAAAGCATGCTGATTAATGTGCACGGTAAATTACCGGTGGGCATTACGGCAAAAGATATCATTCTGGCCATTATCGGCAAAATCGGACACGCCGGCGCTACAGGTTATGTTATCGAATACGCCGGTGAAGCCATCCGCTCTCTGACCATGGAAGAGCGTATGACCATCTGTAACATGAGTATCGAAGCCGGTGCGAAAGCCGGTATGGTCGCGCCGGATGAGACCACATTTGACTACGTGAAAGGCCGTGAATATGCACCTTCCGGCGAAGCGTGGGATGACGCCGTTGCATACTGGAAAACTCTGTACAGTGATGATGGCGCGAAGTTTGACAGCGTTGTTGAATTAAATGCCGCTGATATCGCACCACAGGTCACCTGGGGCACTAATCCGGGTCAGGTAATTGGTGTGGATACACCGGTACCTGCGGCTGACTCCTTCAGCGATGCAGTAGAGAAAGAGAGCGCGAGAAAAGCCCTGTCGTACATGGGCTTATCAGCCGGCGACAAGCTGGAAGATGTGGCCATCAGTCATGTATTTATCGGCTCTTGTACCAATGGTCGTATTGAAGACATGCGTGCTGCTGCATTCATCGCCAAACAGGGCAAAGTCGCTGACAATGTCACCGCGATTGTTGTGCCGGGCTCCGGTGCGGTTAAACGTCAGGCGGAAGCAGAAGGTCTGGATAAAATCTTTACCGATGCAGGGTTCGAGTGGCGTTTGCCGGGTTGTTCGATGTGTCTGGGCATGAATGATGACATTCTTCAGGCCGGGGACCGTTGTGCTTCAACCAGTAACCGTAACTTCGAAGGTCGTCAGGGCCGCGGTGCCCGTACTCACCTGGTGAGTCCTGCGATGGCAGCTGCCGCTGCATTGAAAGGCCGTTTCGCCGATGTCAGAGAATTTCAGGAGTAAATCATGAGTCAAGGTTTTACTACACACACCGGCCGCGCCTGCCCCCTTGATCAGGCTAACGTCGATACGGATCAGATCATCCCGAAACAGTTCCTTACTGGCGTAACACGTACCGGATACGGTAAACATTTGTTTCACGACTGGCGCTATCTGGACTTGCATGAAAAAGAAGCCAATCCTGATTTCGTGCTAAACAAACCGGAACACGCCGGCGCAAGTATTCTGATGTCGCGGGAAAATTTTGGTTGTGGTTCCAGCCGTGAGCACGCGCCATGGGCACTGGCTGATTTTGGTTTTGATGCCGTTATCGCCACATCCTTCGCTGACATTTTCTACGGCAACTGCATTAACAACCAGTTGCTGCCGGTAGCGCTGACATCAGCGCAAATGGATGAGCTGTTTGCCATTGTCAAAGCCAATCCGGATACCGCTGTGGAAATCGATTTGCCGGCACAAACAGTGAAAGCAGGCGATGCAGTATTCAGCTTTGACATCCTTGCACACCACAAAAACAATCTGATCAAAGGCTTAGATGCTATCGGTCAGACGCTGGAACTGACAGAGACCATCGAATCATACGAAAGTAGACAACCAGTCTGGCTTTAATTTTTTCGATTTCAACTATACTCAAAGGGCGATGCATCAGCATCGCCCTTTTTTTCGACCCCGGCTTCTGATCAGGTAACATTGCATGCTAAAAAACGTGACTATTGATGAACTCATTCCGGGTATGTACGTCAATCAGGTTTTAGAACAAACCGGACAATTACGCGTGCGCTCCAGCGGCGTGGTGAAATCACCGGTCTCCATCGGCAAGCTGAAGGAAATGGGGATCACCCTGGTAGAAGTCGACTATGCCAGAAGTCAGTTGCCGGAAGCAGCAATAGTCAGTGAACAGGTGCCCGCCCCTTCACCTGCCACACAGTCGAACTCAGATGCTCTGAATGCCGCCAGTGTGCTTTATGAAGAAGCCGTGAGCTTACAGCAGTCTTTCATCACTTCTCTCAACAAGGGCGCTCCTAATGATCTCTCTCAGGCATCAGACCTGTCATTCAGCATCATTGATGCAGTTTTCGATAATCAGGATGCCATGTCCTGCCTGACAATGATAAAGAATTCAGATCAATACCTGCTTGAACATTCGATTAACTGTTCCATCCTGATGGCTATGTTTGCCCAGCATCTTGGTTATGATCGGGATACGATTGATGAAGCTTGTATGGGCGCATTGCTTATGGACGTGGGTATGTCGCAGATCCCACAGGAACTGAGGCATAAAAACGGAAAACTGAGTCAGGCGGACTGGGATGTGGTGAAAAGCCATGTTGATATTGGCGTGGAACTGGTAGAGCAAGGCGAACAGATTTCAGATTTAGCACTGTCGGTTATATCTCAACATCACGAACGGGAAGACGGTTCCGGCTACCCGAAAGCACTGAAGAGTGACACCATCTCCCCCTTGTCCAAAATGGCGGCTATTGTGGACTGTTACGATGCGATGATTTCCACCCGTCCTCACAAAGACAGCATTACGCCGGCGCTTGCGCTGAAAAGGCTGGCTAAAGATCCGTCTCTTGACAGCGTGTTAGTTAAACAGTTCGTGCAGTGTGTCGGTGTTCACCCCGTGGGCTCGCTGGTAAAACTGAAAAGCGGGAGACTGGGGATCATCAGTAAACAAAATCCCGACGATCTCACCTCACCGGTGGTAATGACTTTCTACAGCATTACCGGAGGTCACTTCAGTGAAATCAAACGCATTGATTTGCTTACTGTCGACGATGAAATTGAGTCAGGTGTCCGCCCTGATGATTTTGGCATTAATCTACCGAAATTTTTTAAAGATGTATTTATCAGCCAGGTGCCGGGCTGAAACCCGGTCACCAGTCTGTTAACGCCGCCATAGAAAACTCTTTATTTTCGAAACTCAGAATAACCCGCTGAGCTTCAATCTTTACTATTTGCACCTTGTCATCAATCCAGTCCCCTTCCCCGAGTTGTTTGCCGTTCACTCTGACCCAGCGGTCAGACGGACGACTGGCATACATATGCGCATTAAACGCCATACCCGGTAAACGGGTAAGCATTCTGACAGGAAGTTGATCGACACGGGGTAAATCGTCACGCACGGTGATCTGTGTTTCAGGCTCATCTTCGGTAGCCTTGTTGTCCAAATCTTCAATGGCCTTATTAAACCGGGCCATAAGCTCCGGTGACACATTCACATCGCTTTCCTGCGGCGCATTGATGATTTCACCGCCTAAATCTGAGGCCTGCGCAACAATATCATTCCCTGCACCATCTCTGTTAACCGGATTGGCGGACGCAGTATTCTGCTGCCCGGTTGCACTCTGGTCAGGAGTTGCGCTCTGGTTTGGGATTGCGCTTATTTCAGGCTGACTCCCAGCGGTGGTATCGGGAACCGGGTTTAATTCATTTGTGTTATTTACCGGGCTGCTATCCACTGCGGCAATATTATTACCGTCTGGCACCACAGCCTCTCCGGTAGATTTCAGGTTTGTACTGTCTTCAGGTGTTGTTCCCGGGATCTCCTGTCCGTTTCCGCGCCCATCGCCGGCGGACACGATATTTACCGTATCAGGCCACCACGCAGGGTAACTGCCGATGGCACCACCTGTAATAAGTCCGGCCAGAATGACACCGGCAAAGGACACAGCCTGTCTGGTATACACTTTCCACAACGACGGCATTCCCTGCACAGTGGGCAGGAACAAGCTGCGGTTAAATTGATCTGACAACCCGGCATCAAACTTACTGACACTGGTGTCGTGTTCTCCCCTGAGCAGCGCCTGCGTTTGCGTGCGGTGATGCACTGGCTTTTCAATTTCAACGGCTTGAGCAGGGTCAACTTCAACTTCCTGCACTCCCATTTCCGCCAGGCCCTGTACCATGGCGTCACTGGATACCAGACCACTTTTGCGAATTTTAACCGGCCCGTTCTGCTCAGTGATGCGAATAATCACCATACCGGGTTTCAGCTCTGCAATTTTAATGAGGTCAGACATACAACCTCCCGAGGCCAAAGCCAGTCACCACAGCAATCACAAACAACAATATCATCAGCCATTTACGCTGGCTTTGAATACGCTGGCTCACCACATCCTCGCCAAGAATTTGTTCTGCTGCGGCAAGGAATACAGGTTTCTTCACGACTGCATGCTGTTTGGTGAATGACAGGGTCAGTGCGCGGTCACAAAGCAAGTTAATTACTCTGGGAATGCCCCCTGTGATTTGGTGAATGGCTTTAATCGTCGACGGGCTGAAAATGCTCACGTCCCCCTTTGCCACACTCAAGCGGTGTGCTACGTAGGAAGAAACTTCCGGCGCGGTGAGCGGTAACAAATGATAACGGGCGGTAATACGCTGAGCCAGCTGCCGTAATTCGTTTCGCTTCAGTAACTGTTGTAATTCAGGCTGCCCGATTAACACCACCTTCAGCAGTTTCTCACGGTTGGTTTCCAGATTGGTCAGTAAACGCAGCTGCTCCAGCACTTCCGGCATCAGATGCTGTGCTTCATCAATCATCAGTACCGTATTCATGCCGGCCTGATGATTGTCAGCCAGCTTTGCCAGAATACGATCAGTAAAATATTTCAGACTGGCCTTGTCCACATCATAGGGAATGCCCAGCTCGTCGCAGACGGTGGCCAGCAGTTCAAGAGCAGACAACGTGGGATTTAAAATCATTGCTACCTGTGTATTGTCAGGTAATTGCTGCAACAATTTCCGGGATACCGTGGTCTTTCCGGTGCCAACCTCGCCGGTCAGCATCACAAAACCGCCGCTTTCGCGCAGGCCAAAGGTCAGATGTGCCAGTGCCTCTTTGTGGCGCGGGCTCATATATAAATAATCGGGGTTTGGCGCTATGGAAAACGGGTTGTCCGTCAGTCCAAAATAATTCAGATACATGTGTTTGAGAGAGTTAGCAATTCACCGCGACTAAACTAACCGGCCCGGGTGAATAAGTCAAAATCAAAGCCTTTCGATAAACAAAAAGCCTCTTAGTTCAGGCATAATGAAACAAAACAAACAGCGTGATGGTTTTATGGATGTTTATTTAGTGGGCGGCGCAGTACGGGATGAATTACTCGGACGCCCGGTAACAGAACGAGACTGGGTAGTTACAGGTGCCACACCACAGGAGATGCTCAGTAAAGGCTATGAACAGGTCGGGAAAGATTTCCCGGTGTTCCTGCATCCGAAAACCAAAGAAGAATACGCCCTCGCCCGTACGGAAAGAAAGTCCGGCAGCGGTTATACCGGCTTTGTTTGTTACGCTGCACCTGACGTGACGCTGGAGCAGGATTTGATCCGTCGGGATCTCACCGTAAATGCTATCGCCAGAGACAAAGATGGCAATCTGATTGACCCTTACCACGGTGTTAAAGATATCGAATCCCGCACATTGCGGCATGTGTCTGAAGCCTTCAGTGAGGATCCCCTGCGGGTATTCCGTGTTGCCCGTTTTGCAGCAAGGTATGCTTATCTCGGGTTTACCTTAGCAGATGAAACAGCGTCACTCATGCGCTCCATGGCTGACAGTGGCGAACTTGCCCATCTTACGGCAGAGCGTGTATGGAAGGAGACTATCCGTGCATTGGGAGAAATGAATCCTGAAGTCTATTTTCAGGTGCTTGAAAACGCTGATGCACTTGGTTTCTGGTTTTTGGAACTTATCCCGTCACGGGTAAACAGTAACTTACGGCTTCAGCGGGCAGCTGCGGCGCAATGCAGTGACGACATTCGCTGGGCACTGCTATTTGCAGACGTTTCACCGGAACAAACAGAGAAGTTATGTGAGCGGATAAAAACACCCAACAAATACACCGGACTGGCGCTCCTGATCAGCCGTTTCAGCAAGAACTTTACCGCATCAAACCATGCAGAAGACTGGCTTGCCCTGTGTAATCAATGCGACGCCTGGCGTAAACCGGAACGCTTCACTGACTTTATTACCGCGTGCACACTGATAGCGGAACCCTCTGATACAGATAGCGCTTTAGCAACGGCACTGAATGAAGCGATCAGCAAGGCTGGCAAGCTGAGCGCCAAAGCCTTTGTTGAACAGGGCCTGCGGGGCCCTCAAATTGGCGAAGCCATGGATCAGGCCCGCATGGAAATTATTGCGGAGTTCCTGCAGGCAAATCAGTCCTCATAGCCAGTCATAAGATATCTGGTTAACGATTAATATCAGTCTAAATCACTTATTGAATAACAATATGCACACCCTGACACAACAGCTTCAGCAACGTTTTGGCTTCGACGGTTTCCGCGAAGGTCAGCAACAGACTATTGAGCAGCTTCTGGCCGGGCATTCTTCGCTGGCGGTGTTTCCCACCGGTTCAGGTAAGTCTCTGTGTTATCAGTTCACCGCGACACAATTGCCCCATCTCACACTGGTGATTTCGCCGCTCATTGCGCTGATGCATGATCAGCTGGCATTTCTGCGTAGTAAGGGTATTGCGGCTGCCAGCCTGGATTCCACTTTGAGCAAAGAAGACAGTCAGCAGGTCATGCGGCAGGCCCGTGATGGTGAGCTTAAGATCCTGATGATTTCGGTAGAGCGATTTAAAAACGAGCGCTTCCGCCGCTTTATCGACAGCATTCCCGTATCCATGCTGGTGGTGGATGAAGCCCATTGTATCTCTGAATGGGGTCACAATTTTCGTCCCGATTATCTGAAACTGCCCCGCTACCGCCAGTCACTGAACATTCCGCTGGTGCTGTTGCTCACCGCTACAGCGATGCGCCGGGTACAAAAAGACATGGCGCAGAAATTCGATATCGGCCTGCAGCATATCGTACAAACGGGATTCTACAGGGCTAACCTGGACATAGACCTGATTCCGGCACAGAACACCGGTAAATTCCCGTTGCTCACGCAAGTGCTTGATGACACGGCCGGCGCCGGCATTGTGTATGTCACGCAGCAAAAAACGGCAGACGAACTTGCCAGCCAATTACAGGCAGCAGGCTATTCTGCTGTTTCTTATCATGCAGGCCTTGGTAACGACAACCGTGCTGCCATTCAAAATCGCTTTATGGCGGGCGAAACACGCATCATTGTGGCAACCATCGCCTTTGGCATGGGTATCGATAAAGCAGATATCCGTTTCGTGGTGCATTACGACCTCCCGAAATCCATAGAGAATTACAGCCAGGAAATCGGCCGTGCCGGACGTGACGGACAGAACAGCCGGTGCGTACTGCTGGCAAGTCTGGACGGCATTAACGTGCTGGAAAACTTTGTCTATGGCGACACACCTGAAAAGCACGCCATTGACGCGCTGCTTAATGAAATCACGGCCAACACACAAAATGGTCAGTGGGAAACAAGGGCCTGGTCGCTGTCACAAACCACGAATATTCGCCCTTTACCACTGAAGACGCTGCTGGTACAGCTGGAACTGGCCGGCGCGGTCGAACCTGAATACAGCTACTACGAAGACGTAAAGGTAAAATGGCTGACGGCTCCTGAGCAAATTGCGCAACACTTACCGCAGGAACATCAGGGACTGTTCGATTCAATTGTCAGCCACACCCGCTTCAAGAAAATTTGGGGCGTTCCTGATTTCGACGCCCTTCAGCAGCAAGGATACCAGAGAGGAATGGTGCTGAATCTGCTGGAGCAACTGGCTGACAACGGCCAGGCTGAGCTGGAAGCCAAACAGCTCACCGATGTGTACCGGGTAAATCCCGATTTATTCACCCCCGACCTTGCCGGCAATCTGCATCAGTATGCCTGCAAGAACGAAGGATCAGAAATTGCCCGTATTGCTACCATGCTGCGCTTTTTCAATCTCGACCGCTGCCTGAATCACAATCTGGCATTGTACTTCGGCGATCAGCATGCACCTGAACACTGCGGGCACTGCTCAGTATGCAGGGGACAATCACTGAGTCTTAGCCGTGATAACTCAGAAACAGAGTCCGGCAATATCGCCCCTGACATGCAACAGGCCCACAACTGGCTTTCTGAAAAGCTGCCTGCACAGATGCTGACACCTGTCTTGCTGAGTCGCTTCATGGCCGGACTTACCCAACCCGTTTTCACCAAAATTAAGGCAAAGCAGCAGCCGCAGTTCGGAAAAAACGAAGAGACGGCTTATCACGTACTGCTCAGCTGTGCCAATTCTGTTGTGAATGAATCTGAAGGCGCAGTTTCGGGATAATAGTTATCAAAACACAGCGGTGAGGTGCTACAATACGCCTTTATTTTCGCGACGCAAAAACACCGAATGACCTTTGAAGAATTAGAGCTTGATGACAGCCTCTGTCAGGCTGTTACGGAGATGGGATTTAAAAACCCAACTTCCATTCAGTCTCTCGTGATCCCGCCGGCGATGGACGGCAAAGATATCCTCGCATCGGCCCCTACCGGAACCGGAAAAACGGCGGCCTTTTTGCTGCCTGCGTGCCAGTTTTTACTGGATTTCCCACGTCGGGAACCCGGTTCGACACGCATCCTTATTCTCACGCCAACCCGTGAACTTGCCTTACAAGTGTATGAGCAGGCACGGGCAATTACCCGTTATACGGAACTGGTGTGCGGCGTAATTACCGGCGGCATAAACTATGGTACTGACAGAGAAACACTGAGCCAGAACCTGGATATCCTTGTGGCCACGCCGGGCCGCTTATTTGAGCATATCGAGAAAGAATCGGCGGATTGTCGCAACATTGAATGTCTTATTCTTGATGAGGCGGATCGTATGCTCGACATGGGATTTGGTGCCATTGTGGGTCAGATTGCCGCAGAAGCCCGCTGGCGTAAGCAGAACATGCTGTTCTCCGCCACACTGGAAGGGCCGGGAGTGAAGTTTTTCTCCCGCGATATTCTTAATGATCCGGTTGAGGTAGAAGCGAATCCTTCCCGGAAGGAAAAAGCGAAAACTCATCAGTGGTATCACCTGGCTGATGACATGGCCCACAAGCAGGCCATGCTGGTGCATATTCTTAAAAACGACATTACCAATGCGGTGGTGTTTATAAAAACCCGCGAGCGCCTGCAGGCACTGAAAGATTTTCTGATGTCAGAGAAAATCGAAGTGTGCTGGCTGCAGGGAGAAATGCCGCAGGATAAACGTAATGACGCCCTGCTTCGGTTTAAATCCGGAAAAGTCCCCGTACTGCTGGCAACCGATGTGGCTGCCCGTGGCATAGACGTACCTAACGTCAGTCATGTCATCAACTTCGATATGCCCCGCAAGGCAGATATTTACGTTCACCGTATTGGCCGTACAGGTCGTGCAGGCGCAAAAGGTACCGCCATATCACTGATTGAAGCTCACGACTTCGATATGGTAGGTAGAGTTGAGCGTTACACCGGTGAACCGCTTAAATCCCGTTTCGTAAAAGATTTGCGGCCTAAGCATAAAGCTCCGAAAAACACCGCGAAGAAAAAGGCCAAAAAGAAAAAAGCCGCCACAGCGAATAAGAAAAGTAAGTAATCAGTAAGGACGGTTTGATATGTCATTTCCGGAAAAAATTGTACTGGCATCAGGTAACGCCGGCAAAGTGAAGGAATTCACCCGCCTGTTTTCAGCGCTGAACGTGACCGTGGTTCCGCAAAAAGAACTCGGCGTGGAAGACGTTCCGGAAACAGGCACCACATTCGTGGAGAACGCCATTATCAAAGCCCGTCATGCTGCGAAAGTCACCGGCTTGCCGGCGATTGCAGACGACTCCGGGTTGGTAGTGAATGCACTTGGCGGTGCGCCGGGTATCTATTCCGCCCGCTACGCCGGCGCACAGGCCAGCGACAGTGATAACATTGATAAGTTGCTGGGAGCGCTGGATGGTAAAGCAAACCGCCGTGCACATTTCTTTTGTATGCTGGTGTTTATGCGTCATGCAGACGATCCGGTACCGCTTATCAGTCAGGGTTACTGGCATGGCACGATTACGGAGTCTCAGGCCGGTCACGGCGGCTTCGGGTATGATCCGGTGTTTTATGTACCTTCCCATGAATGTACCGCCGCTGAACTGGACCGTCAGGTTAAGAATCAAATCAGCCATCGTGGTCAGGCCATGGCATTTCTGCTCGAACAAATGAGACAAACTTTTGCGTAATCCCTCACTGGGCCTGTATATCCACATTCCCTGGTGTGTTCAGAAATGCCCTTACTGCGACTTCAACTCACACGGGTTGAAGTCATCGCTTCCTGAAAATGAATACATCGCCCATTTGCTGGACGATCTGGCTATTGACGCAACACGCGTAAAAGGACGCGAGATCACCAGTATTTTTATCGGCGGCGGTACGCCAAGCTTGTTTTCCGCAGAATCCATAGCAACCCTGCTGGACGGCGTTAAACAACGGGTAGCGTTGTCTGAGCATGCTGAAATTACTCTTGAGGCTAATCCCGGTACCGTGGAGGCGGGACGCTTTGACGGCTATGCTCAGGCTGGGGTAAACAGGATTTCCATGGGGATCCAGAGCTTTCAGAACCACCATCTTAAAGCCCTTGGCCGCATTCACGATACTGACCAGGCAAGCCGGGCCATCACTCTGGCGAAGGCCGCACCGCTGAACAGTTTTAATGTGGATTTGATGCACGGCTTACCGGATCAGAGTATTTCCAATGCGCTGGACGATCTAGACCGTGCCATTGCCATGTCTCCACGCCATCTTTCCTGGTATCAGCTCACCATTGAGCCCAACACGCCCTTTTACTCAAAGCCTCCTGAGCTGCCCGATGATGATATTTTATGGGAGATCCAGTCACAGGGGCATAAGAGGCTCAAAGCTGCCGGCTTCGAACAGTATGAAATTTCCGGTTACAGCCAGCCCGGCTTCCAGTGTCAGCACAATCTGAATTACTGGCGCTTCGGTGATTACCTGGGGATCGGCTGTGGTGCTCACGGTAAAATCACAGATATCAACAGCGGTGAAATAGTCCGTACTGTAAAAGTGAAGCATCCCAGAGGCTATATGGATATTGCCCGCCCCTACCTCGATACTTCTTCAACGGTAGAGAAAGAAGATTTAGCCTTCGAATTTTTCATGAACCGGTTCCGCCTTGTCGAACCCTGCCCCAAGCGGGATTTTACTGATTTTACCGGACAGACATTATCTTCTCAGGAATTAGCAGAGCTTTCTAAAGCCCGCGAGCAGGGACTGATTGAAGAAACGGAGTTGCACTGGCAGGTGACGGCAAAAGGCAGACGATACCTTAACAGCCTGCTCTCAGCATTTGTTTAACGATTTATTCCGAAATAATAATGTCGTAAGGTTTCAGCGCAGGGATATGCTTGCGCAGCTTTTCTTCCAGGGTATTCAGGCGGTGTAGTTTGTCACAGAACCACTGCGCTTTATTGTTCAGTGATGCCGGCCCGGCTTCAAAATCCAGTTGCTCACCTACGGCCTCAAGTTGACGGGTGATTTCTTCCACCCTTTCGCTGCTTAAATCTACCCGGTTTTCATCCATGCCGCCAATGGCTGAGAGAATACCGCCGATAGACATAGAGATAGCCTGCTCCAGTTCAGCTTCAATTTCACTGTCGACAAAGTGGTCGACACTTTCCAGTGATCCCGGGCCGATAAAGTAATGGTTGCTGGCATGACGGAACTTGTCTTTAACACGGTTACGCACGCGCTTCATTGCGTGCTGCAGCTTTTCGTAACTTTCGTGATCGGTTCCCACCAGCCCCTGATATACGTTATCCACGGTGTCTGCTGCCAGGTCTACACCTTCTGTCGCCAGAATAATCATCTTGGGAACAACATAATGCAGTCCACGCGAATAATCACGGAGCCAGCGGCGCTCGGGTACACTCAGGTTTTGCCAGCGACCTTTTACGAACAGCTGATCCTGGTCGTTGATTTGAACGACAGTACGGCTCTTATCAAGGATCCGTAACTGATGTTCGTTAACCACCAGACCATAGGCAAAGTCGATGTCACAGGATATATCTGCTGACGCACAAAAAGGCACCGTGGTGAAAAACACCAGCGGAACTCGCAAAGCAGATAGTAATTTTCGCATTCTCATGCGTAGCATTGTGTACGCCTTACCCCTAAATAAAAAGCCGCGACAAGTCCAACCTGCTAAAATTCAGGTTGAATAAATCGCGGCATTATAAGGGCTGTTAACGTCTAATCAAGCTGTGTACGCACTAAACGCACGTAAACAAATCTGTCCTTTTCTTTGATTGAGTGACTGGCGTTAAAAAATGCGACTACCCAGGAACGTACCGGATCTTCCAGTGAAGGCGTTGATGTCCAGAAATCATCCGGCGGTGTATTGGGGAAAATAGCTTCATTAATCGCAGGGCGTACACACAGGCGTTCAGTAATAGTCGACAGCTCTTTGATATTAGGTAAACGCAATCCTGCAAGGTCAACGGCATCGGCTTCCTGCGCAGCGATGAGTGCTTCCTGCCAGTTATATTTAGTGGCAGTGCCTGTGCAGGTTGTCCCGTTCCAGGTCTGCCCCAGTGAGCAACGCTGCCAGATTAGCTGAGTTTCAATATGCAGCACTTCGCCGCCACCCAAATCTTCAAAATCGTCCTCGCCGGCGGTTTCAATACCATCACCCAGACAGGTCTGAGCCATTAAAGACGCCGAAAACAGCCAGCATAACAATACAAATACAGGTTTCATGCTTATCTCCCTGCCCTTACCAGACGCACCCGCGCCGGGCTCGATTTAATTAAGAAGTTATCCAGGCCGGATGCAAAATCCAGTGCCCAGGCATTCTGTGCCGCATCACCGGACACCCCGTCAGCACTTGGCATGCGGGTCCAGTACCATAACTTGTCTTCTCCGGCCGCCAGTGTGCCGGCGAAAGGGAAATAGTCATCATCAAGCATCACGCCGCTGGGCTGACCGAAATGAATAATCGACATCAGCTCCTGATGTGTCGGCATACGCCAGTCGTAGAACCCGCACAGGCCCTGGGCGTTTACCGCATTGACATAAGCCTGGGTGTTACAGTTAGTCATTGTACAACTGGCGGTAGTCGTAGTTTGCGGGCCCTGATAACCTCCGTTTTGCGCAGAGAAGAACCATGAATAGGTGTTATCTGCGTCACGAAGTCCGGCATCGTCGGTTTTCTTCTCCCAGATAAGACCGGTAATGTTATCGCGTACACAAGACCAGGCCTGCGACGTATCATCTTCTTCATCACCGTTGCTATTAAGTTTGGTGAAATCAAAACCCGCTTTACCACGGCCTGCCTTTTCGAGGAAACCGGCAGCACTGATCACATCACCGCCCCGCTGTCCGTCCTGACCGGGAAAATCGTTCTGCTGGGTATTGGCGTAGGCTGTATTGTTCGCCTGCACTGTAACGCCGGTGTCGTTTAACAAAGGAACGGGCATGGGACGGACGGTAACGAAAATTTCGTCATAGACGATATGACCGAAGGCATCACTCACGGCAAGGGTGTAACTCATTTGCGTTTCCACATCGACCTGCGGCGCAATCGCATACGTTGAAAGAGTATCTGCATCGCGGACCATGCCCGCACTGCCTGACGCTTCCCATTCACTGAGTAGCGGTAAACCGGCGGACACCGTCGTGGTTGCAACGCCATTGAGGACAATCCGCTCACCGCTGAATACCGCCTGGTCGTTGCCGGCACTGACCTTTGGTAAGGTCTGGCTTTCTGACAATGTATTCAGGGTAACAGTGGCGGTATCTGTGGCACCTTCTGCATCAGTGACCGTCAGTGTCAGTGTCAGCGCCTGCGCACTGGTCTCCACCGGCATAGTAATCGTTATCGAAGGCTGATCAGTGGCGATACCATTTAAAACACTGTTACCTGAGGTTTGTTGCCACTCCCAGCCCGCTATAGGGTTCGCTGAATCCGGTGCATCCTCGTCTGTACTGGCCGACCCGCTCAGCTCCACGGTACTGCCGGCAGAGTATGTATTCTGCGGCTGACCGGCTTCCTGCTCCGGCGTGATCACAGCTGTCGGTGACACATTTACCGGCCTGACCAGAATATTTAAGGTATCAGAATCGCTGTTACCGCTGCTATTGGTGACAGTCAGGGTAACAACAAACGACGTATCGGTGGTAACGACAGGTGCAGTAAAAACCGCGTCTGCAACAGTATTGTCATCCTGCGTGATAGTGGCAGAAGGCGTTACAGACCAGCGCCAGGTCGCGCCATCGGTATTGCCTGTAGCACTGCCACTCAAACTGGCGTCCGTGGCCTCCAGTACTTCAATGTCGGCACCGGCATTCACGTAAATCGCATTGGGATTAGTGGGCGTGCCACCGGAGTCATCACCGCCACCTCCGCCGCATGCACTCAGCATAAGACTCATCAAGAAAACGGTGAACCCGTGCCGGCACGGAAGGTGTGGAGAAATTCGAAACATCACGTCGTCTTACCCTCTGAAAAAGAAAACGCCGGTGTATTCAGTTTATTGTGGTGAACGTCTTTCCCTGCGTTCTTCACTGCTCACCTGCAACGCTTCAAGTTGCTTTTTACCGGACGCGATATCCGTCATATCGTAAATCATTACGCTGATATGGTCGGTTTTCCCGTTCGCCGATGTTAAAGGTGCCAGTGTTATATTCTGATACATGTACGGCTCATTACCTGTAATCGGCCGGTAATTGTGAAACTTGAACAAATGAGGCCGCTGTTCCCAGGTCATGAACGCCCGGGTTTTCAACTCAAATACAGGTTTGCATTTTTTCGCAAACCAGCTTTCGTTGATGTGAGGGAAAATGCTGAATAAGGTTTTGTCACGCACTTCGCTTGGTAAGAGCCCGCTGTGGCTTTCCATGAAGCCATTCCATACCTTTACCTGGAATGCTCTGTCCAGAACGATAATGCCAACATCAACACTTTGCAGCATATCCATCATCCAATGGAAAGACTGCATTTGCTCTAATTCACTGTCCTGCATTACATATCCTCCAGTAAATGAGCAAGTTTGGCGTTCATGGTTTGCATAGAGTCTTCGGTGAAAAGAATTAACAGGTCACAATTCACATTGTAACCTTCCAGCCCGTAACTCAGTTCAATCGCCAGAGTACGTTTCCACTTCACCTGATTAGTCTGAATAATATCGGTAATCGCACGGTGCTGCCCGAGAACAATGGGCTGCCCCTGTGCAAAAGTCACGTCCATTTGTTGCGCCAGGCCCGTGAGGCAGGTGCCGATAAGGATACTGGCCGCATCCATTAGCAACTCAAGCTGCAATTGATCGTCCACATCCTCCTGCACATCGAGAATTTTTGCCACATCTTCAAAACTTGAATCACTGAGAATACACATGACTTCACCGCGGATCCCTGAGCCGATAAAGCCCTGGCACACTGCTGTTACCTGCTCATGGCTGTCTATATCCGACAGCATCATGCGCATTTCAGATGCTTCAATAAGATTCACATTGGGAATAGGCAGGTGAACAAACACATTCATCGTCCGGGCAAGGTGGTCACCCGCCCGTCCCATGGCAATATTAGTGATTTCCTGATAGCAGTCGCGGATATCCGGATCCAGTTCAACTGACTCTGCGACTTCCGGCTCGTTTTCCAGCAAATTATGTTTAACCAGCACGCTTTCAAGCGTTGCCGGGTCCACAGGCTTGCGAATAAACTCCAGTGCTCCCAGACGGGTTACCCGTTCATGGGCCTCGGGCTGTATATCCCCGGAAATCACAACAACTTTGGTTTTCAGCCCCTTATCCTGAATGGCCTGCAAGGTGGCGTATCCGTCCATCACCGGCATATTCAAATCCAGTAATAACAGTTGTCCTTTACCCTGCTCTAAAGCGGCGACCGCTTCCTGACCATTTTTGGCGAAATGAACAGCGACATCCCAGTCAGGCGGCAAGCACTTTGCTACCTGTTTGCGTGCTACCAGCGAGTCGTCACAAACCAATACCGAAATCATGTAAAAAGATTACCTTCCTTTAGCCTTCGCTGAATTGCGAAATCTTTTGCAGAAATTGCCTGACCATGAATATTGTATACCGTGCATACAACAGTTTTCAGTCAACTGAATCCCTTATACATTGATAGCAGGATTCTGAGTAATTTCCATTCGTCATTGGTGTAACACGGCGGTTATTTTTTAAACTCAGGTTCCTGCTAATGACTCTGTTACGCAAACAGTAAAGGCAGGATAATCGCCGTCATGATGCCGTTCAGGCACAACCCCAACGTTGCCAGCGCGCCGGTACGCTCACTCATTTGCAACGCTTTAGCGGTCCCCACTGCATGACACACGGCTCCCAGCGCGACACCACGGGCTTGCGGCAGAGTGACATTTAACAAGTGATAGACCCCCGGCGCAATTACCGCCCCCACAATACCTGTAGTGATAACGAATACAGCAGCCAGCGCAGGAATACCATTGATTTGCGCAGTCGCTTCCATTGCCAGCGGCGTAGTAATAGACTTCGCCAGCATGGTCATCTGAATAGCCAGTGGTGCATCATAAAACCACACTGTCAGCCATGCTGTTAACGGTGCGATGACGCCGGCAAGAAATACCGCCAGAACCAGACGCCAGCCCAGTTCACGAATTTTTTGCCACTGGGCATACATGGGGATCGCTAGCGCCACCGTGGCCGGCCCCAGTAACCAGTGAATAAAGCCCGCCTCATGCTGATAATTACCCGTTCCCTGCCCGCTTATCAAAATAACCATGCCGGTGATCACCGCAGTGACCAGAACAGGGTTCGCCAGCGGATGTCCGCGGGTTCTGCGAGCAATGGATAATGCGAGTAAATAGGCCACAATGGTTATACTTATCCAGACTAATCCCGTTGCCGAAAAAGAAGGCACAACGAGCGCAGAGACACTTGCAAACCAGTCATTAAATGCCTGTACAACAGTCATAAGCCAGGATCTTCTTCTGAATCCACAGCAACAGATTGCAATAAACGTTGCGCTATCCACCCGCTGAGGCCCAGGCTGACAGTGGTTGAAACAATGATGGCTAACCCGATGCCGGTAAGGTTTTCATTGATTTGCTGCCAGTAAACGCCAACGCCCAGCACAGCAGGAACAAAAAGCATCGCCATATGCCTTAACAGCGGGGCCCCGCCCGATATCAGCACGACAGGGGTTTTCCTGCGGAGAAACTGAAAAGCGAGCAACATTAACAGTCCGGCGAGTGTGCCCGGGAACGGCAGAGCTAATACTCTTACCAGCATCTCTCCGCAGAAATAAAAAAGAAAGATCGCAGCCAGACCGGCAAGCATGTGCAGCAGGTTATTCATAGGCGTCCGTGTAAATGAAGATAAGGCAGTGTATCTGACAGAGACCGGGTCTCACAACCGACAATGGTATTAGTTCGAAGTATTGATAAGTGATGTTCTCATCGCATAATGCTGACTTATATTAAGTTTTATGTTGCCAGACAAGTGAATAAACCGGGGGCGCCTGCAACATTCATCGATTCTGACAATAGCAGTACAATTAATTATGGCTGAGCGGCTGATACGCGTAAATTGATCCGGCAATTTGCGCTGCATATCACAGAGCGAGCAACGGACAACATGATTTTCAGACAGACAGTGCACAACAAGATAGTCCCCTGCAGCTTCTATCCAAATGATGTCGCCATATTCAAGATATGTCCACTCACCTGCACAACGTAAACTCAGACGACGTTCAAAACCCGGGTGGTTAAGTTGACGGTTCAACCTCGCTTTCAGTGCGCTTACGGAAATACCAGCCTGTAGCGAAATAGTTTTACAAGCGGATTCATAACCGGCGCGTTCCGTACGGGCACTGAACAGTGCGTGCTGATGTTGCAGACAAGACCGGACATTTTCCTTTGAAGGAGGCATAGAGATAAATCCTCCAGCATTGATAGCAAAGGCCTTTAAAGCTTCCTCATTTGTACTGCCGGCAATAACAAGTGGACATTGGTGAGGGCCGGTAACAGCAAAAGAGTTGAGACAACTTATTAATATTGAGTTGCGGGAACCATTAAACCAGTAAAGTTCTTCGGGGGTACGGCATATTGTCACACATCCAACCTGCGGGATATCTTCTAATATCAGCCTGAGTGACGAATGATACTGCTCATTCTCAATCATCACCAGTACACTGAGCAGGGGTAGCGGACCGGCTACAACTTCTGTGTGGCTGCCGGTACCGTTCAGACTTTCCATGTTCGTACCTGCCGGGGTTAACGCCGGGCTGTTAATGTTTCATCCTGAAGCTTCAGTCGTCTCGCGATCAATTCACTGGTGTCCATTGCACGGTGGCGCTCTGCAAAGGACATCATATCTTCACCATTACAGACTAATCCTTCATGAAGAACTTTCAGTGACACCCTCGAATCTCTTACTGCGTTTTTTAAAGCACGCGTGTCATCCTTCCGGATAGCATGACATACAGATACAAGGCTGTTCTCAAGCCATCCGGGATAGGTTGCGGCAATTGCATTTGAGCTTGTCACAGGAATAATGAATGATGCGCTGGTGATAACAGCGACAATTAACGCGGTGTTGCGTTTGGGAAGTTTAGATTTCATGGTCGTCTCCTTGTTAAAATCACCTTCCATCAGGTCGATGGTCAGGATATTGATAACGTAGAGAAGTGTTGTTAAAAGGACTGTGAAGAATCGATGAATCGCAAAGTTTTGAGATCTTGCGATGAACAACATTTTTTTGCCGTTCACTTATCGGCAACAGAAGGAATACATCGTGCTAAAAACACATTTTGTCACATTCATATTTAGTACGAAGATGAGTAAAAAACGACGGAGGAAAAGAATTTAGCAGGTCAGTTCAGGTTCTGTTTGAAAGCGGCCCGGGATATTTGCCGGGCTCCGGAAGGTGTAGTTCAATGGCAGATCAGAAAGCGCTGTCCTGATGCACTTTAATGAACATAGACGTTTCAGCTTTGCTGTAATCCACCTTATATTCTTTACCATTCAGTGTCTGAATGAACACCAGTGTTTTTTCGTCACCGAAAACATCACCGGTTGTAATATCAACCAGTTCCATGTCCATCATTTTGGCTTCACGCTTGTTATCAGGGATTTTTCCCTCGTAGCGCTTAATACCTTTATAAGTCACGATTACCGGCGGATTTTCGTCACCGTTAACAATCAACAAATCAAACTTGCGAACTTTGTGGATGATTGTATTGCGGCCACTCACCAGGAAGGGCTTCTCAGTCATTCTTATCTCCATGCTGGCTGGCTAAAATTAGTGTAAAGGAAAGATAGCAAAGAATCTGAAACCTTGCACTACGCCACAGGCAAATTTCGCCTTAAACCACCGACTTACGTTCATACCCTCAGGATTTCAGGTATACCTTTTCAGGCGCGTCCCAACGCAACCATTCCCTGCCGGTGAGATTTTTCATGACTTTTTCACAGCTCTTATCGTGAGACCCGGCCATATTACATTCCGTAACCGCTTTTAAATCAACGCGGAACAGAATTTGTTGCAGCTTCGCCAGTAAGCTGAGGTCCGACACGTTCTGGGCCATGGGTAACTTCACCGTTACACGGTTAGGAAACGCACAATCTGACGGCTTCGTTTCAGCATTCTCTCCATTGCATCCTCCGCTGGCCAGTAAAAACGACCAGATGGCGCCCGGCTCGCGGGTATTTTGTAATTCCACACGGAAGAAGTTATGTCCGGCATTCACCGACTGGTACATCGTTGGTTTGTCCAGCGGAGGTATTTGTTCCACCGGCAATGAATGGTTCTCATCAAAATTAAGCCCCATCGTCAGGCGCAGTTCTGTAGCTCTGCTTAGCAAAGCTTCATTAGCATCCAGCAGAATATGATTGTTGTTCAGCTTTTTATCGCAGGCATGATGAAACTGCAAAAAGGCGACTTTATCAGACTGCCAGTCATTCTTTACGAAGTTCAGCGGGACCCACCTGCCCTCTACCTTTACTTCCGGTTGGCTCAGATAAAAAGCCAGATAGTTTATTTTCCACAGATCTTTATCCACCGTGACTTCCCAGGCACAGTCTTCGCCTAATGAGAGGTCGGTAAATTCCACGGGGATATCTCCGGGTGCTTTGCTGCTCCCGAACAGATCGCCGCAGCCTGTCAGCATCAGAAACGCCGGGATCAGAAAAATCCATTTCATGTTCATAATTACGCTTAATTTAAAACTTACACCGCTAACATAGTGAGCGGGCAGCCACCATTTCGTCAACCAGACAAAAGACTAACGGGGCAAAGAATGAGGTGCGCGGAAGCCGTACGCTTTTTACTAACAACTTTAACCGCCGGGTGTTACAACTGCAGGCTGAACAACTTTTCGCCAGGCAATTGAATTCACAGGCTGTATAGGGTGACAAGCCACAAAAAACTGCTTATACTTCGCCCCGCTTGTAAAAACCAGTGCGCAGTACTGCGGCAAACACCGGCTCTCCACGCAAGCTTCTGAAAGTTAGAATGGCCCTATAGCTCAGTTGGTTAGAGCACACGACTCATAATCGATAGCTCGAAACCATGCCAGCAAATTAATCTATCTATATTTCAACCAATTAGCTGATAAGCTAAAATTCCCACTAACTTTATTTGATCGTGAAAAGTCCCTTGAAGAGTCTTTTCAAAACTATTCCGAGTAGAAAGTTCAGGCTCTCGAAAAATGCCTTGTCCAGTACATATTTTAAGTCCAGCGTTTTGGTAATCTTAGGCAATCAAGAGCGGATTTGTGGACATTGATATTAATGACTGCTTGATACGCGTTATAGATATTAGCTCCTATACATGAAAGCATAGAGTATAGTTTCTTATGGGAAACGGGTGTTATTATGAAGTCTCAGAAATAACCTATTAGCTTTCTTGGCGGTACCCTAGCCATCTTCCTTGTCTCTTTCAGCAGTTGTGTCCAACTTAATGAGCGTTTGTTAGTTTTGCTGGTGCAAGGTGGCAGCGAAACAACAAATAGATAAATTTTGATGGGAGCAAGATACCATTTTACGGGTTTCTTTTTACCTTTATCAACGACAGTAATGGAACCATCGTCATTGATTATTAGCCTGATGGCTTCATCAGTAGAGTAGTCTACGATCTCAAAAACCATGTGATGCAGCCCAGTGCCATTATCGGTATCACCGATAAACATACCCGGCCTTTTTCTTACTGCATCTAGTCCTTTTAGAACTTTGATGGAACTTGAATCATATTGGCTCATTTAGTGAAATCCTGCTCTGATAACGACTTGCCGCTGCTTCAGCAAATCATTATTCCACCGGAGGAATTGGCGCTCCCTCCAAGTGATAACAGAGGTTAAATTAGTTTTTTACGAGGAGTAATATTCATAGTAACTCCTTTGCTAAGTTTTAGTTTTGGCGTTCAATTTTTCTTGCTTATACATTTTGCCTATTCGATAGAACTCCTTATTCGTGAAGCGTAGTAAGCTTGCCACAGCGAACCTACGAGTCCAGATAGCACTTTGCAAAAATTGCGGCAATGCTCGCAGCAACGCGTACGATTGGACGCACTTTAATAGTTGCAATTGCATACTCTACCGCTTCTTTCTGCTCTTTAGTTAAATCTGAATTTTCACGAAGCTTTTTCAGTGCATTTAGGTGTTTCTTACGGGTGGTTTCAATCATATCCAGTTTCTCCAAAAGGATATGAGGAAGCCACCAACCCAACTGCTAGCTACGAGCAGGGTGTAGCTATGGACAAGATGGGGACTCATTTTGCAAAATAAAGTAAACTGCGGCAAAAGCTAACGAACAACTGTAGCCGTTCGCTGGGGCTCACTGGGACAATAATACGCAGGCTCAGTCGCTCCGCCCCTCAGTTTAGTCTGCGTGTTATTGCCCCTAAGTTGGGCGTTATATTTTTCAAAGGAAGTGTTTACTTTGCAAGGATTAGAGCATTTAGAAAATCAACTAGATAAAGTCGAATATTTTCAAACTTTACTAATAGCAAGAGCCACAGGTGGTGATGCTAATGATGGGCACTACCAAATCATAAGACAGGAAATATTAGACTCTCCAGTATTATCGGAAATGATGCCTCGTTGGATAAAGACGAACAGAAATTTGTCTCAGTTCTGGGAGTTTATAAAGGGAAAATATCCTAGTTACTCGGAGCGTAGGCGTTTCATATGGGACGCTTTTAATCCCATATTAGAATTTCTAGAAAGTGGCTTACAGCATCCAGCAAAGAAAACTATTGATGAAGTTCTTAGTAATTTCGATTCTGAGAGTATTCATTACGCATGGGCAAAAGCACTTGAACGAAAAATGTCAGATCCCGAAGGTGCTATTACTATCTCAAGGTCAATGCTGGAAAGTGTGTGTAAGCATATTCTTGATGACAAGGGAATTACCTATAACTCTTCCTCAATTGACCTGTCTGAACTTTATAAAATGACAGCTAAAGAATTGAATCTTGCCCCCGAACAACACACTGAACAAATATTCAAGCAGATTCTGGGAGGGTGCTCTGGTATTGTAAATGGACTAGGAACACTTAGAAATAAGCTAGGTGATGCTCATGGACAAGGTAAATTGCCAGTAAAGCCACAGGCTCGTCATGCAGAACTGGCCGTCAATTTAGCAGGCTCAATGGCATTATTTCTGATTTCAACGTATTCCAGCACCAAAATATAACAACCAAATTAAGTCGCTCGTGGGCTCGCTGGGACACAAACATTGCAGCTTTGACACTTCGTTTCGATTATAGCCGCCATGTTTGCGCCCCTTATTTGGGTGTTAAACGAAGCCACAAATCTACGAAAGGATTGAGTAGTGAAAAAAATTGCGTTTCAAGTTGATACTAGGCTAGCCAAGCTTCTCTCAGAAAATTACAGGTCTACTGAAAGGGCTTTAAAGGAGCTGGTAGACAATGCTTGGGATGCTGATGCCGAATCAGTCAAAATTTCACTCCCAGAGCCTCTTTCCGATGATCCGATTTTCGTACACGACTCTGGTACAGGCATGACGGAAGAGGAGCTTTTGAGAGAGTATTTATTTATAGCAAGTGATCGAAGAAAAAGGCGGGGCGAGCTAACAGCTGAGAAAAAGAGAAAGGTTAAAGGGAAAAAAGGTATAGGGAAATTTGCGGGGTTAATGATCGCAAAAGAAATGAAACTTGAAACGTGGGCAAGAGGCAAAAAGTGTAGCTTTTCGATTAAAACGTCTGACTTTGAAAATGCAACTGACATTGAAGATTTGACTATTGATCTTACGATTGAAAATTGTTTCAGCGATCTAAAAGGAACCAAAATTACTCTGTCAGAACTTATCCAAGGATTATCTTTCCCGAATCCAGACAAATTCAGGCAGCTACTACTTCAAGAGTACGGTCGAGAAGAGGGGTTCAGTGTTGAGGTTAATCAAAAGGCTTTAGGGATTGACGATATACAAGGTAACTACACAAAACATGAAGCCGAATTGCCATCGGCAGGTTCACTGAATTTACAATTCACTGTTTCCAATCAAAAAGGGAAGCTTAAACAGCCCGGCATCTCCATTAGAGTAGGCGGTAAAACAGTAGGAAGCCCAGACTTCTTTGGCTTAGATAATGAAGAAGACTTTCCACCTAAACTGCTTGAAAAAATCTATGGTGAAGTAGAAGTAGATGGGTTATTCGATCACGTTACGGCTGACTGGGGTGCGCTGGTTGAAAATAGTGAACTGTATAAAGAGGTTTCTGAGTATATTCGCCCGATAATCAAGGAAAAAGTTAAAGAAGAATATGGGCGTGAGATGAATCTTGCTCAGGCAAGATTGAAGAAACGGATAAATGAAAGGCTTTCTCAGTTACCGGAATATAAGAGGCAGTATGCCGATAAAGCCATTAAATCAATTCTAGGAAGGTATTACGGAGAACCTGAAACAAAAGTTGAGCCTATAGTCGGAGTCTTACTTGATGCTCTTGAAAGAACAGACTATAGAGCTGTTCTTGACTATATCCACGAGGCAGAACATTCAGATATTGCAAAACTAGCCGAAGCTTTATCAGAATTTGGGTTGGCGGAAATAGCAATAGTCGGAGAGCAGGCGAAAAGCAGGCTAGAGTTTCTCGATAGATTAGAAGAATTATGTAAAAACGCGGACACTGAAGAAAGTGTCGTGCACTCCGCATTAGAAAAAAGTTTATGGGTGTTTGGTGTTAAATATTCAGTTTTTAGTAGCAATAAGACGTTAAAACGCCAGATTGAAGATTATATTGGCAAAAAGTTCACGGGCAAAAGATCAAACAAACGGCCTGATCTGCTTTTAAGTGTCAACTACGCTAATGAGTATCTTCTTATTGAATTTAAGCGACCGAGCCACAGTCTGAAATACAAAGATTATCAGCAGGCGACAGCATATCGGAATGACTTTGTTCCCTACACAGACGCAGAGATGAAAATTATTTTAGTGGGAGGAAAAAGGGGGCAGGATCTTCCTCCACACTATAACAAAGAACCTAATTCTGAGGTCTTAATTTTTGATGAAATAATCTCTAGCGCTAGGAATCAATTAAATTGGCTTATAACTGAACTTGGCGGAGAAGCTCATGCGTAGAAAAAATATAACAGGTCAAAGCACTCGGACGTCGCTTCGCTGCGCCGGAGTTTGAGGCTCTATACATCTACTCCTTATATTGTTCAGCTCATCTTCAGCGAGCTTGCTCTACCTGCCCTTAATTTCCCAATTCGCTTATTAAAGACAAAGAGCCAAATCCGAAAGCGGCATGGTTCCCCTCACTTCAAAACACAAAATCAGTGCTGTATGTGGCTCACTGACTTGCGGAGAAACTCGCTTAACTCAGGGCAGATACTGATATTTTTATCTGCAACTTCATGAATAGCCAACTGACACAGCCCAATAAATTCAGGAGTATAGACGTATTTTTTTATACTGAGAGGAGCAGCAGTTTCTCTTAAAACTATATTGAATGCATCCATACCCGACAGTAGATACTGCAAACCTAAATAGTCCGATTGTATTTCTGATGGATAGCGATAGCTGTGTAGCAACGACCGCCCCAACCGTAACATGCTCACGCCACACCCAAACTGTGTAAATGACTGCAGTAGAGCTTGCTCAACGGCTGTTCTTGGGTACTCTAGCTCAAGATTGCCCCAAGCCTTATTTGTTGACCAGTACCAACCCGAATCATCTGACAGAAACGCTGGAACACCATCGATTAATTCAGGTGGCGTCAATCTCGTAAAATCGACTATTGGAGAATCCATTAGCATGCTGACCTCTGTTATGTATTACATTCTAAGCTATGGAAAAACAACATGCTCACTGAACGAATTCAGATCGCACTCTTCCAGCCGCTCTGCCAACTGTGATTGTTCCGGTTCACAACATTCACTGTCAGTTTCAGCACTTGTCCAGGCGTGTCGCAGTTGATCACCCAGTCCTGGCGCCAAAAGATCCATTTCCGCCAGAGCATCTGCACAAATTTCCAATGTGAGATGATTGTGGTTCACCAGACGTCCCAGCCGGGTTCTGACCAAATCACTAGTCATTGTTTGAGTTTTTCCGATGTCATGCAGCAGAGCGGCGACGATAGCCAGATCGCGCTCAACAAATGAGTGATCCTGATATCCTATAACTGACCATGCAGTTGCAACAGAATGCTCAATTAATCCGCCAGGATGGCTAAAATGCTCCTCAAGTGACCCAGGAGCTGTGAGAAATGCCATAGAAACGTGGGGTTGCATGATGACTCTATCTAAAAACCGTCTGAGATTTTGTACACGGATTCGATTTCTGAAATCCAAAAACCAGTCCAATGCCTGCGGTTTAGGGCACATACACCGGGGCAATTGCATGAGAGATAATCTTTTTTCCTGCTCCCGCTCCCAGCTATGTAGCTGTACGCACTGAACAAATTCGCAACCACGTGTCGATTTTCGAACGACTTCAACCTGCACATACATGCCTGCTGCAATATGATCCTGAATAAATTCAGGATCATAACAATATACTGTCAATTCTCCGGATGAATCCGCAAGAGCCAGTTTCCAGTAATGTTGCTCATCTCCGATTCTTGATTCAAATTCTGTTAAAAAATACGTCCCTCGAAATCGAGTTAATTCGGTTGTATTATCTAGCAGTGGTTGGAACGAATGAATTTCAGTCATATCGATTGTTACTCCATACGGGAAGAAAAAGAAACTCAAAAGAAGCATTTTGATTCTCTAAAGAAACAATAAATCAACATGAATGAGAAGTCAACAGAAAATGACTCTCTAAAGAATTATTTTGGTGCTTTACATTGATAAAATGCAACCTTTCAGCTCTTCTTGGAGCGAGAAAAATTAAAATTTCTGATCTTGTACGGGATACAGGAATTAATCGCAGTACCGCAACCAGGCTCTATCATGAAACGACAACCAGGATCGATTTTGAGACACTTGAGACTCTTTGCCGATATCTGCAGTGTGAAATTGGGGAGCTGCTAGAAATCACTGAATGAAAAACGAGCGAATGGTTTGCAGAACCTAATAACCGGCGTGACATCTGTAGATTTAATCAGTACACTACGCATCAAATTTGTTTCAGATTCAAATTAGACTCTGTAACAAATTCGGAAATGGCCCTATAGCTCAGTTGGTTAGAGCACACGACTCATAAAAATATTTGTGACCCATATTAGTAATAGTATGTGGAAAAATCGGATGAATTGCTGGGAAGCTACGTTCTAAACTTGCCAATCAGCAGCCAAGCCTGAGGGGCGCCTCAGGACGGTTCAGAGACTAGGTGGCGCGGCACGCTTGTCGCATAATACACCATTAGCGTCCGACACCCCACCGCGATAGCGAGGGTGATGATATAGTCCGGGCCGGTGCGAAAGCTTCGGATTAACGAATCGTTAGGTCCCTGGTTCGAGTCCAGGTGGGGCCACCATTTCCTCTTCCTCCCTCCTTTTTTTAATACAAGGGATGCATGATAAAAGCAGCACATTTTGTCACCTGCATAAGCAATGCATTCGTGTGACTATTTGTCAATCAGGCTGGTAATAGCCTGCTTTAACTCAGGTTGTTCAGTATATATTTTATCAATTATTTTGTCTTTGAGCTTGCATAATATTGGTACAGATAGAACACCGGGAGCACAACCTACCTCGTCCGGATTTCGGCTTATGCGCTTTTCTTTTTTGAGTATCTGTCTCCCTGAATAGTTTTAGTTACTTCTCGACAATGTCTCTTATCCGATGAGAAGTAAACTCGCTGATATCTTGAAGAGTATAATGATCTAAGGACTATACGTTACAGTCCCTTATTACCATTGCTTTTATTCTTTCAAATCTTTTCTTATCTGACTATCAAGCTTGCCTGGATTATACCCACTTTTGAATATATAGAGTGGCTCTCCGGAGTTGCTTCTTGTTACCACGCGCTTCGGCCTTTGTCTCTCGCATTCAGCTTGAAATAGTTTGACTAACTCTCGCGGAATCGGATGAGCTACACAACAGGAATACTGAGTTATAGGCGCAGAAATTGTAGTTACTTGCTACTTCAAGTCCTCTATTTTAGTCGTAGCGGTGAACCGCATAGACACCACACCTTCTGGTCTGATTTGCTCCTGTAATTGGGAACTTTCTATCGTGTAAATTTTGGGCACAAACTTCTATTCATTAGGTTCCTGCAAGGATGCATAATAACTGTTTTCGTATTTTTTGGCCCCCAGTTATCGAGTTACAGACACCAAGCTTTTATGGTATTTGTGTTCAGTTTAACACTATTACTGCGCCCAGATTAGTTGCAGTATGTTGGCCAAATAACGTTGTTTCTGGCGTATTAAATAACTAGGATAAGTTAAAGAAATCGTAGCCGAAATGCTCTATCCACCGTATCTGGAAAACAGCAGAATCTAAACTCTACTGCCCTCTCATCTTCCTTTGCATTGCCAGATGAAGTGACAGGAAAGCGAACACTTGCGATGGTAATTTAAGTTCTCAAGCAGCGTTATACGCTAGACTTAAAATAGCCTAATTTAATCACTGTGCACCCCGCATTTTTTTGCATATCACTCGAATTCAAACATCGCTAATCGCCATGTCTAATATTCAAATCTACATAGGCATCTAATCACTGAACAACCACTGAAAGCATGCTCCATTGATGATTATATTTTTGGAAATTAAGTTTTTGGTGGAATTATTGGGCCAATCCGTCTGCAGGCCACGGAAAAAGCGTTACTCCTAGAGTAGGAATATTATGAAATTTGAACAACTCCCCCCGTTACTCCTAGAATAAAATTCTAGGGGTAACGCTTGATTTTTTTCTAGGGGTAACGCTCCGAAAGTACAGCCTAGCCCGTACATTTTTCACAATTTTTTTGTTAAATTTGTCTTGCAAGCCCTGAAATATTTTTTGTCTTTCCGCTTATACTCGCGTCAAAACTGCGACGAAAAGTCAGCAAAAAATTGCTAAAAAATACCAAATAATTGAGCTAAACAGACTGCCTTAAAGGAGTTCTTTGTATAGTGCGACTTGTCACTACTTTGGTAGAAAAAGATACTCTCTCTTCAGACTGATTACATGTGTATTTTAAATGATATTGACTCGATAACTACGCTAGTAAAGTCAGGCCAATTTCGAATTGAATTCTTGTAAAAATTTGAGAATATGAAATTTCCACACTTTTTGTAACCTATCCGTCTACAGGCCACGGAAAAAGCGTTCTGCCGAAAGTAGGAAGTTTTTGATTTTTGAACTACTCCCCACGTTACTCCGAAATTAAAACTTTCGGCAGAACGCTTTATTTTTTTTTCGGAGGAACGCTTTGGAAAGGCACCTGACTCAGCACATTTTTTCACAAAGTTTTTGTTGAGCGTGTCTTTTCTCACATTAAAATCCGTTCAGAATCTCGACGACAAACTGTTGCTACTAAATAGCGAAAAAATTGCGTGAATCCTGCTGGGTGCTAGCACATTAATTTGTGCCATTTTGAACCGCTAAAACTTTACATTTTAATTGCCATTTAAAATAAGCAAAAAATGTCAGAGAGTTGAGATAAACCGCTTAAAAGAAAGGGCCATGGAAACTTTAGCATGGCACTTTCCATTAACCCTAAACTGAGACCGACGAATTAACCTGCAGTCCGTTGAAAACGGACGCCGTTAACTGCCACAAAATGTCATTGGATAATAAACAGAGGACCTGAACTATTCGCACGGTTTAAAACAGTGCGACATTTCTACGCTCGTTTAACCATTCAAACCAGATCTGAAGTGAAAAATTTACTATTCAAAATCAATCAGACTCTAGCTAAGTTAACGCAGTTTTAGCTAGTTTATAAAGCTCATAAAACATGTAACGATCAATACGGTATAAATGGCGTATCATAACTAAGCATCAAAGGATGTTTCGGGTCGTTACTAACGGTTTTTCCAAAACACTTAACAGGCTTTCCAGAGCAGTTCCGTTTGTCCACAAACATATCCAAATGTCCCCAGAGTTCTCTTGGTAATTTGTTCCTGCTTCCCCAGCATGGAACAAGAATATCAGCTTCACTGATAATTCCGTCTATGTGGAGCATGTTCTCTGGCCCCACAGGATCCTCGGCTCTTGCCAGTTCACCGACATCAGTTGCTCGAAATGCGAACACGTTGCCGATTATAAATTTCACACCATTATTTCGCTCAGTAAATCCGCGCCAACGTCGTACTGTAGGATCGTCTTTTTTCTCATCTGCAGTGCTAGGATTTATTCCAAAATACGCAATCGTTACTTTGCCAGACTTGTTGACGTCACGCGTTAAGCGGTAACGGAATTTTCTGCACGAACTTAAAATTGCTGACATGAATTATCTTCCTTTAAAAAATCGACAGATGTAATTGATGATCAATGAAATAATGCGCAAATATTTTGTAGCAAACTAGACGCTTGCTACACCTTTCCTAACCTCATTAGATATTGTTTTTATCCACTCGTCATAACGCTGCACATCAGGGCCCGCATTCCAGCAACTTGGATCCGAGTCGCTCACCTTCACATGTGGTTTTAAAGAAGGGAAAATATCAGTCATAGCACGCTTCATAGAGGCGACAACAACATCTGTATAGTGGGAGAGCTGAGGTAAAGGTGCTTCGAATACAATAGCGTCGTAATGAGGGACCAGGAGTTTAAATTCACTGAATTGTATATTTTCCGCCAAATCAATTAGCGACTTTTTGAACACTACAGCTGCATTAGCCTGTATCGAAAAATTCCTCAGCCAATTACGTTGCCAGATTAATAAAGGTTTTTGATCAGATGACGCGCGTACAGCTCTTCTGTTTATTCTGCGTCTCAGACCGGTCGTGGTCGACACGTAGCCCATGCGCTCCCCTAAAGCGGCCTGCTCATCCAAATAAGCCATAGCTCGTTTATAAGACTGACTGAATTGCGTTAAAACATTATCAACAGACGTCTTTTCCATGTTAAGCCAAGCAACCAGCGTCGATTTCCCAACGCCGTAAAGCACGGCAAGAAAGAGCTGTTTTGCCTCGCTCCGTTCAATCGCAAGTTTATCTGCGAACTTTTGATAAACGTCGCCAGAGTTGTAGTCTTCGAGTAATTTATGATCTCCTGAGAGCGCAGCAAGAACTCCAACTTCCATTTGCGAGTAGTCACACTCAACAATGCCATATCCATTTCGAGCTTTAACCATAGGACGAAGCTGCTTGGGGATTCCCATGATATTAGTTTTTTTGCTAGTGCATCGACCTGTATCTGCCCCTAATATCTGGTAATCAGGTTTTAGGTGCCCTTCAGCAAACATATTGACATCCCTACCCAGCCTTTCAATTCGCTCAAGCTTTTGTAGCAAACCAATTTCCCGGCAGCTATTCGCAAGGCTTTAGTGTCTCCCCGCAATAGCGCATTTCTCATTACCCAGGCATCCTGGCGGCTATATTGCTGTTCTATGTATGACAGAAACGCATCTTTGTCTGGTGTATCAATGCCTAAAGTCCTGAGTTCTTCAACCACAATATATCTTGCAAGTAATACATCATGGATGAAATTACTGATATCGAAAGGCTTTATTTCTATTCCTTTGCCCAGTAAGGAGCTCAAAGCAAAAGTAAACGGTAACTCAACGGTTTTGTAATGATCCCACAATGACTCGCTCCGCATCACTTCAAATCTTCTAGCCAACCAGTCCGAAAGCTTCTGAAACGAAGCATTATCAAACTCAGAAGAAAGCGATAGCTGCAGCACCGACTCTATTGAATCATTTTCAACACCAGACTTGTATTTTGGATGATTTAGTCCGAGTGATGTCATTCTATCAATCAATTTAAGGTCGCAGATAAACTCATATCCAGAAAGTTTACTTGGGATAATTAATCCTTTGTCCAGGCAATAGAACAAATCATATACATAGAGAAGCTTACCTCTACTGTTAAAATTCTGAAGCCGGAGTCCTTTCTTGCCTTGCAAAATTAGCTCGCTCGGGACGGCAATTACAGAGTCTGCAGACGAAAGCCTTTGTTGAACTTTATTAAGGGCACCACTTTCAGGTACGAGTTTTTTATAAGATTTATTATCCAGTGAAACAACCGCATCACAAGCGTCATTCCTGCAATTCGCTCTTGTTCTATTTCCAAAGCCGACGTTAGCAAAAGCATCAGAAGTTCCACATTTAGGGCACCTACCTGTCGTCCCGCCATGATGCTTACAGCAACTTGCGCACTTTCCACAAATATAGAATTTTTTATAGGCTTTAATTTCATGAGGATCACAGGAAACTGTATTCACACGGCTATCGATTTCTTCGCCACATCCGTAACAATACACAAGTTTGATTGACCGACAGTATTCATTGCATTCTCTATTTCCACAGTGCCAGAAAGTCGCACCTACCGCCATATTCCCCATTGAATTTTTGGGATGTTCCGATAAGGCTAGTGGCTTGGAACAATTTGTACAATGAAGGCTTTCAAGATGTGAATTCCACCGATTGAGCGATGCTATGGTACGGGTGAACTTTTCACTGTGGTGAAACTGCTCTCGTGAAAAGCCAAATAGCTGTTCAGTTACTGTAAAGAAATACGCTTCCGCTTTCTTAGAGTCGTACAGACCTGTGTTGCTATCGCCTAATCGTATCGCTGCCTAAGCTACAGTGAGAAAGCCCGCAGCGGCTTCTGTGGGGAGTAATGACTGGAAAGAAGTTCACACGCTCTTCCCAGTTATGAGCCTTCAAGAAAGCGGTTTACCCTGTTAATGAAGAATAAAACGGACCGACGGTATTCCGTATTGTTCCTGCTCTTTTTCTGTAATCCCTTTTATCACAATCGGATTTTCCTCACTGGATGTGTCCACTTCCCATTTTGGCAAACAGAAAAATCATATTATGCAGGATAGATGTTGACAATCGGATCAAAAACTAAAATTGTTACTGCAATACGGAGGTGCTCCATAGATGTAATAGGTCGCATCTGAAATACCCTATTCAAGACAGACTTCTTTGACCAGTCTGCCTGCTTCCACATCCTTTGATACCTGTTTGCAAAGAAAAATGATGCGTCTACTCAGAGTATATAGGGACTAAGAATAATATTATCCACCTGTTTTCTATGTATATTTTGCGTTATGAAAAAGCTTATTAACATGACCTTATAAAGCATTAAAGTCACAAACCAGCTATTACGTTGTTTTTACTTTCAACACTTCATTTCAAGAAGTCTAAGGATTATCTGTCACAGCATATCTTTTCTCTTTATTTCAACATCTGTCAAAGCTGAAGGTGAATTCTGTTTAAATAAATTTACATTGTCTGAAATACTTTCGACGCTGAGC